>NZ_CP022436.1:3797664-4114136 GCF_002224285.1 Arthrobacter sp. YN | reverse complement strand
CAACCAGGTCACCAGGATCCTGTTTGCCCGGTACCCGGATGCGCGGGCCATGTCAGAGGCTGATCCCGTGGAGTTGGAGACCATCCTTCAGCCCACCGGCTTCTTCCGGGCCAAAGCGCGGAACGTCCTGGCACTCAGCAACCGGCTGGTGGATGAGTACGACGGCGAGGTCCCGGGCAAGCTCGAAGACCTGGTGACGTTGCCTGGCGTCGGACGGAAAACGGCCAACGTGGTTCTTGGTAATGCCTTCGGCGTCCCCGGGATCACGGTGGACACGCACTTCGGACGACTGGCCCGGCGCTTTGGGTGGACGGCCTCCGATGATCCCGTGAAGATCGAGTTCGACGTCGCCGAGCTGTTCGAACCCAAGGATTGGACCATGTTGTCGCATCGGGTGGTCTTCCACGGCCGAAGGGTCTGCCATGCCAGGAAACCTGCATGCGGTGCCTGCCCGGTGGCCAGTCTCTGTCCCAGTTACGGCGACGGCGAGACTGACCCGGTCAAAGCAGCCAAGCTCCTGAAGTACGAGCTCGCCCCGGGAAATGAGGCACTGCTGGAGCAGCTTTTGGCGGAGACCCACCGCGCCGCGGAAATCCGCATGGAATCGCAAAGGAGGCCCGGGTGACCGCGCTTGAAGAGTTGTCGGCGCTGGTGACCCGCTTCGAAGCAGGCGAACAGCAGCACTCTGCCCTGTGGGAGAGGCTGCCCGTCCTCCCGGAAACCAACCGGCCCGCCGCCGTACTCATGCTTTTTGGCGTGTTGGATGACGTGCCGGCTGAGTCCGGGCGCCCCATAGCACCGGCCGACCTCGACGTCCTGTTGCTGGAGCGGGCACACACCCTTGACGACCATCCCGGCCAGGTAGCCTTCCCCGGCGGCATGGTGGATCCGGAGGATGAGTCGGTGGTGGCTGCGGCGTTGCGGGAAGCCGTGGAAGAAACCGGGCTGGACGCCAGCGGTGTCCGCGTTCTCGGCACCATCCCAGAGCTTGGACTGATCCGCAGCAATTTCCGTGTGACACCCGTGCTGGGCTGGTGGGACGCGCCGTCGCCTGTCCGCGTAGTAGATTACGCCGAATCCGCGCAGGTGTTCAGGGTGCCGGTGCGCGACCTCCTGGATCCCGTCAACCGGGTCACGGCCACCATTTCCCGTTTCGGACGCACCTACACCAGCCCCGGCTTCACCGTGAACGGCGTGCTGGTCTGGGGATTCACAGGGATGGTCCTAAGCGGGCTCTTTGACGAACTCGGATGGACCGTCCCCTGGGACACGGACAAAGTCCGCGACGTCGATCTCTAACAGCAGGGGCCCCCGCAGCGTGACGGTTCTGAACAGCTGTCATTTTCAGAAGCTGACTGCACTGAATGTCAGAAGTGGGTTGCATTTCGAATTTGTGGACCATGGGGGATCCCTTACCGGGCATCGTTCGAAGCTGTCATCAAGGCGGACGCCAGCCACGCTTTTCTGAGTGTGGATACGATGGCATTTCAACAAAAGCCTGAGGGGGCAGCGCCATCAAAAACCGCACTTTTGCATTAGTTACAGCCACACTCACAGCCGGGCTCCTTTTGAGCAGCTGTTCAGACTCTGGCAGCCTGAAGGTTTTGGAACGAACACCAACCGCGTCGGATGAGCTTCCTGGAGAGGTCAAACTCAACGACGTGAAGCTGGACAAGGTACTCCTTGTTGCAGAGGCCAATGGGAAGAAGTACTTCGTGGGGCAGGGCAATGAAGGGCCGCGTGCTTGCATCATCACGGTCCCTACTGATGGGTCTGGTTGGTACTCCGGATGCACTGATGCGACAAAAGGTGAGCTGGTCAGGGCCAGCGGCCCCGACCAGGAGTCTTCAATCCTGGTCGCTGACGGTTACAACACCAAGGAACTGGAATCCAGCGGCTGGACGAAGATTCACGAGAACGTCCTCGTTTCTGACGGCTAAACAGCCAAGTCATGCCAGCCGAATCAAGGGCCCGTCGGGTCGGGTGCTGCGCCCGGTAATGGATCCCCAATCGGACGCGGAGACGCTCGTTAGCCACCGCTTACGGGACGAAGTGAGCTGCCTGATGCAGAACAGGGTGGGGCGGTCGTCTGGTAGCGTCGGGCAACGAACACTTGGGGGAATATTGGATACCGAATTTGCCAGGGTAAGACCTGATCGACCACGTCTAGCCGTGGTCCTGACTACGATCTTCTGCTTATTGGCAGTTCTGCCCGCGATTCTATCCGCTCTTGTCGCTGGGGCCACCATCACGTCTGTACTCACCGGGACCGGGGCTACGTCGAACCAGGCGCTGCAAGTCAGCGCCGTTCTGGCAACCTTTTTGGCCGGCTTAGTGGCATTCGTGATGATGCGACGAAGCGTCACCGGCCGAAGAACGTGGGTATGGGCGGGCTTGGCCATCATCCTCGTTGTAGCAGCATCCGCCCCTATAGTTTGGGTTGCCGTACAAGCCTCCGCAGAGGAGTGGTGCGAATATCAACCCGGCGGCAGAGGCGGCGCCGAAATTCGCTCGGCTGATGATGTTCCGGCCGTGTGCCGTTAGCCCTTAGGGCACCACGGCTCCCTACATCTCTTTCCTCCAGCCGCGATTTCTCTTCGCAGCCGATGGCGCGAGTTCAAGCCATACTCGGTTTCGCTGTCCGGTAGAGGATCCCTTACCGGACGCTTGAAGCGTCGGGAGACCCCGGCTTATGGGCGCATAATTTGATGAACGGTCCCGGCTGCGCCACCAAGTTGTCCAAAGGAACCACTACTAATCCGAGAGGTCCTCTCCTTCGGCTTCATATTGGTGCCCGAGGGTCTTGCCGTGCGGCGTTAGCCGCAGCCAAAAGCCCTCACCCATTGGTCGCCACTCCAGAGCGTCAAGTGCCATCTCTGACCGAATCACCCATATTTCTGACGGCCGCGCCCAATCCTCAAAACCCGTCTCCCCGAGCTCTCCAGGCACCATGAGCCCCTCCGAATAAACGGAGTGAAGGACGTCCAGAACTACCTGCTTCGTATCTGGGGTAATCGTGCCTCTAGTGCCCCACCACACGACGCCATGCAATGAAACCCAGTCGGCCAGGCCAGATACGAGCAACTTACGGATGACTTCGTCTTTGCTCACCACGGCACGCCTCCCGCCAGTCACGTCCGGCCTGATCCCATTGCAGGGAAGATATCGATGGGTATTCCACGGGTCCCGGAATTAATACTTTCACGGAAGTCCCGCTCCATCATGCGAGTGATAATCACGGAGCGTTCCGCCCCTATCCCGTCGTCTCAGAGATGGTCCAAGCCTTACTAGTCAGGGCTGATTGACTGCCGCTATGTCCGCAGAAGCGTGTCATGTACCGTCACGTGCTCGCCGACCTGAACGGTCATTAGCCCGCCCAGTCCCTCACAGCGGGACCACAGTCGGAACTCTATGCGTCCAGACTCCTCACGCACGGAGATCTTCGATGCGGTCTCCCGCTCAAGAGCAAGCCTCAGTTCGTCACCGTTAACCCAACGGATGCTTGCTGACCCCGCTATCTCGTCCCAGGTCAGCTCGACCGCACTCCCGTCGTTCGCCCAAGCCATCACTGACACCACCCACGGCTGGCTAGACGGCTCGATCACAATTCCGAGATCATTCAAGTCCTCCAACCGCGGCACCTCAAGTTGCGCGCTCATAACCACATGCTGTCACACTCGGCATGCGCAAGGACCTAGGCAGCTGCACGCTTAGGGATCCCTTAGCGTGCATGGCGTTACTGGCGAAGTGGACTTCTGGGCAGGACCGTTGCCCTGTTGGGCGTTTCAGTGCTGTCGGTCGTCGATTTGAGGGTTCCAGATGAGTTGTTCTTGATCTTGGATGATCTTCCGGATTTCCCAGGCGCAGGAATTGTTCCTTCTGTCGTATGTTTGGGTTTTTTCAGCGGGTGTTCCGGCGGCTGATTTGGTTTCCCAGTCCACCAGTTGGTGGGTGATATTGAGGTCGGTGACGTCGCGGACCATTTTGTCGATGGCTAGTGTTCGGTACACCTGGTCCGAGGGTACGTCGAAGGGGTAAAGGTCGTTGTCTTTGTACAGCTGCCGGATGATGGCCATTTGCTTCCGGTTGGGGTAGAACTCTGAGGTGGATCTGCCATTGGCCTGTCTCCATTGGAGGACCGCGTACGCTGCCGTGTATTCCCGAATCTCCGGTGGCGCTTCAAGCAGGGGTGGCGTGGCGCTCACGCTGATGCTCTCGCTACCTGTCCCACCTGTGGCATAGGTGGGCGAAGCGAGGATGCCATACTCTTCCAGCCCCTCACTTAGCGATGCCGATGCAGGGTAGCTGCTGTAGCGCTGAACGCTCTTTTCGAATTCTTTCAGGGCTTCGTCCCATGGTGTTGGCGTACGCAACGGTTTATACCCCAGCGAAGGATAAACAGCGTCCGGGTTCGGGTTTGCAGAGCCCAAGGAATATAGTGCATTCCCTTGGATGGGGTCATCAACTCTGGGGCGCTCAAGGTCCTCATATCCGGCTCTGGCCTCAGCCAAGGTGTACCTTTTGGCCCATGGCTCGTCACCGGCTGGTTGATGGAGCGATTCGATAAGGAACGCCCGCCCGTTCGGTACGTAAAAGTCCTCCTCGAAGGGGTCAAGACCCAAGTTCCTGCAGATATCAACCAATGTCTCGTGAGGGAAGCAGTCCAAAGGCCGCGGCAGTAGGTACTGCTCCGTGTCCTCAAAGTCATATGGCTCTCCGTTTTCGCTGAACTGCCAGGGTTCGAAGTCTTCAAGACTAAGGCCCCTGCGGAAGCCGTTCTCGTCATAGATCGACAGGCTCCGGCTTCCCCACCGTCCCCTTGCAGGCTCATCCGGCATGCGCTTAATGTTTTTCGGGACGTCCTTCACTTGGACGGTGGTGATTCCGCGTGCTGCAGCGAAGTTCTCCCCTATGGGTCCCCGGCTCGCGGTGTCGTGGGTGTTTTCCATGACAGCTGTCCACTCGGGGTTAGTCGTCTCCAACAGAAGCCAGCGCTGACCGTAGCCCAGCGGCAGCAACTTACCCAGTAACTCCCTCAGAGCGCCCCGGTATTCAGTGATCCCGAAGCCAGCTGCCGGCTGGTAATAGCTCTCTTGAGCCCATTGCCTCCACTCAACAACGGCTTCATCAAGAGGTCGTTGAAGAAAGCCGATTGTGTTGGTGACCGGCGCCCATTCCCCACTAAGCAGTAGCTTGGCAGCAAGTTTCTGGGCAGGACTCTGTCGTGGTGGCATTTCGTGGGCTCCTAAGCAGGGTCATGGGTCAGGCGTAAAGCGGCTGATACCTAGAGCCTGAACTCATAAAGAGTCCCACAAGCCAGCCACAGCGAAAAACAGCAGACACCTACACACACCTGATCGATGCGCCCGTAAGCCGGTCCTTCACCGGACGCGGGCTAGAGGTCAGCAGCGGTGCCGGGCGAAGTGAGGATCGTGCCGTCCGAGACCAGTGCCACGCGGATGGATGCAGCGTGGAGTTCGATTGTGCCGAGGCCTCCTTCAACGGTGTAGTGGTCTCCCTCGATGATGAGTGAGTCGATATTGCCGTAGTCAACTGAGCCGTCAGGGTCACGCGAAGGCCGGGAACTGAGCTGACCCGTCCAGGTCAAATCTGTTACACCATCGAACACCAGCACCCCCTTGCGGTAGCAGTATTGCTCTCCGGGGCGTGCCGGGGCATTAGAGGGGTGTTCCTCGGTCAGTACGAACTCCGCGGTGATGACAAGCTGCCCTCGACTTGCATTGATGTCCAATACCCAGCTGTCTTCCAGGTAGAAGCCCCTAAGAACTTCATGCTCAAAGTACTTTCCCAACGTCGGCCTCCCTACCCGCCATGTCCGATGAATCGCGTGGCCCGGTCAACTGTAGCGCTGGGTGCAAAGCAGACATACGTAAGGCGATCCTTTACCGGGCACTCTGCAAACCTTGAGAGCCCTAGAAAAGTCGCGCTTCGCGGAGAGCAAGGCGCTATCGGGCACACTGCTCGTATCGCACTTCAGTACTACGGTGGCACTTTCGGAGACAGAGCTCGAACGGGCATGGCGTGGCATGCGTTAATACATGAGGTCGTACTGCAATGTCGGGGATGCCGCTAGGTTGCGTTCGGAAGCAGAATGCTCCCTACAGACCCCAAGGGTTCTGCGGTGACAGGACGGATAGGAAACTGATGAGTGAGACACTTCTGACCGTCTCGGAGTTGCCCGCTGGATTTGAGTATCCATCGGACTTCATCCGATTTGTGACCATGGAAATCATCTATCTTGAGCCGTGGTTCGTACTGACTGATGAGCGGTTACGCGAGCGCCACCAGGGGCTGAAGAACCGTTATCCAAACCGCAGATTGGTCCCGCTCGCGAGACGCGAGGACAACGATGACGTGGCGTGCTGGGATCTCTCAACAGGCAAGATCTCGATCGTGCATGACTTCGCCGACCCAGGATGGGAATCACGTGGTGACCGAGGATTTCCTGATTTCGCAGCATGGCTTCATTCAGCCATCGACGACATGCTTGAATTTCGCTGACCGCCCGCCCGTTCGCTTCGGAAGTAACCGCAGAAAGCACGAGGCAAAATGACCGACTACCCGAGGCTCAGCCGGGCTGTATCGCATGCTTTGCGCCACGAGCCGTGGCTTTACGAACTGGAGCTGGATGAGGAAGGGTGGACGTCTGTGGAGGATCTTCTTCAGGCGCTCCGGCAAGAGTCCACTGATTGGGTGAACCTTGAAGTCACCGATCTGGAGGGCATGCTTCTGTCCTCCCCTAAACGACGTCATGAACTCCGTGGTGACCGCATTCGAGCTTTCTACGGTCACAGTGTCCCTGCCCGCATAGTGAAGGCACAAGAAAGTCCACCTCAAAAACTGTTTCATGGGACGTCCAGAGAAAGCTTTGAAGCTATTCAATCCGAGGGTTTGCGACCTATGCGACGCCAGTACGTTCACCTCTCCGAGGACGTCGAAATGGCCAAGCAGGTAGGACACCGAAAGGATACTGAGCCGGTTGTCCTTCTAATTGACAGTGCGGCCGCTCACGGAGAGCACATCAGCTTCTACCAAGGTGGCGAAAAAGTATGGCTGGCGGACAGCGTTCCCGCGAAGTACGTCTCGGTCCTTTCGGCATGGAAAGACTAATAGCTTCACTGGCCTAGCTCTAGTAAGAGAGGCCTCAACCCGGGCAGGTCAAGCCTGGTGATACCGGGAGCGCGGCTCAGGTTTGGGTGCTCTCGGTCAAGCACTTTGGTACCTATCTCTATCGACCAAGAAGATTCATCCCCACCGAAGGCGATCCACGTCCGCCCGTAAGCCGGTCGCGCTCCGTGCCTGGGAATCCCGCCGTCATGTTCCGCGCGCTTGCTGGCCAAGGCCATGTACGTATGACCCGCACGATGAAATGCACGGTGACGGGGGGACTACTGCAACCACGTTCTTATGACGCGAATGAAGATCGGCTATGCCCGGGTCTCGACGAACGAGCAGGACCTGACCGCCCAACGAAACGCCCTCCTTACCCTTGGCGTTGACGAAAAGCAGATCATCGTCGATCACGGACTGACGGGAACGAACAGGGTGCGCCTGGGCCTCCGCGAAGCAATGGCAGCCTGCCGGCCGGCGATACGCTCGTGATGACCAAGCTCGACCGGATGGCACGCTCTCTATCTGATGCCAGGGATATTGCCGATGCCTGACGGCCAGGGGACCCCTGACATTCTCATGTCACACTCATCTGCACTGCCGCCGGAAATCCGCGGGATCGAGTGCGGACGACTTTTGAAAATGACAGCGCTGGTTCGCTGTCAGGCGGCCCTGCGTGCCGCCGTCGAACGATCCACTACCAGTCCGGTCGCGGCATTTTCGCGGACAGCGTTGATGCCTGCAATGACACCCTCAAGGTGTCTGAACGTCGGTGATTCGGCCACGACGGTTCCGTCAGCGGCGGTCAGGCGGAACCGGTACGTTTCGTCGTCGTCCTTGAGAATTTCGAACCTGCCAGCCATTGACGCTCCCCCTTGATGCTTCCTTGCACACATATGTGGACCAGCAATGTATCCACATAGTGAAAGTAGCCAGAACCGGGGGAGAACGAAAGTTACTTGGCGGTACCGGTCATTCCGCCTCATATGGCGAGATATGACTGGATAGTCCACGAGGTTGTGGGTACTGTGCCGCTACTTCGCCTTGTCGTAGGAATCGACGACGGCGACACTCACCGGGAATTCGACCGGGATACGTCCGAACATGAGCTCCTTGGCCGCGGCGGCCGCCTCTTCGATGGCTTGGATGCAGGCTTCCACTGCGTCTTCCGGGGCGTGAACCATCACTTCGTCGTGCAGGAAGAAGACGAGCTCCCCGGAAGGTGAGCCTTCGGCACGCATGGCCCGCAACCGGCGTCGTAATTCAGCGAGCCAGCACGCCGCCCATTCAGCAGCCGAGCCCTGGACCACGAAGTTGCGGGTGAACCGGCCACGGGACCGAGCCAGGTTATCCGCGCGGCGCTGTTCTTCCGCAGTAGTGGATTGCTGGCTGCGCAACCAGCCGGTAGATGGCGGTGGGCTGCTTCGGCCGAGCCGGGTGGTGACGGTCCTGCCGGCCTCGCCCTGGCGGGCTGCTTGCTCCACGAACCCGACGGCGCGTGGATAGGTGCGCGTGAGCTGGGGCATGAGCCTGCCCGACTCTCCAGTAGTGGCGCCGTAAATAGCGCCTAGAAGTGCAATCTTCGCCTTGGCCCGGTCGCCGCCGAACCCCTGCGCGGCGATGCCCGCGTAGAGGTCTTTGTCGCGGGCGGCTTCGGCCATTTTCGTATCCTGGGCCAGTGCAACCAGCACGCGGGGTTCCAGCTGGGAGGCATCGGCGACGATGAGCTTGTGGCCGGGATTGGCATGGACCGCGGCCCGAATGTTCCGGGGGATTTGCAGGGCACCGCCGCCCCGGGATGCCCAGCGACCGGAAACTACGCCGCCCACCACATATTCCGGGTGGAACCGGCCGTCCCGCACCCACGCGTCCAGCCACGCCCAGCCGTTGGCCGTGTGGAGCCGCGAGAGTTTTTTGTAGGCGAGCAGGGGCTGGATGGCAGGGTGCTTTGATTCCTGCAGCTCCCATTGACGCGTGCTCTTCACCTCAATCCCGTTCCGGTGCAGGGCACGCATGAGGTCCTGAGGGGAATCCGGGTTCAAACCGGGCGAGTTGAGGATGGTCCGGAGCTCGGCGCAGAGCGCTTCAAGGGCCGGAGGCCGGTGTCCCATTGGCGGCCGGGGGCCCAGGACGTCGGCGAGGATCTGCTGATGCAGCTCTTCGCGCCACGGGACGCCGGCGTGTTGCATTTCGACTGCGATGATGGCGCAAGCTGATTCGGCGGCGAGCAGCAGTTGAAGGCGCTGCTTTCGCTGTTCGTCAGTGGGGACTTGGGCGACTGCATGCTGTTGGGCTGCGAACTCTGCTGTGAGTTCGGCCAGCCCAGCTTTGGTATTCGACGGCGCAAGGTCCTCGAACAGGGCGCCTTGGTCTGCCGGCGGCGCCGGGGGTTGGAGGACGCGGGGCGGCGTCGAGTCGTCGTCCTGCGTGAGCTTGACCGCGTGCCGGGCATAGTCCGTGTCCGCCGTAAATTCCGAGTGTGCCAGGATGGCCCCGCACAGCGCCAGATCATGGCACCGCTCCAGCTCAACTCCGTGGGCCAGCAGTTCCGGATACCAGTCCATGGCGCGATGCCACACCCAGCGGGGCCGCTGGGCTTCGAATTCACGCACGACGCCGGGCAGCTCACCGCGGGTGACGACGCGAGCGTCAGCGGTGGCTTTTCCGCTGGGAGAGACCCTTTGTATGGCTGCGCCTTCCGGGTGGGCGGCAAGCAGCAAATACATGGTCTCCATTCTGCCTTGTGTACGGTGCTGCCGTGGCACTGTTCCTCCACAAACGGTGCCAGGCCAGGTGGTTCCATTTCACGTTGTGCACATACGGGCTCCAGCCTCTTATGGTGTTTCGCCGGGTCCACCATGGTGGATCCATGAGCAAGAGAGATCGCCGGCACAGGCAACCCATCAACAAGCCATTGGAACCGGACATGGACGGAATCTGGGTCCCACACGATACTGCCGGGATTTTGCTCGTCTCCGCAGACCCCTACCTGCAGGAAGAGGCCAAACGGATTGTTGCAGCCGCTGGAGGAAGCCTGGCGACAGCCACCGACGTGACCGAAGCGGTGCACGGATGGGACAGTGCCGACGTTGTTTTGGTGGGCAGCGATGTCCGCGAGTTGCCCCCTCGGCGTCGCTCGCCCACAGTGCTGCTGGGCAGGGCTTCCGACGGGGACGGACTCTGGGAGCTGGCCGCTGCCCTTGGGGCTGAACGGGTTGCCGTTCTTCCCGAAGCTGCGGCCTGGCTGGCCGAACACCTCAGCATGTCCGGGTCTCCCGACCCCGGGGGCATGGTCATGGGCATCATCGGTGGCAGTGGCGGCGCGGGAGCAACCACTACGGCCATTTGGCTGGCCCAATCGGCCGCCGATTACGGCGTCAGCACCATGCTCATCGATGGCGATCCTTGGGGTGGCGGCCTTGAACTGGCTGTCACGGCTGAGGACATCCCGGGACTTAGGTGGCCCGACTTCTCCGAAACCCGTGGAAGCATAGATCCCGCGCAGTTTCGAGATTCCTTGCCCTTCGCCGGCGGGTTCGCTTACTTGTCCTGGCCCGGAACCCGGGACGCGGTCCACAGCCCGGACACGCGTGCAGTAGCCGCGGTCATGGACGCCGCGCGCCGCAGCTTTGAGCTCATCCTGGTGGACATAGGGCGAAGCGGAGAAGGAGTGCGGAACCTCGCGTGGGACTGCGACAGGATGGTCCTCCTCGCCAAGGCCCACCTCAAATCCGCGGTAGCGGCAGGGCGCATCTTGAGCGAGCTCCCACCCATCGATGCGGGGCTCGTGGTCCGTGGCAGCAGTGCCTCCTCCGTAGATGCCGGGCTCATTGCCGAGTCACTGGGACTGCCGTTGCTGGGCGTCGTCCCCGAGGTAAGGGGCGTGGCAGCCGGTACCGAATTGGGGCGCATCCTTGAATTCGGCCGGCGCAGGCCAGTCAACCGTTTTGCCATGTCAGTCCTGGGATTCGACGGTGCCACCCAGTGAACCCGTTCGAGGGAACGCGACGCAGGCAGGGCCGGAAACTCGATTCCCTGCTCCTTGAAACCGTGCGGGAGTCTGTGCTCGCGGGCAACGGTCCAGTCACGCCGTCCACGGTTGCAGCGGCGGTTCAGGCAAGCGGCAGGCTTTTGGGCACCGCCGGCGCCTTGGAAGCCGCAGAGTCCATCAACGCTGAGCTGAACGGGCTGGGCCCTCTGCAACAGTTGGCCCAGGATCCGGCGGTGACAGACATCTTCGTCAACGGTCCCACCTCCGTCTGGCTGGACCGTGGGCAGGGGTTGGAAAGGTCATCAGTGCATTTCGACACCGAGCAACAAGTCAGGTCCCTGGCCTCCCGGCTGGTGTCAGCCGGTGGCCGTCGGTTGGATGATGGGTCGCCCTGTGTAGACGTGCGCCTGAACGGTGGTTACCGGGTGCACGCGGTCCTCTCGCCGATATCCACTACGGGAACCCTTCTATCCATCCGTATCCGCCGCGAGAACGTGTTCACCCTGCCGGAGTTGAGGGAAAGCGGCATGTTTTCCGAGCAAGGCGAGTGGGTTCTGAGGGCCATCATGAGCCAAAGACTGAGTTTTCTGATCAGCGGCGCTACTGGCTCGGGAAAGACCACCCTGCTGTCCACCCTGCTCGGCTTGAGCCACCCGACTGAGCGGTTGGTCCTGATCGAGGACGCCGCCGAACTCAACCCAGTCCACCCCCACGTAGTGACGCTTGAATCCCGGCACGGAAACCTCGAGGGCGGGGGCGCGCTGGATCTCGGCGAACTGGTCCGCCAGGCGCTACGCATGCGGCCGGACCGGCTGATCGTCGGAGAATGCCGCGGGGCTGAAGTCCGGGAACTGCTGACGGCCCTCAACACCGGGCATACAGGCGGCGGCGGGACCATCCACGCCAACGCGGCAGAGGCCGTGCCCGCGCGGCTGGTGGCCCTCGGTGCGCTGGCGGGATTGAACGCCGAGGCCGTGCGGCTGCAGGTTTCCAGTGCCTTGGACGTCGTCATTCACGTGGACCGGACCCCCACTGGACGGAAAGTGGCTTCCATAGGGGTGCTGACTGACACTTCCGAAGGCCAGAAGGTGGTCTCCGCCCTCCACTGGCATCCGACAGGAATGACGTGTGGGCCCGCCTGGCCTGCCCTCGCCCGCAGGCTTGGTCCGGCGTTGCCCGCCGGTTTCGACTGGTCCGGCTTTGGCGGGGCACCGGGTACGTCAGCTGAGACGTGGTCAGTGGACGGTCTGTCAGCATCCGCTGTGCCGGCCACACAGCCGGACGCGGTCCCGGACGCTTTCCCGGACGCTTTGCCGGGCGGGAGTTGGGCGACCCTGACTGGTTCGCTGAGTCCCTGGCCCACCCCATGATCGGCGCATTTGTCTTCGTTGCAGGACTCGCGGCCTGGCAGCACTTCCGGGGACGTCGTGTTAATGGCCGACGTGTACGGAATAGTTTGGGGGAGCCTGGAGGAGGGAGTGGTGCCGCCTTCCGTGCCCGTTCGGGTGTGAGGTTTCGTCACGCCTGGCGGCGAAAGCGAACTGAGCCCTTACCGCTCGTGGTGCTGGTGCAACAGCTGGCGGCATTGCTGCGTGGTGGGCGGGGAACGTCCCGATTGTGGGAGGAACTCTGGATGGTCCATGGCTCACGGGTGATCAAGGATGGCGGCCCGGACACAGAGGCAGAACCGGTGACTGCCGCACTCAGCCAGGAGTCACTGCTGGTTGTGGCCGCAGCCAGGGCAGCATCCAGCTTGGGAAATTCTTCGGCTGAAGCAATCCGGGATACTGCCGCCCGGATTTATCCCCGGCACGGAAGCTCTGAGCGACGTGTCTGGATGGAACTGGCGGCGTGCTTGGAGGTGGCAGAAACCAGCGGTTGCCCGCTTGCGGACCTTCTTACCCGTTTTGCCGCCCAGTTGGAAGCCGAAGAAGACGCAGAGGCCGCACGGCAAACCGCGCTCGCCGGACCAAAAGCCACAGTCAAGCTGTTGTCCTGGCTTCCGGTGTTCGGGCTGGTGCTGGGGATGGCGTTGGGCGTGGACCCGTTGGGAATCCTGCTGGACAACGTCCTGGGAGTTGCCACCTTCGCAACCGGTCTCCTCCTGACGGTGGCCGGCCGCGTTTGGTCCTCACGGCTGGTGGCCTCCGCAACCGGGAGTGCATGATGCCCGGGGCGCTGGCGCTGGTGATGATCGTCGTCCTGGGGTTGGCGGCTTTCGTGTGGGTCACCGGGCCGACTCGTGCCAGGGCGCGCGTGCTGATCCGGAATGCCGACGCCGCGTCACTGACGCGCTCCTCCCGCCGCGGTCCGGCCGGTACCCTCGACAACTTTCAGGGCCCGGACCTGCGAACGCGGCCGGATCTTCGCACGCGGGCGGATCCCTTGGAAGGGCCGGCCCCAACGGATCCTCCTGATCCGAAAGGTCCGTCCGACGGTCTCCGAGACACCGCGATGATGCTGGAACTGGTGGCGTCAATGCTCGACGCCGGAGCTGGAATCGGGCGGGCACTGGAACTCATCTCCGGGTGCGCATCACCACCCATCAGGCGATCACTCAGGCCAGTGGTGGCCGCGCTGGCCATCGGCGCGGATTGGGAGACGGCGTGGCGGACCCCCACCCAGCACGTTCCTGAGGTGGTCCGTCTCAAAGAGGCACTGGCCTTCGCTGCCTTAACCGGCGCCCCCTCGGCATCGATCCTCTACGCACAGGCCGCCAGGGAACGGCGCGAACAGTTCCGTGCTGCGGAGAAGCGAGCCGCTGCCTTGGGCGTGAAACTGGTAGTACCCCTGGGCCTTTGCTCACTGCCGGCCTTCATCTGCCTGGGGATCGTGCCTGTCTTGATCGCCATGCTTCCCGCCGGATGACCTGTCCACGATGATCGGCACAGACACGATGATCGGCACAGAGCGGGCTGCGAATGGCGCCCACTTTCCCTCCACATCCTGCTGATCGTGAGGGGTTATCCACTTGGAGGATTCCCCTTCTTACGGGCAGCACCGAGCCACGGAAGAGTCGAATCAGTCGGCGGACCCGCTGGCTTTTTTTGAAAGGAACCCACAGTGAGAACACTCTTCAGGGCCGAATCCGGCCGCCGCCAGGGCCCCCGTGCTGCTGGCCATGATCGAGCCTCGATGGATCGAGCCGCCGTTAGCGGGAAGCAAGGAATGAGGACCTTTGGAATTGAGCAGTTTGAACTCGAGGAATTCACGGATTCCGGTTTCGGAGACGCGGGCTTCCGGGCAACTGGAACGGACCTTCAGCTCACTACGTCACACGGTGCGCTGGCCCTGCGCGACCCAGAGGACCTCCGGGACCAAGGCACGCTGCGGAGGCGACCAGGGCGGCATCATCGGAAGAAACTGTGGAGGAAACATGAGCGCCTCCGGACACGGGGAATGCTTCCGGGCGCGGAGAGCGGTATGGCCACGGCCGAGTACGCCATCGCTACCCTCGCTGCAGTGGGTCTCGCAGGGCTATTGGTGGTCCTCCTTCGGAGCGAAGAAGTCCGCGGCTTCCTGCTCAACCTGATTCGCACGGCCCTGTCCTTGCCATGACGCACGTGCTGCCTGCCGGCGGGAGGTCATCTGCTGCCTGTGCCGGACCAACATCCAGCCAGAAGACGGGACCATCATCCAGCCAGCAGGAGGGCGGGGAGGAGTCGGGCGCCGTGACTGCGGAGTTCGCCGTTGCCTTGCCGGCCGTGGTCTTGCTTTTGGCCTTCCTGCTGGCAGGCGGCGCTGCGGGGATCACACAACTGCGGTTGGAGGAAGCTGCGACGGCAGGAGCCCGGGCCTCCGCGCGGGGCGAGACGGGTGGGGCCGTGGAAGGAATTGTGAGGCGGCTTGCCGGTGACGGCGTCAGTTCCTCCGTCACCGACGACGCTGGGTGGATCACGGTGACAGCCTCGGCCCGGGTAGGCGGAGCCGTGGGATCGCTGATCCCCTGGACGTTGACGGCGTCGGCTTCCGCCCGCGCAGAGTCAGCGGGTTCGGGGGCTGGTGCCGAATCAGCGGGCTCAAGGGCCGGCACGCCATGAACCCGTTTCCGTCACCTGTCCCTCCTGAGCGCGGGGCGGGAACAGTTCTCGCGCTGACACTGGGTGCAGTGGTGATGGCCTTGCTCGTGGGCGTCCTGGTCCTGGCCCAGGCAGGGGTGATGGCGTCCAGGGCTGCGTCCGCTGCGGACCTGGCTGCGCTCGCCGCCGCCGATGCTGCCAGGGGCCTCACTTCAGGGGAACCGTGCGCGGTGGCCTCCGAAGTAGCGGCGCGGCACGATGCAACAGTCACATCCTGCACCGTAACCGGAGGGAACGTAGCTGACGTGGCTACCGAGTTGGCTCATCCATTCGACTGGGGAGTCGCTACGGGACGGGCGCGGGCAGGGCCACCTCCGTAGGCGCCGGTGTTCGCAGGGTCGTCCTGGAGGGGCCTAGATGGCGTCCTTCAGCAACACACCCAGCAGCGTGATGGCGGCTGCCTTGTCCAGCGGGTTGTTCTTGTTGCCGCATTTGGGGGACTGGACGCAGGACGGGCAGCCGGCCTCACACTCACAGGCCTGAATGGCTTCTTTGGTTGCCGTCAACCAGATCTTGGCCTTTTCAAAGCCCCGCTCAGCGAACCCGGCGCCACCTGGATGTCCGTCGTAGACGAAGATCGTGGGCACACCGGTGTCGGCATGGAGGGCAGTGGAGACGCCGCCGATGTCCCAGCGGTCACTGGAGGCAACCAAGGGAAGGAGCCCAATGGCGGCGTGTTCTGCCGCATGAAGTGCCCCCGGGAACTCTGCTTCCACCAGCCCTGCCCCGTGAAGCGAGCGGTTATCCACTACAAACCAGACGGCCTTGGTAAAGAGGTCCCGGGCACCCAGCTCCAAGGGTTCTTCACCGAGGATCTCGTTGGAAATCAGGGCCTTGCGTTGGAAGGAGACAACTTGCGTGGTTACTTTGACGTCGCCAAAATGAACGGTGATGTCGCCCCACTGGACCGAGCGCGACGTTTCGAGGACCTCAATCTGGGTCACGTCGCGCGCCGTGGTGTAGAAGTCGGGGTTGACCCGGCGCACCATCACGCAATGGTCGGCCTCGTTGAGGTCCTCCACAAGGTAACTCTCACCTTGGTGGACGTAGATCGCACCTGTGTGGGCCTGGTAGTGGGTTTGCGGCGAGTCCATGGTCCCCAGGAGCGATCCGGTTTCGGCATCAACGATGCTCACTGGACCGCCTCCGTCCGCCCGGAGGTTCACCATGCCGGCAGCACTCTCCGGATGGGTCCAGAACCAACCCGCAGGCCGTTTGCGGAGGTATCCCTGGACCACAAGACGGTCCAGCAGACCTTCGGAGGTGGGGCCAAACAGGTCGAGCTCGGCCGGCCCGATCGGCAACTCAGCGGCTGCGGCACACAAATGGGGACCAAGAACGTACGGATTGCCGGGATCAAAGACGGTGGCTTCCACAGACACGTCAAAGATGGCCTCGGGATGGTTCACCAGGTACGTGTCCAAGGGGTCGTCGCTGGCCACGAAAGCGGCGATGGCATCCTGTCCTGCCCGCCCGGCCCTGCCAATCTGTTGGAAAAGCGAAGCCCGGGTGCCCGGCCATCCAGCCACCAGCACCGCATCCAGCCCCGAAATATCGATGCCCAGTTCCAAGGCCGAGGTACTGGAAACGCCCAGCAACTGACCGGACCTCAGGGCTTGCTCCAAGGCCCGCCGCTCTTCGGGCAGGTACCCGGATCTATAGGCAGCAACGCGCCCCGGCAAGCTGGGATCCACCTCGTCCAGGAGTCTTTTGGTGATGGAGGCAATGGACTCGGCTCCGCGGCGCGACTTGATGAAAGCGATGGTCCGCACTCGCGAGGAAACGAGGTTTGCCAGGATGTCAGCTGTTTCGGCTACGGCGGTCCGCCGCTGTTTGGCCCCGTTCTCACCCTTGACGTCCGTGAGCGCCGGCTCCCAAAAAGCAACTGTGGTGGAACCGTGAGGCGAGCAGTCCTCGGAAACCTCCCTGACAGGGGCACCGATGAGCCGGCCAAAAGAAACGCCGGGGTCGGAGGCAGTGGCAGACGCGGCAATGAACACCGGCTCGGGGAACGTGTTTCCTGCACCGTAGTAGGCGCAGATCCGCCGGAGGCGCCGCATCAGGTTGGCCACATGGGAGCCGAAGACACCGCGGTAGCTGTGGGCTTCGTCCACAATCACGTAGCGCAGCCGACGGAAGAACTTTGCCCACCAGGTGTGGTTGGGCAGGATTCCGAAGTGCAGCATGTCCGGGTTGGCCAGGATGAAGTTCGCGTGATCACGGATCCAACGGCGCGACGCAACGTCGGTGTCGCCGTCGTAGGTCTCTGCCCTTACGGTGGGCAGCTTCAGCGAGCGGATCGCCGCGAGCTGGTCGGCCGCCAGTGCCTTGGTGGGGGACAAGTACAGGGTGACGGCACCGTCGTCGTGGATCTTCCCGGGGTCGGCCAGGACTCGCAACTCGGAACGGTGTATCGCGTCCAAAGCCGGCAGTTGGTAGGCGAGCGACTTTCCGGATGCCGTTCCAGTGGCGATGACCACGTGCTGTCCGGAGTGGGCGAGGTCGGCTGCCTGGACCTGGTGCCGGTACGGTTCGTGGATCCCCAGGGCCTCATAGGCGCCCACGACGTCGGGGTGGACCCAGCCCGGCCACGGCTCGTTGACGGCCTTCCTGGCGGGGATGGTGTGGACATGGCGCAACTGCTCAGGGTCCGGCGTCCGGCCCAGCAGGGAGATCAATGAATGAGGTGCAGCCACCGAATCATTCTGTCACTGTGCGGGCACACCAACGGCGGCACCCGAGGGCGCCGCCGTCGAACCTTACACAACCAGCTGTCGGAGCGAGAAGCTAGGCCCCCGACAGGTCGGACCCGTCAGTGCCGCTGGCGGACATCATGAGCACGTGGCACACCACGTCCCAGCCAAGATGGGAGTAGAGCTTCTGGCCGTCGAGGGATGCCAGCAAAAGCCCGTTCTCCACATCATGCGAGAAGGCTTGGGCGGCGAGGGCCTTCATGATGAAGCTTCCCAACCCACGGCGCTGGAAGTCCGGCTCGGTGACGATCTTGTCGAAGACGGCGGTACCGTCCACCACGAAGACCCGTCCGCTGGCGGCCACCTGCTCGCCGGAATGAACCACGGCGTAGTGGACTCCGTTGGATTCGGAGGTGGCGAGTTCGAGGTCGTCGTCGGGCAGCCACGGGTCCTCGGAATCCTGGGTTTCCATGTCCACGATCATCATGGTTTGCGATGCGGACGTCACGGTCAGCCTGTGCTGTTCAGCCAGGTACTTGTACCGTTGGACGTCGTTGGTGAGGACCGTCAGGATCCGGGTGGGGGCTTCTGCGGTCTTGCCCGCAAGGGCGGTGAACTCTTCGTCCGAGGGATCATGGGCAAAATACTCCCAGTCACCGGTTTTGTCGGCGCGAAGCGCAGCAGGGAAGCGGCCTTCTTGGCGTGACTCATAGCCGCGGCAGCCGGACCAGCCGGCTACCCAGACTTCCAAAAGGTGCGCAATGTCTTCAACCAAGGCGTCTGGACTCATGTAGAGAGAGTATGCCAGCGCACCATGAAGCAACAGAGCCGGATCAGCCCCGGAATGCTTGCTTATGGAATTGTGACTTCTCCTATCGGCAGGCGCTGCGCCAGCCGGGCCGGAAGCGCGGACGGCCGGCGATTTTACTGCACCAAGTACCCTTGAATAGTGGCTTTGAACCGAATTGTGCTCTTCTATGGCTTTACTCCGATCGCCGACCCCGACGCCGTGCGTCTGTGGCAGCGCGCCCTGTGCGAGAAACTGGGCCTTACCGGTCGGATCCTTATATCGAAGGACGGCATCAATGCCACGGTGGGCGGCGAGCTGAACAACATGAAGCAGTACGTGAAGACCACGCGTGAATATAAGGGCTTCCACGGGATCGACTTCAAATGGTCGGAGGGAAGCGCCGCAGATTTCCCGCGCCTCAGCGTCAAGGTCCGCGATGAAATCGTGTCGTTCGGTGCTCCCGGGGAACTCAAGGTTGATGACAACGGCGTGGTGGGCGGCGGCAAGCACCTGCAGCCGGAGGAACTCCACGCGCTGGTGGAGGCCAGGAAGTCCAGTGGCGAGGACGTGGTGTTCTTTGACGGCCGCAACGCGTTCGAGGCACAGATCGGCAAGTTCAAGGACGCGATCGTTCCGGACGTGGACACCACGCACGACTTCATCAAGGAACTGGACTCGGGCAAGTACGACGACCTCAAGGACAAGCCGGTCGTCACCTATTGCACCGGGGGAATCCGCTGCGAAGTCCTGTCCAGCCTGATGGTCAACAGGGGCTTCAAAGAGGTCTACCAGTTGGATGGCGGGATTGTCCGCTACGGAGAAACGTTCAAGGACAAAGGGCTCTGGGAAGGTTCCCTCTACGTCTTCGACAAGCGCATGCACGTTGAGTTCAGCGAGGACGCTAAAACCATCGGCGAATGCGTCCGCTGCGCTGCCCCCACCAACAAGTTCGAGAATTGCTCCAACCTCAGTTGCCGGACTCTGACCCTGTACTGTGCCGAATGCGCCTCAAGCCCGGAAACGCTGCGCTGCCCCGGAGGATGCGAAGCCGCTTAGCGCGGTCTCAAAGCCTGCTCACCCGGTAGGCGAAATTGGCATCGGACCTGGATCCGACCGTGATGGACAGGATGGCGTCCTTGTCCAGTTGAACCACGCTTACCCGCGCGTTGGCGCACCCCAACGTCAGGTCCACCAGGGCCACATCGTTCAACGTGACGGAGAACGTCACCCTGCGGGTACCACGGCATGCCAACGTCACGGCGTACGTGCCTCCGGGCAACTGCACTGTTTGCTCGGATTTGGACTCACCGGGGTTCAGATAGCCGGTGCTGGAGTAGAACGACTGTCCTTGCGACTCAGGCAGCGCAGCCTTTGCCCATTCTTCAAGGGCATCACCACTGACAGTTTCTTCCAGCGCCGGATCGGGCGGGAGGGCGACGTTTCCTGCAGTGGAGGTGGCGGTGGCCTCCGGCCTGCCGCCGTCCTCATAGGTGTATTCGCAACCGGCTACGCCGCCGCACAGGACAACGAGAAGCACGACGGCGGCCCTCGCCAGCCGCTGTGACATCACCGAGCAAGCTGCCTTGCTGCCCATGGACTGACTTTACGCCCGGGCGGCCATTGTCTGAAGACTTGTCGGTGGAAGAATCCGGGGCTTTCTAGCCTGCCGTCGGAGCCAGGTGATATGCGTAGATCAGTGGGGCATCGACGCTGCTTGTCGAGATGTTGAGGGGGCCGGCGGCAGGCACTTTGATTTTCACCACATCGAGGCTGCCGTTGCATGCTGCAGCCGCATCGGCGATTTTGTTTCCGCTCAAGGAGACTGCGAAGTAGGCCTTGCCGCCGCCGTCGCAGGCCATGGTGAGCGTGTAGGTCCCGGCGGGCACGCTGGGCGATTCCTTGACCAAGGGGTCCCGGTTGAGAATCTTGCCGGAGTCCTCCAGGACCACGCCGCTTGCTGCCGGGAGGACCTTTTCCTTCCAAGCGGGAACGTCTGCATCTGCGATGTTGACCGGCGCCTGGCAGGCGCTGACCCCCAGCAGGACACCAGCGGCCAAGGCACCAAGGCCCGCGCGGCGCCTTGTGGAGGAGAAGTTGAGCATGATTCCACGCTACCGGGTTCCAGCGGCGTCCTTTGTCCACATAGCCCGGAACGGGGCCGCCCGGACCGGCGGGCCGCCCCTACACTTGCAGGGTGACTGACACAGCATTCTTGTTTACCGCCGGCAACACTGCCGATGCTCCCCGAAGCGACCAACCCGGGCTGCTCCAGGTGCTTGCAGGGGACCTTCGCGCCCTCTCCTACACCGTGGACGGCGTGGCTGCCCTGCTGGGGGAGTCGGCCTCGGCAGCGCTCAGCAGGGACCAGGTGGTTCCCGCGCTCCTGGCCACCGAGCGGTTGAAGGACTCGCACAATCCCGCGGTCCGGTCACTGGCTGTGATTGTCCGTCTCTGGCTGCTGGCCGTCCCACAGTCCGTGGCCGACGTTGACTCAGCCCTGCCCGGAATCCGTACCCAAGGACTCGTGGAACTCGGCCTGGCCTCCGTGGATGGCGGCGTCGTCCAGGTCGCGGTAGACCTGCGCCCGTACGGTTGGGACGCGAATGCAGATGGCAGCGGCGGTGCCGAACTCTGGGTCGCCAGTGACCTCGCAGCTCATCAGCAGCCGGGAGTCCTGCGTCATGACCATGTCCTGGGCATTGGCCGCGCCTCCACAACGTTGGTCCAAACCACCGTCAGACAACACACCAAACGCGCCTTGGACCTGGGGACCGGCTGCGGGATCCAGACCTTCCATCTGCTGCACCATTGCGGGCACGTAACGGCAACGGACATCTCCCCAAGGGCACTGGCATTTACCCGGTTCAACCTGCTGCTGAACGCGGCCGAGCTTGAGCTGGATCCCCAGCATTTGGAAAGCCGGGTGAGCCTGCGGCTGGGATCGCTCCTGGAGCCGGTGGAGGGCGAACAGTTCGGCTTGGTGGTGTCCAACCCTCCCTTCGTGATCACACCCAGGACGCGCGGGGAATCGACGTCGGACCAGTTCACCTACCGCGACGGCGGACTTCCCGGTGACGGGATCGTGGCGGCGTTGGTGCAATCCATCGCCAAGGTCCTGGAACCCGGGGGCACCGCACAAATGCTGGGCAACTGGGAGGTTACCGCGGGATCGGACTGGAAGGACCGTCCCGCGGCGTGGCTCAAGGACTCGGGTCTTGACGTGTGGTTCATCCAGCGCGAGCAAGTGGATCCGGAACAGTATGCGGAGACCTGGCTGCAGGATGCCTCGCAGAACCGTGACCGTGAGCAGTACAAGGAGTCGTACGCCGCTTACCTGGACGACTTCACCTCCAGGAACGTGGAAGGGGTGGGCTTCGGCATGATCTGGCTGCGCCGCCCGGAGCCAGGACACCGGTCCATCATCAGCCGCTTCGAAGAGATCACCTATCCCATCGAACAACCTATCGGACCGCATCTGGGCGCGGCCGTGGAACGGGCCGATTGGGTGGCAGCCACCCCGGTGGCCAACGCGCATCTGGTAGTAGCGGAGGACGTTACCGAAGAACGCCACCAGCGACCTGGAGCTGCCCACCCTGGTGTCATTCTCCTGAGGCAGGGTGCAGGCCTCCGCAGGACAAACCTGCTCAGCACGGAGCTTGCAGGTTTCGCCTCTGCCTGCGACGGACAGTTGTCGGTCCGCCAGATCGTGGCGGCCCTGGTCTCGCTGTTGGGAGGCGACGAGGACTTTGACGAGGATGCTTTCAGGGAGAGCCTGTACAGGGACGTCACCAACCTCGTCCTTGAGGGTTTCCTGCTTCCGGACCCGACGCGGACCAGCGAATGAGCAGCGACGCGACGCCGCCGGCGATGAACTCCGATGGTCCCGCAAGTGACCCTGACTACACTGATCAAGTGATTGCGAACAACGAGACATCCCAAACGTCGGGCGACGTTCCGCGGCGGAAGCGGGCCGAGAAGACGGTTGAGATCACCGATCCCAAGGCTATCCGCGCCTTGGCGCACGCTGCCCGCATCGAGGTCATCTCAGAGCTATACGCCACCCAAGTGAGCCACACAGCAACCGAACTCGCTGCCCGGACCGGCCTGACCCCCAGCGCCATGAGCTATCACCTCCGCGCCCTCCAGAAATGGGGGATCGTGGCACCAGCCGAAAATGCCGGGGATGCACGCGAGCGGCGTTGGAAAGCGGCCGGAACAGACTTCACCATCTCGGGAGGCAGCGTCGCCAGCCCCGAGATTGCCGTGGTTGACCTGGAGCTCGATGCCTTCCGTCGACGCGCTTCTGCCTTCGCCAAAGCCCGGGGGGAGCGCCGCCAACGCGGTGAAGGGGGAGAAGAACCGGTATCGGTGGTCCTCTCCAGCAACCTGCTCTATCTCACCAACCCGCAACGCAAGGAACTGGCGGACAGAATCCGCGAGGTCGTGAGGGAGTACGAACTCGAGGATCCCACGCAAATTCCGGAAGGTGCCGAACGTGTGGCAACCTTGTGGTCAATGATCCCGGATGACCGCGTGGCACCCGGGCAATAACCCTCCGGCCTGGTCACCGAATGACCGCCCTGGTTTCCGTACCAAAACGCAGGATTCTGCAAACTATGGTGAACTAGGCCAATATGGGCACCAGCCCAATTACACATTTTTTCTGTAGGAGCACCGTGCCCAGCAAGGCAAAAACCGGCAAGAAACTCGTGATCGTGGAGTCTCCCGCCAAGAGTAAGACCATCGCCAAGTACCTTGGCGAAGGCTTCATCGTCGAGGCTTCCATCGGCCACATCCGGGACCTCCCGCAGCCGTCTGATCTCCCTGCAGAACTGAAGAAGACCTCGCTGGGCAAGTTCGCCGTAGACATCGAAAACGACTTCAAGCCGTACTACGTTGTCTCCCCGGACAAGAAGAAAAAGGTTGCCGAGCTCAAGGCCCAGCTGAAAGACGCTGATGCGCTCTACCTCGCAACCGATGGGGACCGCGAAGGCGAGGCCATCGCGTGGCACCTCCTGGAGGTCCTGAAGCCCAAGGTTCCCGTCTATCGCATGACCTTTGGCGAAATCACCAAGGAAGCCATCCATCGCGCCATGGATAACCTGCGCGATGTAGACACCGCTTTGGTGGATGCCCAGGAAACCCGCCGCATCCTCGACCGCCTGTATGGCTATGAGATCTCTCCTGTCCTGTGGCGCAAGGTTGCCCGCGGGCTCTCGGCCGGCCGTGTGCAGTCCGTGGTGACCCGCATGGTGGTGGACCGCGAACGTGAACGCATGGCTTTCCGGGCAGCGTCCTACTGGGACCTCACGGGCCAGTTCGGTGCTGACTCGGGTTCCTTCAAGGCCAAGCTTGCTGCTGTGGACGGTTCCAAGGTTGCCAGCGGCCGTGACTTCAATGACAACGGCCAGCTCACCTCCTCTACCGTGGTGCACCTCAACGAGGAACTTGCCACGTCCTTGGCCGCAGGTCTGGAGAACGCCGAATTCCGCGTTCGCTCCGTAGATACCAAGCCATACACCCGCCGCCCGGCCGCACCGTTCACCACGTCGACGCTGCAGCAGGAAGCCGGCCGCAAGCTGCGCTTCTCCTCCAAGAGCACCATGCAGGTAGCCCAGCGCCTGTATGAAAACGGCTACATCACGTATATGCGTACCGACTCGTCGGCCTTGAGCGATGAAGCCCTCACGGCATCCCGCCGCCAGGCCGCCGAGCTCTACGGCCCCGAGTACGTGCCCCAGAGCCCCCGCGTGTACGCCAACAAGGCCGCCAACGCCCAGGAAGCGCACGAGGCCATCCGTCCCGCAGGAGACTCCTTCCGCACCCCGGCACAGGTGGCCAAGCAGCTGAGCGGCGATGAGTTCCGGCTGTACGAGCTCATCTGGAAGCGCACGGTGGCCTCGCAGATGGCAGACGCCAAGGGCTCCACCGCCACCATCCGCCTCGGTGCGGTGGCGGCAGACGGACGCGACGCCGAATTCTCGGCTTCCGGTACCGTCATCACCTTCCCCGGCTTCCTGGCCGCCTATGAAGAAGGCAAGGACGAGAGCCGCGGCGATGACGAGTCGGACGAAGCCCGTCGCCTGCCCAATGTTGCCAAGGGCGATTCCCTGAAGGCATCCGACATCCTGGCTGTGGGACACGAAACGTCTCCACCGCCGCGGTACACAGAAGCATCGCTGACTGCTGAACTGGAAAAGCGCGGCATCGGCCGTCCGTCCACCTATGCCTCCACGATTTCCACCATCCAGGACCGCGGCTATGTCCGGAAACAGGGTTCCGCCCTGGTTCCGAGCTGGATCGCTTTCTCGGTGATCCGTCTGCTGGAGCAGCACTTCACGGACTACGTGGACTACGAGTTCACCGCGGACATGGAAGGCGACCTGGACAAGATCGCCAATGGGCAGGCCGCAGGCGCTGCCTGGCTCAAGCACTTCTACTACGGTGAAGACGCCGATCCGGGCCTGCTGAGCATCGTCAACAACCTCGGCGAAATCGACGCCCGCGAGATCAACTCCGTGCCCATCGCCGAAGGCATCACACTCCGGGTAGGCAAGTTCGGGCCCTACCTGGAAAGCTCGATCCCCACCATCGACCAGAAGACCGGCGAGGTAGTTGAGTCCTCCCGGGCCAACGTCCCCGAGGAACTTGCCCCGGATGAGCTCACGGCCGCGAAGGCCATTGAGTTGATGGAGACTGCCGCCCCGGAGGAACGCGTCCTGGGCGCTGATCCGCACACCGGGCACACCGTGGTGGCCAAGAACGGCCGTTACGGAGCCTACGTCACCGAGATTATCCCGGAGATGACCGAGGAACAGTTGGCCAACCAGCCTGTTGAGTATTACAAGAACGGCAAGCCGAAGCCGCCCAAGAAGCCCGTCAAGGCCAAGCCGCGCACCGGTTCGTTGTTCAAGTCCATGACGGTGGACACGGTCACCCTGGACGAGGCGCTGCAGCTCATGAGCCTGCCGCGGGTCCTCGGTGAGGATGCGGACGGCAACCCCATCACGGTGCAGAACGGCCGCTTTGGTCCGTACCTGAAGAAGGGCACGGATTCCCGCTCCATCGGTTCGGAAGAGGAAATCTTCACGATCACCCTGGAACAGGCACTGGAGATCTACTCACAGCCCAAGCAGCGGGGCGCCCGTGCAGCTGTACCGCCGCTTGCCGAGTTCGGCCCGGACCCTGTTTCGGAAAAGAACATCGTGGTGAAGGAAGGTCGCTTCGGCCCGTACATCACAGACGGCATCACCAACATCACGGTCCCGCGCACCACCTCGCTGGAGGAACTGACCCGGGAACGCGCCGTCGAACTTTTGGCTGAAAAGCGGGCCAAGGGCCCGGTCAAGCGGACTACCACCCGCAAAGCGCCGGCCAGGAAGACCGCAGCCAAGAAGTAGCTTCACCGAAGGCCGGGACAGCATGCGCGAATTGCGTCCCGGCCGGCATCGTGGTCGAGTAGAACCATGACTGAACAGACCGTTTCACCGGACAACGAACCCTTGAACGACCTCGAGGCGAAGCTCGCCTCGGCCGAGCAGCCGGACGCCAACCCGGTGGATGTCATCCTCGCTTTCCTCAACAACGAGGTCTACCTGGTCAGCTCCGAAGCGGTGGACGGCCCGGACTCGTCGGTGGAGCCGCTGGTGCTCTCCAACGCCGACGGACAGCCCGTCCTGGCAGTCTTCAGCCACCCGAGCCGCGTCGATGAGCGCTTCCTCGAAGCAGCGCCGCACGTCCTGGGCACCATGGGCTCGGCGATCCTCGGCAACATCGGGGATGAACTGGGCATGGTCATCAACCCGGGCAGCGAGTTCGGCTTCGAAATTGATCCCGAAGGCATCGCCAATATCCGCCGTGACTTCAAGCGCGCTGACGAAGCAGGGGAGCCCACGGAATAGGGTGGGTCCCACCATCCGGCCACTCTTCCGTCGACGAAACGTCGTCGCCAAGTTGCTTCACGGGCTTGGAATCGGTGAATAATGGCAGAATGCGTCTTGGCGTTCTAGACATCGGTTCCAACACCGTCCATCTGCTGCTGGTGGATGCTCATCCGGGCGCGCGCCCGGTGGCTTTCGCATCCCATAAGCGTCCGCTGTCGTTGGTGCAATACCTTGACGGTGACGGCAATATCAACGACGCCGGCCAGCACGAGCTCATCGAGTTCGTGCTGGAAGCCTGGGAGTTCGCGGCCAGCCATAAGGCGGAGGACCTCCTGGCGTTCTGTACGTCCGCCATCCGCGAGGCCACCAACGGTCCGGAAGTCCTGGCCCGGGTGAAACACGAAACCACGGTGACCCTCCAGGAACTCACGGGCAGCGAAGAAGCCTCCATGACCTTCTTCGCCGTACGCCGTTGGTATGGATGGGGTGCAGGTCCCATCCTGGACCTGGACATCGGGGGCGGTTCGTTTGAAATGGCTTACGGAACGGACGAACTCCCTGAGTTCGCCACCTCCGTTCCCCTGGGTGCCAGCCGCCTGACGCGGGACTGGCTGCACGATGACCCTCCAACAGCCAAGAGCGTCAAGGAACTGCGTCGCTACATCCGTTCCACCCTGAAGCCTGTGGTCCGCAATTTCCATGAACTGGGCCGCGCGAACCTCGTAGCCGGCACCTCCAAGACCTTCCGGTCACTGGCCCGCATTGCCGGAGCTGCTCCCAGCGCAGCTGGACCATACGTGAAGCGCGAACTCCACGCAGCGGACCTCGGCCTTTGGGCCCAGCGCATTTCCGCCATGACGGTGGAGGACAGGCTGTACCTCCCGGGCGTTTCGGATGCCCGTGCCCGCCAACTGTTGGCGGGCGCGCTGGTGGCCGAAGCTGCCTTGGAGCTCTTTGAGTTCCCCACCATGGAAATTTGTCCGTGGGCGCTGCGGGAAGGCTTGATCCTGCGCCGGCTTGACCAGTTGGTGTTCGAAGAGGCCCTGGATCCCGCTCCCCATGTGGGCAAGCGGAAGAAGGACAAATCCAAAAAGAAAGCAGCCAAGGACGGTGCCAAAACCGTGGACAATGATGAGCCCCACCCCGGGATCAGGGAATTTCCTGTCCCCGTAAACACCCCGTCCCCTGCACCAATCCCAGCCCCCGTGGCAGGCGGGCTGGCCTCCTGAGATGAGCAACGACGTCGAACCTGAAGTGAATAACCGCCAGATCCCCGTAGCGCTGTCCAGCGCGTCCGTCTACCCCTTGAGCGTCCACGACGCTTTTGCCGTGGCGCAGGACCTGGGTTATGAGGGCGTGGAGGTGATGGTCACCAATAACGCTGTGAGCCAGAACCCGGACGCCCTGATCCAATTGAGCCACCGCTACCACCAGGAAATCGTCTCCATTCACGCGCCCACCTTGCTGCTGACGCAACAGGTGTGGGGCACCGCGTGGAACAAGATCGAGAAGTCGTGCCAGATGGCCGCGGATGTTGGTTGCGACACCGTAGTGGTCCACCCGCCGTTCCGTTGGCAGTCAAACTACGCCGAGAACTTCGTGGAAGGTGTCCGGGAGATCGCGGCCATGTACCAGGTGCGTATCGCCGTGGAGAACATGTACCCGTGGCGTGTCCGCGGCCGGGAAGCGGTGGCGTACCTGCCGCACTGGGATCCGCTGGGCCAGGATTACGACGACGTCACGTGGGACTTCTCGCACGCAGCCACTGCCGGGGCCAACAGTTTGGAAGCCATCAAGGCGCTGGGCAGCAAGCTCCGGCACGTCCACCTTACGGACGGCTCGGGTTCGGGCAAGGACGAGCACCTGGTGCCCGGTACCGGTACGCAGCAATGCGCGGACGCCCTCCAGCATTTGGCATCCACGGGTTTCGACGGCGTGGTGGTGGCAGAGATTTCCACCCGCAAGGCGAAGGTAGCGGGGGAGCGTGAGGAAATGCTGGCGGAAACCCTGCGCTTCGCGCGGCAGCACCTCAGCGTTCCGCTGCTGCGCAGCGTAGACAACTAACGGCGTCGAACGCTGGTCCTCAGTTTGTCCGCCTGACGTGCCCTCCAACGGTGTGTCAGGCGGATAACTGCGGGATGAGCGCAACCGCGGCAGCGCTTAAAAGCGAAAGCACCGGCGGCCGAATCGGGAAATGGGGGAAAACCCGCCCGGCCACCGGTGCTTGTGGCGGACATCCCCATGCCCGCCTCATCACTCGCACCCTCAATGAGGTAACTACTAAGTTACGGACCAACCATGAGTGCTGCCTGCAATAACCTTGTGAGCAAGCTGGGAATCTGGAATCCGTTAGACCCCGTCCAAGGCCAACTGCAATGATGGAGCCATGAGCAACCGAATCGCATTCCTTGGCTGTGGATCCATGAACGAGGCAATCCTGGGTGGCCTGCTCGCCGCAGGGACGGACCCTTCAGACATTGTCGCCACCGTCCGCCGCGCTGAGCGGGCCGATGAACTTGCCCAGCGCCATGGCGTCATGGCCATCGCAGGCGAAGAGGAGCCGGACAACAACAAGCTGGCCACCAAGGGCTCGGGCATGGTCATCCTGGGCGTCAAGCCGGTGGGCATCCTGGACCTTGCGCGGGAGATCAGCCCGGCCCTGGCGAAGGACACGATTGTTGTCAGCGTCGCCGCAGCGGTGTCCATCGCCCAACTCGAAGCAGCGCTGCCTGACGGCCAGCCGGTGATCCGGACCATGCCCAACACGCCCTCAAGGCTGGGCCGCGGCGTCATCTCTGTCTCCCCGGGCACCCACTGCACGCCTGAGCAGCTCGAAAAAGCCAAGACGGCGCTGGCGGGTGCCGGCACGGTGGTGGAGATTCCCGAAGAACAGGTGGACGCGCTGTCCGCCATCAGCGGTTCTGGCCCGGCATACGCCTTCTATCTCGCAGAGGCCATGGCTGCAGCCGGCGTCGAGCTCGGACTCGACCAGGAGCTATCGGTCATGCTGGCCCGCGAAACCGTGGCGGGCGCCGGGTTCATGTTGGCCGAACCGGGAGCAGATCCCACCGCACTTCGCGTCGCCGTCACCAGCCCCAAGGGAACCACCGAGCGGGCCATCATGGCCTTCGACGACGGCGGCATGCCCAGGATCATCGCCGACGGCGCCCGCGCCGCTGCCGCCCGGGCAGCGGAGATCACCAAGCAGCTCGGCTAACCTCGCAGTTTTTGTACAGCTGATGCCCCTAAGAGCGCGTCTAAAGGGCGTTAGCTGTACAAAAACTCCATCGGTTACGGGCGGGCTGCGAAGCGCTCCAGCAGGTCCACGTGTCCGGACACGATCAACATGTCGTGGCCGGACACTTTGGTTTCCGGCCGCGCGTACGTGAAGTCCTCGCCCGGGGTTTTCACGCCGACAATGGTCACGCCGTACTTGGAACGGACCTTGGATTCCTCCAAGGTGAAGCCCACGGTTTCCTTGGGCGGGTACATCTTGACGATCGCGTAGTCGTCGTCGAACTCGATGAAGTCCAGCATGCGCCCGGACACCAGGTGCGCTGCGCGGACCCCGGCGTCGGCCTCGGGATAGATCACGTGGTTGGCGCCGATGCGGGTGAGGATCTTGCCGTGCGAGGGCGTGATGGCCTTGACCCACAGGTGCTGGATGCCGAGGTCCACCAGGTTCACGGTGATGAGCACCGAGGACTCGATGGACGTGCCCACGCCTACTACGGCTGAGCTGAACTCCTGGGCGCCGAGCTGGCGCAGGGCGTCGATGTTGGTGGCGTCGGCCTCCACCACGTGCGTCAGCACGGGCGCCCACTTTTGGACCAGGGTGCGGTCGCGTTCGATGGCCAGGACTTCACGGCCTTGCTTGACCAGCTGCTCAGCGGTGGCGGATCCGAACCGGCCGAGGCCAACGACCAGCACTGGTGAGTTGTGGGCGGGGCGGTTGGCAGCCCCCGTGGTACTAGCCAATGATTGGCCTCTCTTCCGGGTAGTGGTACAGCTGGCTGCGCTGGCGCAGGGCCAGGCCGGCGGCAAGGGTGACGGTGCCGACGCGGCCGGCAAACATCAAAGCGGTTAGGACATAAACGCCCGACGGCGGCAGCTCGGCACTGAGGTTGGTGCTCAGTCCCACGGTGGCGAAGGCGGAAATGGATTCGAAGAGCACCCGGTCCAACGATGCTCCGCTGATGGAGAGCAGCAAGAACGCGGCCACCGACACAAGGGTGGCGCCGGCAACGATCACTGAGATGGCCACGCGCATGGTGCCTTGGGGGATGGTGCGCCCGTAGACTTTCACGTCGGCGTCGCCGCGGGCTTCGGCCATGATGGCCAGGAACATGACGGCGATGGTGGTTACCTTGATACCGCCGGCCGTGGAGGCGGAGCCGCCGCCGGCGAACATCAGGGCGTCGGTGAGGAGCATGGTGGTGGATTCCATGTGGTTCTGGTCCACCAGGTTGAAGCCGCCCGATCGCGTCATCACGGACGCGAACAGGGAATGGGTGATCTTGTCGCCGAGGTCCATGGTGCCGATGGTCCGCACGTTGTCCCACTCCATCAGGCCCCACAGGACCGTGCCCGCTGCCAGCAGGATGAACGAGACCTGGATGGTGAGCTTGGTGTGGAGGTTCCACTTTTTCCAGTTGAGCCCGTTCTGCTGGAGCACCATCACCACAGGGAAGCCGAGGCTGCCCAGGAACACACCCAACATCAGCGGGATGAGGATCCACAGATCGGTCTCGTACGGGACGATGCCATCGGAGTGCGGCGTGAATCCGGCGTTGTTGAACGCGGAAATCGAGTAGAATACGCCGTGCCACACGGATTGCCAGAAGCTTTCACCGAGCACCATGAAACGGGGAATCAGCACGATGGCCAGGGCTGCCTCGATCACCACCGAGGTCACGATGACGATCCGGAGCAGGGTACCCACTTCACCGAGCCGGCCTGCGTTGTTCATGGCTTCCTGGGCGATCAGCTTGCCGCGCACACCGAGCCGCTTGCTGACCATGAGGGCCAACAGCGAGGCCAGGGTCAAGGTGCCGAGGCCACCCACGAAGATGCCGATCAGGATCACCAACTGGCCGAAGAAGGTCCAGTGCGTGGCCGTGGAAACTACCGTCAACCCGGTGACGCAGACGGCGGAGACCGCCGTGAACATGGACTGGTGCAGGGGCGTGACAGTGCCCGCCGCAGAAGCAGCGGGCAAGGACAGTAAGCCGGTGAAGACCAGGATCACCACAGCGAAGACGGTCAACGCCAAACGGGCCGGTGACGTGTTGGCAATGTTGTCGATGAAGTCGCGCACGCGGGTAAAGATCCAGAGACCTTCCCGTTCCTGCTGGTTGGTTTGCCAGTTGGCCGGGCTCGTGGACCGCGACTGGCTTTGAGACATGGCGCTCTTCCTCGGTTGAACAAGCTTTCCTGAGTAGTAAACCACTATTCCCGCGGCGTAACCGGGCAGGAGGGCCCGCCAGGCTCAGGTAGCCTGTTCTGGATGAACTCCAGGCTTGGGACAACGGCTTCCAGCATTACGCGCTCCGCACTGCCAACGACGGTGGTGTGGGACCCCGCCATGACTGCCTACAATTTTGGCCCCGGCCACCCCATGGCACCGCAGCGGCTGGAACTGACGGCGCGGCTGGCCGAGTCCCTGGGGCTGTTCGGACACCAGCATGTGGCCGTTGAGGCACCTGCGGTGGCATCCGACGTCGAACTTTTAACGGTACACAGCGCCGGTTACGTGGAGGCCGTCCGACGCGTCAGCGAGGATCCGTCCATGCCGGAGGAGGGCCGTGGCCTGGGCACGGAGGACGATCCCGCGTTCGCCGGGATGCACGAGGCCAGTGCCCGCCTTGCCGGTGGCTCGCTGCTGGCGGCTGACACCATCCTTTCGGGTCGAGCCGTGCGCGCCGTGAACTTCAGCGGCGGGATGCACCATGCTGCACGCGAGCGGGCCAGCGGCTTTTGCGTCTACAACGACGTCGCGCTGGCCATCCAAAGGCTGCTCGACGGCGGGGTGCAAAGGATCGTCTGCATCGACGTCGACGCGCACCACGGCGATGGGACGCAGAGTATCTTCTGGAACGATCCCCGCGTCATGACCATCAGCCTCCACGAAACAGGCCTGTCGCTCTTCCCCGGCACCGGCTTTGCCAATGAAACCGGTGGGCCGGATGCGCCCGGGACCGCGGTCAATGTTGCGCTGCCCACTTTCACGGGAGACGCGGCCTGGCTGCGGGCCTTCCATGCCGTGGTCCCGCAGCTCGTGGGGGCCTTCCAGCCCGAGGTGATCGTGAGTCAACACGGCTGCGATTCCCATCGGGACGATCCCCTGACCCACCTGACCCTCAGCATCGACGGACAGCGTGAGGCGGCGTCCGCCGTCGCAAGCCTTGCCGCCCGCTATTGCGACAACCGCTGGATCGCTACGGGCGGTGGCGGCTATGACGTCACCAGTGTTGTGCCGCGCGCATGGAGCCACCTGATCGGAATGGTGACCCAGCGCCCGGTGCCGCTCAGCACGCCGGTACCCGAAGCCTGGCGGACGTATGTGCGCGAAACCTACGGCGTGTGGGCTCCGGAGTCCATGGGCGACGACGTCGACGTGTGGTGGCGCTCCTGGGAGGTGGGCTACGACCCCGCGGACGAAGTGGACCGGACCATCATTGCCACGCGGAAGGAAATCTTCCCCCTGTATGGCCTGGACCCCTGGTTCGACTGACGCTGGTTCCGCCCGGATCCCGCCTGCATCACAACGAAACAGGGATGCCAATTGGCGTATATGTCGCTAGGGTGGGAGACATGGTGACTGACGACGTATTTGCCGTCATAGCTGAGGCAACCAGACGCGACATCCTGGTCTCCCTCCGCTCTGGGGATAAAGCAGTAGGCGAACTGGTGGAAGAACTGGCTGCAAGCCAGCCCACAATCTCCAAGCATCTGAAGGTGCTCCGCGAGGCTGATCTGGTCAGCATGCGCGCGCAAGGCCAGAAGCGCTTCTATGCCCTGAATCCCAAGCCGCTTGCCGGCGTCGCGAGCTGGCTTGAAACGTTCGACGTCGGAACTCCGGCTCCCGCCGTCGTCGTGCCTGCTGCGGCGTCTTCCACCGCTGCCGCGGACGTGCCCGCCGCTGTGGCTCCCGCCGAAGCCGCCGTCGCGCCAGTCCCCAACCGCGCCGACGCCATTGGCCAGGCCGTCAAGGTCCACGCGAGTGGAACCACTGTCTCCCTTGACCCCGCGTCCGACGACACCGTTCCCCAGCAAATCGGCCGCACCGTAGGCCGCGCCGCCACTAAGGCTGCTGACCTCCTGGCCAACCTTCCGAACCTGCCCAACCTTCCCAAGTTCGGGCGTAAGCGATAGCGCGCCTCTCCTTAACGTGATCCTCATCACATTGTGAGTTTTTGTTTACCTTGCGTTTCCTTGTGTTTTCAACGATTTTCTACAGTTGTGTTAACTCAGCTTTAAGGGTCACATTGGCTCCGGATGGAGATCCCATCTCCCTCGGTGCAACCATGAGCGGGACTGATCGTCTCGCCGCGGGTCGGCGCACTGAGGATAGGAACACGCATGGATTCAAGGCTCGAAGCTGTCCGCGACACCGTGTTGGCACGGAACCCGGGGGAGAAGGAATTCCACCAGGCCGTCACTGAGGTCTTCGAAAGCCTCGGCCCCGTGCACGATCGCCATCCTGAATTCCTTGAGGGCGCCGTCCTGGAGCGTCTTTGCGAGCCGGAGCGCCAGATCATCTTCCGCGTCCCGTGGACCGACGACGCCGGCCGCGTCCACGTGAACCGTGGCTTCCGGGTGGAGTTCAACTCCGCGCTCGGCCCCTACAAGGGCGGGCTCCGCTTCCACCCCTCGGTGTACCTGGGAATCGTGAAGTTCCTCGGCTTTGAGCAGATCTTCAAGAATGCACTCACCGGCATGCCCATCGGTGGCGGCAAGGGCGGCTCGGACTTCGACCCCCGCGGGCGTTCCGATGCCGAAATCATGCGCTTCTGCCAGTCCTTCATGACCGAGCTCTACCGCCACATCGGTGAATACACCGACGTTCCCGCCGGTGACATCGGTGTGGGCGGTCGCGAGATCGGCTACCTCTTCGGCCAGTACAAGCGCATCACCAACCGCTACGAATCCGGCGTCCTGACGGGTAAGGGCATCTCCTGGGGCGGTTCCCTGGTTCGCCCCGAGGCCACCGGTTACGGAACGGTGATCTTCGCCCAGGAGATGCTCAAGACCCGCGGTCAGTCCTTCGACGGTCAGCGCGTAGTGGTCTCCGGCTCCGGCAATGTGGCCATCCATGCGATCGCCAAGGCCCAGTCCCTTGGCGCCACCGTAGTGGCCTGTTCCGACTCCGCCGGCTACATCGTGGACGAGGCGGGGATCGACGTCGCGCTTCTGAGCCGGATCAAGGAAGTAGAGCGCGGCCGTCTCACGGAGTACGCGGCCCGCCGTAGCGGGGCAAGCCACGTTGCCGGCGGTTCCGTGTGGGACGTCAACGGCACCGTCGCGCTGCCGTGCGCCACCCAGAACGAGCTCGACGGCGAAGCTGCCGCCAAGCTGGTCAGCAATGGCCTGATCGCTGTGGCTGAGGGCGCCAATATGCCCTCCACTCGGTCCGCTGTATCCGTCTTCCAGGAAGCCGGGATCCTCTTCGGGCCGGGCAAGGCTGCCAATGCCGGTGGTGTGGCGACGTCCGCCCTGGAGATGCAGCAGAACGCCAGCCGCGATTCATGGTCCTTCGAGCACACCGAGCAGCGCCTCACCGAGATCATGGTGGGCATTCACGATCGCTGCGCCGAGACTGCCGAGCAATACGGTGCGCCCGGAAACTACGTGGTGGGCGCCAACATCGGCGGCTTCGTCAAGGTAGCCGACGCAATGCTGGCCCAGGGCCTGATCTAGTACCCCTTAGCCCAACTGGGTAGCAGTAGAGGCCGTTTTGAGCGTTCAAAACGGCCTCTACTGCTACCTGCATGGGTGCTTTAGCGCTGGAGCAGCCGCACGTGGTCCGGGTTCAGGTCCGCTACCTTGCTGACGCCGAGCAGCGCCATGGTGCGGGTCATGTCCTTCTCCAGGATCTGGATGGTGCGGTCCACGCCTTCGCGTCCACCGGCCATGAGGCCGTACAGGTATGCGCGGCCGATCAGGGCAAAGTCCGCGCCCAGGGCGAGGGCTGCCACGATGTCCGCGCCGCTCATGATGCCTGTGTCCAGCATGACTGCGGCCTTGCTGTTGTCAGCCTTCAATGCCGTGGTGACCTCCGGCAGCAGGTGGAACGGGATGGGTGCGCGGTCCAATTGGCGGCCGCCGTGGTTGGACAGGATGATGCCATCCGCGCCGTGGTCCACTACCTTGCGGGCGTCTTCCACGGTCTGGATGCCCTTGACCACCAGCTTGCCCTTCCAGGTTTCGCGGAGCCAGTCCAGGTCCTCGTAGGTCAGGGTGGGGTCGAACATCGAATTGATGAGGTCTGCCACGGTGCCGGTGTAACGCGAAAGCGAAGCGAAGGTCAGGGGCTCGTGCGTGAGGAAGTTGAACCACCAGGCCGGGCGGTAGGACGCATCCAGGACGGTTTTGATGGTCAGCGCCGGCGGGATGGTCATGCCGTTGCGGACATCGCGCAGGCGGGCGCCGGCAACCGCAGTGTCCACGGTGACCATGAGGGTGTCGTTGCCGGCTTTCGCTGCGCGTTCGATCAGTTCCAGGGAGCGGTCGCGGTCCGTCCACAAGTACAGCTGGAACCAGTTGCGGCCGTTCGGCGCAGCCGTGGCGACGTCCTCGATGGACGCAGTGCCCATGGTGGACAGGGTGTAGGGAATGCCCGCGGCTTCAGCGGCCTGCGAGCCGGCGTACTCGCCCTCGGACTGCATCATGCGCGTGAATCCTGTGGGCGCGATGCCGAACGGCAGGCGTGATTCCTTGCCCAGGATGTCGGTGCGGAGATCGATCTTGGAGACATCGCGCAGGATGCCGGGACGGAATTCGATGTCCTGGAACGCCTGGCGCGCGCGGCGCAGGGTGATCTCTTCTTCGGCTGCGCCGTCGGTGTAGTCGAAGGGCGCCTGCGGCGTGCGGCGTTTGGCCATGTCCCGCAGTTCCCAGATGGTGCTGGCGCGCTTGAGTCGTGCGGTCTTGCTGAATTCGGGCTTCTTGAACTGCATGAGCGGGGCCAGGTCGGAGACCTTGGGGACGCGGCGCTTCAGTGCCGGCGGAAGCACGACGGCGGGACGCGGCTGGGGCGGACGAGTCACGTTTTCGTCGCTCCCGGCGTTTGCGGGCGCGGCCGTGATCTTGGGATCGAGGGTGTCGGTCATGCGGTTCTCCCTTGAATTCTGTGGTCTTACCACTGTGGTCTAACCACACTGTAATCCATGTGGTTGGACCACATCAACTAGTATTCCGTTATGCGTACCCACGAGTTGGTCCTGCAATGGATCGAGAAGCAGCTGTCCGATGGAGACCTTGCCCTCGGCGGCAGGCTCCCGGGTGAACGCGCCATGGCCGAGCAATTGAAGGTTTCCCGGACCTCCGTGCGCGAGGCAGTCCGCATCCTCGAGGCGATGGGCGTGGTCCGTGCCGGCGTGGGGTCCGGAAAAGACGCAGGGACCGTGGTCATCGCTGAGCCTGGCTCTGCGCTGGGTTCCACCCTCCGGCTGCACGTGGCCACGCGCCATCTTCCCGTGGCGGACATCGTGGAGACCCGCGTCCTGCTGGAATCGTGGGCGGCTGAAAGGGCCATGGTGGGGGTGCCGGAGCTGGAGGAAGCCGCGGAGCTGCTGGACCGGATGGACGCTGCCCCGGACATCGATACATTCCTTGCCTTGGACGCCCGCTTCCATGTGGCGCTCGCGCAGGCCGCCGGCAATGCCGTGGTCAGCGCCATGATGGCCTCGCTCCGGGGCGCGATCGAGAACTATGCGGGTGAGCTGACTGGAAACCTCCCTGATTGGAACGCAACCTCAGCCCGGCTCCGGGCAGAGCATCGTGCCATCCTCGCCGCGGTGAACAACCACGACGGCGGCAAGGCAGCTGAGTTGGTGGCCGCCCACATCCAGGGCTTCTACAAAGAGGCCGGAGTGGGCGCAAACCCCTCACCCAAGTGACGCTTAATGCCAATGTTCGCGGCGAACATTGGCATTAAGCGTCAGTTCGCGGGCTTGAGGGCCGGCGCTGCGGTGCTCTTACGGATCTCCATCCTGGGGGAGAACTCATCCTGCGCCTGGGTGGTGGCTTCGCCGGCTTGCTGGATCTGTTCCCGCATTCTCCGCCAAGCGAGGCTTCCGAGCTCGTTGATGGGCACGGCAGCAGTGGTCAGCGGGGGAGTGGTGTATTTGGCGAAGGGGATGTCGTCGAAGCCTGTCACGGAGATGTCCTCCGGAACGCGAACACCACGCTCGTGCAGGCCGCTGAGCAGTCCCATGGCCACGAGGTCGTTGAAGGCCAGGATTCCGGTGGCACCACTGGCAATGATGGCCTCGGTGGACTCATGGCCGGAATCGAAGTTGGATCCACCGTGGAGCATCTGCAGTTCGATCTCCGGGTGCCCGGCGCGGAACTGGTCCAGGCCCACCAAACGTTGGCGGTTGGAGGCGCTGTGCTCGGGCCTGACAGGAACACCAGCCGGCGGTGTCCCAGGGAGACCAGATGCTGCGCCAGTTCCTGGATGCCCTGCCCGTAGTCCACGCTCAGGCTCGGAGTGTTGGTGGCGATGGTGGTGCGGTTGATGAGCACCAGCGGGTGCAGGGTGGGCGCCAGCTCTTCAAGTTCGGCGTCGGGCATGCGGGGTGCGCAGAGGACCACGCCATCGCAGCGGCGGCGGGCTTCCCCGGCCAGGATGGCTTCCTCGCTGGTGACTTCGGAGGAGTCGGCAATGAGGACGCGGTAACCATCCTGGGCGGCAGCGATGCTGAGTCCGCGGAGGATGGCCTGGAAGGTTGGGTTGGCCAGATCCGGGACCACGATGCCGATGGTGTCAGTCTTGCCCAGGGCAAGGCTGCGCCCCACCGGATTGGGCTGGTACTTCAATTCCGCCGCGGCTGTCCGAACCCGCGCCGCAATCCCGGGATCCACTGCGGCGTTACCGTTCATGACGCGTGAAACGGTGGCGTGCGAGACGCCGGCCTTCTCCGCGACATCAGCTATCCCGACGCGCCTGTTGGTGTTCCTGCGTGCCATGTGGCCCCTTCCCATTGGTCGTCTCCCGAATGCGCCGTCGTTGGAGCAGTGGTTGACGTGACCACCAGAGTCTTGATACAAAGCTTATAACGCTCTGAGAAAACGCTTTCTCATGATTCTTCCCATACGAAGCCGGGCCGTCAAGCGGTTCACTCCTGCCTTTTGAAAGGGGCATCTCTCATGGCCAACATGGTCACCGTCGACTCAGCCGAGACCCAGACCGCAACGGCCGCACCCACTGCCCGGGCTGAAGGCCACCGCCGGACACGCATCGCCCTCATCGGCACCGGTGGCCGCTCGGAAATGTACATCCGGGCCATCTATGGGCAGCACGCGGACGTTGCAGAACTTATTGCGCTCTCCGACGTCAACCAGGGCAGGGTGGACTTCTACCAAGAGCTCATCAAGGAGCTTGGCGGAACGGAGCCCGTTGCCTCCTTTGAGCCGGGCCGGCTCACCAGCTTCATCCAGTCCAACGACATCGACCGCGTCATCGTCACGACGCCCGACTACACCCACGCGGACTACATCGTTGAGGCGCTCGAGGCGGGTGCCGACGTCGTGGTTGAAAAGCCGCTGACGATTGACGTTGACGGCTGCCGCCGTATCACGGAAGCCGTGGCGAAAACCGGCAAAAACGTGGTGGTGACGTTCAACTACCGCTACTCGCCGCGCAACACGGCGCTGAAGGAAGTCATCCAGAACGGCGTGATCGGCAAGGTCACCTCCATCGACTTCAGCTGGGTCCTGGACACCGTGCACGGCGCTGACTACTTCCGCCGCTGGCACCGTGAAAAGAAGAACTCCGGCGGCCTGCTCATCCACAAGGCCTCCCACCACTTCGATCTGGTCAACTGGTGGATCAACGATGTTCCGGAGCGCGTCTTTGCCTCCGGTGGCCTGCGCTTTTACGGCGACAAGAATGCTGCAGAGCGCGGCCTGGGAGCCCGTCCGGAGCGCGGCACCGTTGATGGTCTTGAGCACGATCCGTTCCGCCTGGACATGCGCGACGACGAGCGCCTGAAGGCCCTGTACTACGACAACGAAAAGTTTGACGGCTACATCCGTGACCAGGACGTCTTCACCGGGGGTATCACCATCGAGGACAACCTCGCCCTCGTGGTGGACTACCAGGGCGGCCCGACGCTGAGCTACTCGCTCAACGCCCACAGCCCGTGGGAAGGCTACCGGGTCACCGTCAACGGCACCGAAGGCCGGGCCGAACTCGAAGTGGTGGAACGCGCCGCCGTCGAGTCCAGCACCGACAAGAAGACCGTGGTGGACCCGAGCGCCACTCCCATCGAGGAAGAGGATGCCGTACGCCGCAATGGTGAGCGCCTGGTAGTCCAGCGCCACTGGGAAGCTGCCTACGAAGTTCCGATCGTCAACGGCGAAGGCGGCCACGGCGGCGGTGACAATCTGCTCCTTTCGGACCTCTTCAACGGTCCCGGCGTTGATCCGCTGGGCCGTCCGTCCGGCTACATCGACGGACTCCGTTCCGTGTCGGTGGGTATCGCCGGCAACCAGTCCCTGGAGACCGACCAACCCGTCCGTATCAGCGAACTGGGCCTCGGCGCCGACCTCAGCCGCAGCCAGGCCTGACCGGTTCACTACCAAGCAAGGACAAGACCATGAGCAGGATTTTCGTCACCGGAGGTTCCGGTCGCCTGGGACGCAGCGTTGTGGCTGGACTGGCAGACGCCGGCCACAAGGTGATCTCGGTGGACCGGGACGCCATCCCAGCAGAGCAACTGCCCGCCGGGGCCGAGCAGTACACCGCTGATCTTTTGGCGCCGGGGGAAGCGGAGCGGCTCATCCGCGAAACAGCGCCCGACGCCGTCATCCACCTCGCTGCTATTGCCGTACCTTTCAGCGCACCCGAGGACGTCATTTTCAGCACGAACACCCGGCTCGCCTACGCTGTGGTCAGTGCCGCTACCGACGCCGGAGTCCCGAAGATCGTGACGGCGTCCAGCCCCACCGCCCTGGGCTATGGCTCACCGGCCGGGTGGCTGCCGCCGTCGTTCCCCCTGAACGAGCAGACGCCGCCCAAGCCGTGGAACGCCTACGCGTTGTCCAAGCTGATCGCCGAACAGACCGTGCAGATGTTTGCCGCAGCACAGGGCGACAAGATCCGGTACGCGGCATTCCGCCCGTGCTACGTCCTGTCCCCGGAGGAATGGGAAGGCGCCCTGACGCAACAGGGGCACACCATCCGGCAGCGCCTGGACGATCCCGCACTGTCCGCACCGGCCTTGTTCAACTATGTGGACGCACGGGATGTGGCCGATTTCCTGGACGTGCTGCTGGAGAAGATGGACAGCATCCCCAACGGCCAGGTCTTCTTTGTTGGCGCCAAGGATGCCTTGGCTACCGCGCCCCTGGCGGAATTGTTCCCGCGCTTCCTGCCAGGCAGCGGACCCCTCACCGAAGACCTGACCGGAACCAGCCCCGCGTTCTCCATCGATAAAGCCCGTGAGCTCCTCGGCTGGGAACCCAAACGTTCGTGGCGCACCGAACTCACCCCGCCGTACGAAGGCGCGGACACCGCGTCTGACCACGAGGACAACCCCGCAGCACTCAACCCTGCAGCACTCAATGACGAGAACCACGCCGGCCTGGTCCCGGCGGGAGCAACCAAGGAGACCCCATGAACTTTGACGGCGTACTGTTCTTCCCCGTCACTCCCTTCGCTGAAGACGGCACCGTGGATGTGGCGTTGCTGAAGGAGCACCTCACCTCCCGCCTGCCGTTCGGCCCGGGCGGTGTCTTCCCCGCCTGCGGCACCGGTGAATTCCATGCGCTCTCCATCGATGAGATCCGCACCGTGGTGACCGCCGCCGTCGAGGCTGTTGCTGGAGCGGTTCCCGTGGTCTCCGGTGCGGGTGGACCGCTGGGGCACGCCATCGCGGCAGCAAAGGTGGCCGAGGAAGCCGGCGCGGATGCCCTCCTGGTGCTCCCGCCCTACCTCGTTACCGGTCCCACGGACGGTGTCGTGGCCTACGTCGAAGCCATCGCCGCCGCGAGCAGCCTGCCGGTGATCGTGTACCACCGCGGTACGGCCAAGTTCACCGCCGAGGCCATCACGCGCCTCACCGCCAACCCGAAGGTTGTGGGCTTCAAGGACGGAATCGGCGACGTCGGGCTGGCCCAGGAAATCGTCTCCGCGATCAACGCCAGTGGCCGCACCGACTTCGCCTTGTTCAACGGCCTGCTGACCGCAGAGCTGACCCAGGGTGCCTACCGTGGCCTGGGCATCCCGCTCTACTCCTCGGCAGCGTTCGCCATGGCCCCTGAAATCGCCAAGGCCTACTACGACGCCTACGTCTCCGGTGATGAAGAGCGCCGCCATGCCCTGCTCGAAGGTTTCTACGCTCCGTTGGTCCGGCTCCGAGACCAGACCCCGGGCTTTGGCGTTTCCCTCATCAAGGCAGGCCTGCGCCTTGCCGGGCTGCCCGTTGGCCCGGTCCGTCCGCCGCTGGTGGACCCCAGTGAAGAACAACTGCTGGAGCTCAAGTCCATCCTGGCCAAGGGCCACGAGCTGGCCGGCAGCTGATGCCGGCCCGCATCACGGGCCTCACCACCCGGCTGATCACGGTCCCGCTGCTGCGCAGCTGGGGTGCCGAGGCGCCCGAGAACCATGTGATCGTCACCGAACTGACCACGGACGACGGCGGCAGGGGCCATGGTTTCTCGTGGACACCCACCATTGGTCCCCAGGCGGTCAAAGCCCTCTTGGATTACGACATTGCACCGTTCATCCTGGGCCTCGAAGCAAACCCGGAGATCGTGTGGGACCAGCTCTGGAAGCGGCTGCATGAGGCCGGTGGGGGAGGCCTCACCACCATCGCGATGGCCGGCGTGGACCTGGCCCTGTGGGACCTGAAAGCACGGCAGGCCGGCACCTCGGTCACAGGCCTCTTGGGCCAGCGCCGGGAATCGGTGGAGGTGTATGGCTCCGGCGTGAACCTGCACTACCCGCTGGAGCAGCTCGTGGAGCAGGCCCAGCGATGGGTTGCCGCCGGGCATCACGCCGTGAAGATCAAGGTGGGCAAGCCCGAACTCCGGGAAGATGCCGAACGCGTTGCCGCTGTCCGACAGGTCATCGGCCCGGACCGGTTGCTCATGATTGACGCCAACCAGCGTTGGGACCTGGCCCATACCTTCCGTGCTTTGGACGTTTTGGGGGAGTACGGACTGGAATGGCTGGAAGAACCGATCCGGGCCGACGACCTCTGGGCCTACCGGCGTTTGCGCAAGCACTCTCCGGTACCCATTGCCTTGGGGGAAAACGTGCACACCATCTACCGTTTCCGCGACTTCATCGAAGCCGAAGCCGTGGACATCATCCAGCCCAACATCGTCCGGGTGGGCGGCATTACGCCGTTCCGCAGGATCGTTGAGCTGGCCCGGGCCAACAGCATCAGGGTGGCGCCGCACCTTCTTCCGGAGCTCTCCGGGCAGCTGGCGCTCACCCTTGCCGAAACCGTGAGCGTGGAGGACGTGGAAGACGCGTCCTTCGAGCAACTCGGAATACTGGCCGGGCCTTCGCCGGTACGGATCAACAACAGCAAGGGCCAGAGCACACTGAGCAGCACAGGCCGCCCCGGACTGGGCTTTGAGTTCGCCGGAGCGCCCGCACCGCCGCTGCCCGCACCGCCGCTGCCCGCATCCGAGACCGCCGCCCCTGAGAGTAAAGGAAACCGCATTGAGTACAGCAACTCTTGACCTGACAGCCATCACCGCCGCAGCCACGGCAGCCGCAAAGGTGACCGCAGCAGCAACCGATGCCGAGCGCGCGGCCTGGCTGACCGCCGTCGCCGACGCCCTGGACGCCAACGTCACCGAACTGGTGGCCATCGCCGATTCCGAGACCAGCCTTGGCACCGTCCGGCTCACCGGTGAGGTGGCCAGGACCAGTGGCCAGCTGAGGCTGTTCGCCAACGTGATCACCGAGGGTTCCTACCTCGAAGCCGTGATCGACCACGCCGACCCGGCCTCCACTCCGCCGAAGCCCGACCTGCGCCGCATCCTGCGTCCGATCGGTCCGGTAGCCGTGTTCTCGGCGTCGAACTTCCCGTTCGCCTTCTCCGTGGCCGGTGGTGACACCGCCTCCGCACTGGCAGTGGGTTGCCCGGTGATCGTCAAGGCGCACTCGGGACACCTTCGCCTCTCCGAGCGCACCGCTGAGATAGTCAGCGAAGCCCTGGCCAAGGCTGGAGCGCCGGAAGGGATCTTCGCCTTGGTCAGCGGCCGCGAGGCAGGCACAGCTCTGGTGCAGGACCCCGCCATCAAGGCCGTCGGCTTCACCGGCTCCATTCCCGGTGGGCGCGCACTGTTTGATCTCGCGGCCTCCCGTCCGGAGCCGATCCCGTTCTACGGTGAACTCGGCAGCCTGAACCCTGTGGTCATCACAGCGGATGCCTTGGCCGAACGTGGCCAGCAGCTCGCCGCGGGCCTGGCCGGTTCCTTCACCATGGGTGCGGGCCAGTTCTGCACCAAGCCGGGACTCGTCTTCATCCCGGCGGGCACGGACTTCGCATCCCACCTGGCCGAGGCCAGCAAGGACAAGCCCACCGCTGCCATGCTCACCGAGCGGATCGCCGAGGCGTACCCGGACGGTCTTCGGAACGTCGCAGACCAGCCGGGTGTCGCCGTCGTCAGTGGCACCGTGCAGCAGAACAGCCTGGCCGACGGCGCCGCACCAGTGGTGTTCTCCACCAGTGCAGCCAACGTGCTGGAGCGCCCCGAAGAGCTTTTGGAGGAATGCTTCGGCCCCACCACGCTGCTCATCGAGTACGCCAACCAGGAGGAACTGTCCGCGGCCCTGTCAAAGGTTCCGGGCAGCCTCACGGGCACGGTGCACGCGGAACCGGGTGAAGACGTCTCCGCACTTGTGGAGCAGCTCAGCGGTTTGGCTGGCAGGGTCCTGTTCGACGGCTGGCCCACGGGAGTTGCCGTGAACTGGGCCCAGCAGCACGGCGGCCCGTACCCGGCAACCACATCGCTGTTCACTTCCGTAGGCGCTACCGCTGTACGCCGCTTCCAGCGTCCGGTGGCCTACCAGGATGCTCCGGAGACTGTCCTGCACCCGGCCCTGCGCGACGCCAACCCGCTGGGCATCCCGCGGCGCGTGGACGGCGTGCTGACGCTCAGCTAACCCACCGCCCGCGCCCAACTGGGTAACAACAAACGTCGCAATGAGCCCTCATAGCGACGTTTGCTGTTACCCAGTTGGGTAGGTGCTACGGGCGCAGCGTCAGCGGACGACGGCGGCCGTCCACGTCGGTGGTCGGCCACCGCTCGTCGGTGGTAAGGACGCGCACGCCGGAATCCGTGAGCAGGACAGTGTCCTCGATCTTCACACCAGGCCCGGACGGGTTCCATGTGAAGGGCTGGTTGAGCACCACCGTGTCCGTGACCTCTGCGGTGACCCGGGGATCGCGGCCTGCATAACCGGCCGGCCCGCCCTGGTGGTGCAGCGTCCACTGATCCTCGCCGAAGCCATGCCGCGCATAAGCCAGCTTGATCTCGGCGAAGATCCCATTGAGCCGGGCTCCGGGGACAGTGGCGCGGAAGATGTCGGCCTCCACTGCGGCAATGCGGGCCTCGGCGTCGAGCTCTTGGGGAGTGCCGGCGTCGAACGCTACCCACCGGGTCACGTTGGCAACCAAGCCGTTCCGGCGGGCGCACACCACGGCCATGGCACGACGTCCGATGGGGGAGTGCGTGGCCAGTGGATGGCGGAAGTCGCTGCGGGAAGCGCCGTTGCAGAGCAGGACCAGCGGCTCGGCGCCCACCGCCACAATCCGCGCGGCCAGGTCCGAGACCAGCTGGAACTCCGTGGTCTCCGGGGTCGCCGCGGTGAGGACATCCGTCATGGCAGCGGTAGCATCAGCGGACAGTTCGGCATAGCGGGCAGCCTCGGCCGGGAGCAGTTCCTGGCGGGCCGCGCGCAGTTCCGCGGTGACGGCTGCTTCCACCAAAGGGTCACCATCAACGGCCAGCCCGGCCGCCGCGGCATGCAGTTGACCATGCCACGGCACGGTGTGAAGGCTGACGCCTCCGGGCAATTCCTCGGCAGCGATGCGCCCGGCCTCGTTGTTGAACGTCACCAGGTGGTCGCCGTCGCGATCCACCAGAAGGGCTGCGATGGGGTCGCCGGCCAGGCTGATGTGGACGCGGCTCCCGTCCAGGTACCAAGTGAGCGCTGTATTGGTCGTTAGGAGCAGCGAGTCGCGGCCTGCGGCGTCCAGGATGTCCAGCACGCGGCGGCGCTTGACCGCGCGGTCTTCGGTGTTGCCCGGTGCGGTGTTGCCCGGTGCCGTGCGGGCTGTTGCGCTCGCCGGCGTCGATGCCTGTGTTGGTGCCTGGCCGGCCAAGGGCGTGGATTGAGTAGGAGTGGTCATGCCGGTTCCCCCAAAGGTGAGATGAGTTGTTCAATGTCTTGTGTTGCCAGGAAGCCGTCCGTGACGAGCACGGTGACGGTCCGGTGGACTGGGTTGCCGGGGGCGGTGGTCACCGGGGCGTCCCAGGCCAAGGAAAGTCCGACGCCGGGATAGCCCGAGTGCCGCACGAACCACGGGTCCGGTGCCTGCGGTGAGGCAAGGAACACCAGCGTTGCCGGGTGCCCCAGCCCGGGGTCGCCGGTGACGTGCGCGGCGCCGGCTGTTCCGGCGTCGAACGTTCCCGACCACGCCAGCCATGGCGCCGCAGTGCCGTGAACAGCGTCCTCGCCGCGTGAATCCGGGGTCCAGATGGTGGCATCGCTGACTTTCGGCAGCCGCCAGAAGAAGCCTCCGTAACCGCCCTGCGGCCGCCCGTTGGAACCGGGGCTGCCCAGCAGCACCGGGCGTCCGGAGGCGGATTCCAGCGTGAAATCCAGCGTCAGTTTCCACGCGGAATGCCCGACGGCGGCCCAGCGCCATTCGCGCTGTTCGCGGAGTACAGGTGATCCGTCGGGACCGAGCCAGCTCAACTGTTCGCGCCGTTGTCCGTCGGAGTGGTCCGCGGAGTCTGTGACGATGCGGCCGTGGTCCTTCCGCCAGACGTAGGCGCCGGCGTCCCTGATGTAGGTGCGCCCGCCCCAGAAGTTGATGCCGTCTACGTCCTGGAGGGCGACGCCCGCGCCCAGATGCCACACGTGGTCTTCCGGGATGTGATCCGTCACCACGGTCCCCGCAAGTGTTCGCACGGGGTGCAGGTAGGGACGGGGTGACGACGTGGGGCGGATACGGGTTCCGTCCTGGAGCGTTGCGACGGGCGTGCCATTGACGCGGAATTCCGCCACGTTTGAGGGACCGGTCCCAGAGCCGGCCGCGGATTCCGTCCACGGCGCTCCGAGCTCAGCAAAGGTGGCTTGGCCCAACGCTGCCCGGCGGATCAACGATTCGATGCCGTGCACCACGGGGTGTGCCTCCTCGCCCTCGCCTTCCCACGTGACGTAGTCCGGGTCGATCAGCCGGGGAGCCTCTGAGGTGCGGATCGCCTCCAGCACCGACACATACGCCCCGACGCCACTGAGGGGGCTGAGGAGATCCTTCTCGCTGTCCGCGGACAGCAGGTTCTCCAGCAGGTCAGTGCGTCCAAAGGTCTCGGTCCGGACACCATGGGGCGTGGTGATCTCCACGCGGTCCTCGGTATAGAAGAGCGTCAACTGCCCCAACGTGCCGTAGATAGTGACAGCTGGCGCCGACTGCACAGGTGCGCACAACGTCAGGGCGCACGTCAGCACCGGTCCTCGCATCAACCCAGTGCCTCCCGTGAAACCAGTGCCGCTGGTGGTTCGGACCCTCACCACTGAGGTGTCGTCGCTCTCGGTGTCATTGGCCCGGTAGAGGTCCGTCTCCACGGAGGCGACGTCCGAAACTGTTCTTGCCCCGGCAAGCCGCAGTCCCGTCGCCACAGCGTGTGCCAAGGCGTTGGTGACCACGCCGTCCACCACGTCGGTCCCGTTCAGGCTCCGCTTGCCGGCCCAACGAGAACGCTTGAAGTAGGACTGGGTCCTCAACCACAAACCTGTTGCGCTGAGGCCGCGGACGTCACCAATTTCCCCCGCGGTCACCAGTGCTTCAATGGCGGGGAGGGCTTCGGAGCCAAGGCTTTGGAACCCCACCTGCACCAGTCGGCCGGCGCTCGCGGCCGCTGCCATGACCTTTTGGTATTGCTCCATGGAGGCCACCGGGGGCTTTTCCAGGTACACGTCGGCGCCGGCCTCGAGTGCTGCCAGGGCCAGGGGAGCGTGCGTTTGGATCGGCGTGGAAATGATCACGACATCCGGCGCGGTCCCTGCCGCCAACAGCTCATCGAGGGAAGGGAAGACCTCAACGCCAGGGCCAAGTTTTCCGTCGGCGGGAGGACGCGGATCGGCGACGGCCACCAGGTCCAAAGCACCGGCAGCAGCCAGCCGATCAAGGTTGTCGAGGTGCCGTTCGCCGAAGCCGTGGACACCCACCAGTGCGACACGGGGGAGCCGGGGGTGAACCTGCGCAGGGGAGGCTGTTAAGGGCTGGGTCATGAGGCTGTCCTTGTGAGGTCAGGTGCGGGGGAACTGCCGGATGGGGTTGGTTTCAGGGCGGCGGCAAGGAAGGCCGCGGCCTCGTCCTGCATGGCCTGGGTGAAGACGTGGGGTTCCTGCCAAAGACTGCCGATGTACCGGGTGGGCAGGTTCTCCAACAGGTGCTGGTGGGCATCGCGCATTCCCTGTTCCGGGAAAAGCTGGTCAGCCATGCCGTATTGGACCAGGACCCTGGCGTTGGAGCGCGCGGCCAAGTCCGGCCAGTCCCCCAGCTTGGCGAGACCGGGGGAGTGAAGCAACCACGCGTGGGCATCCAGGTACGCCGGCAGCAGCGAGCCAAAGGTGGTCATCATGCACGTCACCACGTAGCTGCGGATCAAGGGACTCAAGGCAGCGAGCACCATGGCACGCCCGCCTCCGCCGGAGAACCCGAGGCAGCCGAGCCGTCCGGAATCCACCCCTGGGAGCGTCGCGAGAATGCCCAGCGCGGCTAGGTCGTCATGCGCCACCGTTCCGGCGACGCTGCTGCCGAGCAGCGTCGCGGCTTTGGCCACGGTTTCCTCGTGGGCAGCTGCGGCGGCGTTGTACAGTTCCGCCGTGGAAGGTTCGACGCCGGACTCCCGCCAGAGTGCCCGCTGGCCGTTGACGGCGTTGGCAGTCCGCCAGGGCAGGGTGTCCAGGCCAAAGCCCCGGCTTCCCCACATGAAGGTGTCGTGGGCCAGCACTGCGAAGCCTTGCTGCGCCATCCAGGTGGCGAGTGCGCGGCCGTCATAAAGTTTCATTCGCACCTCGGCCGGGATGGGGCCGAAGGGGAGCAGCGGCTGGCCGGAGCCGCCCGCGTTGGAGGCGCCGCCGTCGTGAACTTCTTTGTTGGCCGGGAGTGAGCCGGCCGGAAGGGACACGAGCCGCTCCGCACCGTAAGCCTTGACTCCGCCATGGCAGTGCAGGGCGAGGACACCGGGCAGCGGGCCGGTTTCCCCGGCGGGCCGGACGAACCAGGCCGACGTCCTGGGGCCGAATCCCAGCTGCCACGACATATGTGAGGTGGTGACGTCGTCGTGCACTGTTTCGGAGTGCACCGTGTACCCAAGGTCCGGTGTTACGGAAGGAACGCCAAGTGTGTCGGCCAGTTCCTGGGCGGCCGGAGAAGCGGCGTTGAAGCGATGGCGGACGGCGTAGTCCGGCCAGTCTTCGTAGCGCGTCAATGCGCTGGGGCGGCTGGGCGTAGCTGCCATGTCAGCCGGGCTCATGGCAGGGGCAGTCGGTGGGGAACAATGGTGTCCTGCCTTATCGATGCGTCAAGGTGTGCGGGGCGCACGCCGGGACTCTTCAGCGTGGGAAATCGGAGGGGTCGGCTTCGTCAGAAAACGCTTTCTCAAAAATTAGCAAAAGGCTGTACATGGGTCAAGAAAACGTTTACTTTGGTACGGAGCCGCTGAAGCCCGGGAGTCACATCCCGGTCCTTCAAGGGGAAGGGCCGCAACGTCGGCGTCCCGGAAGGCAAGCACCAACCAGACTCGAAGTCCGTGGATGGCCACGATGACCAAAGGAGACCACATGGCCGCTGTACTGCACACGGGGACGCCGCAAGGCGTTCGCGGGCCGGCGGGGGGAAAGCGATGAGCGCCATAGGCGAACTCTCAACGATGACCCGCCGCAAGGGCCCCATGACCAAGGAAGAGAAGAAGGCCAACGGCCGCGACAACAAGGCCGCGTACATCTTCCTTTCGCCGTGGTTGGTGGGTTTGGTGGCCATCACTGTTGGCCCCATGTTGATGTCGTTGTACTTGTCGTTCACGGACTACAACCTTCTCCAGCCGCCTGAATGGGTGGGCCTGGATAACTTCGTCCGAATGTTCGGCGATGCCAGGCTTCACAACTCGCTGGGTGTGACCTTTACGTACGTGCTGGTGGGTGTTCCGCTGCAGTTGGCGGTGGCGCTGATCATCGCACTGGTCCTGGACAAGGGTCTCCGCGGTCTCCCGTTCTACCGGTCCATCTTCTACTTGCCCTCCCTGCTGGGCGGCTCCGTTGCCGTTGCCATCCTGTGGAAGCAGATCTTCGGCACCACGGGCCTGGTCAACCAGGTCCTGGCGATGGTGGGCATCCAAGGTCCCGGTTGGATCTCCGACCCCAACACCGCGCTTGGCTCCATCATCCTGCTGCACGTCTGGACCTTCGGCAGCCCCATGATTATCTTCCTGGCCGGCCTGCGCCAGATCCCTGTGATGTACTACGAGGCAGCCGAAGTTGATGGTGCCACCACGTTGCAGAAGTTCTGGCGGATCACCCTGCCGATGCTGAGCCCCATCATCTTCTTCAACCTGGTGCTGCAGATCATCGGTTCGTTCCAGTCGTTCACCCAGGCGTTCATCGTCTCCGGCGGCAACGGCGGCCCGTCCGACTCCACCATGTTCTTCACGCTGTACCTGTACCAAAAGGGCTTCGGCCAGTTCGATATGGGTTACGCCTCAGCGATGGCCTGGTTCCTGCTGGTCATCATCGGTGTCTTCACTGCCATCAACTTCATCGCTTCAAAGTATTGGGTGTTCTACGATGACTAAACTCCAGACCCTCCCGGCAGCTTCTTCCAACGACGCCAAAGCCGGCAAGCCCGGAAAGAGCCCGCGCCGCCGCGAATCCCGTGGCAGCCTCGCCTTCAGCCGCAGTGCCCGCATCAAAGGCCTGATCAAGCACGCCATCCTGATCATCGTGGGCGGTGTGATGATTTACCCGCTGCTGTGGATGGTGGTTTCCTCCCTGCGGCCCAACGACCTCATCTTCCGCGAACCGGGCCTGTGGCTGGAGAACCTGGAAATGAGCAACTACACCGATGGTTGGTCCGCGCTGACGCACCCGTTCGGGCATTACATGGTCAACTCGGCAATCGTGGTCCTGGGCTCCATCCTGGGCAACCTGATCTCCTGCTCCATGGCGGCCTACGCTTTCGCCCGGCTGCAGTTCAGCGGCAAGAAGATCTTCTTCGGCATCATGCTGCTGACCATCATGCTCCCGTTCCACGTGGTGATTGTGCCCCAGTACATCCTGTTCTCGCAGATTGGCTGGGTGAACACCTTTTGGCCGCTGATCGTACCCAAGCTGCTGGCCACTGACGCGTTCTTCGTGTTCCTTATGGTCCAGTTCATCCGCGGTATTCCGAAGGACCTCGATGAAGCAGCACGCATCGACGGCGCCGGCCACCCCAGGATCTTCCTGCGTGTGATCCTGCCCCTGATGGTCCCGGCCCTGGCCACCACCACCATCTTCACGTTCATCTGGACGTGGAACGACTTCTTCGGAGCCCTCATTTACCTGACGGACCCGGACATGTTTACCGTCCCCGTGGCGCTCCGGGCCTTCGTTGACTCGCAGTCGGCCACCAGCTGGGGATCGCTCTTCGCGATGTCCATCGTGTCCCTGCTCCCCGTGTTCCTCGTCTTCCTGTTCGGCCAGCGGTTCCTCATCAAGGGCATCGCCACCACCGGCATCAAATAGGCCGGCAGCATCGCCGGAAGGGGGCGGCGGTTGCCGCCCCCTTGTGGTGAGTCGCGCCCAGGGTCACGTGCGACGGCGGCGCGAACCGCCGTCGTCATGCGCACCGACGACGCGGGGTACCGGCGTCGCGCCTTCCAACAACTAAGACAAGTTTGCATCTTGTAATACAAGATTGTGACTTGTATCATAATGCTCAGTAAGAAAACGCTTTCCCAATCGCATCAGGATCAATGAAGATCGGAGACAACAGTGCCGGTACATCCCAAAGGTGAGGCAGTCGCCCCCGTAGCAGGGTCAACAGCCCGGGCCCCCAAAGCCCAGCGCAGCAAGCGCAAACTTCGCGCCTCGGCGTTGGTCGCTGCCACCGCAGCGGCCGTCCTCGCCCTCACCGCTTGCGGCGGCGGCGGAGGATCGGACGCCAAGAGCGCCGACGGCAAGGTGGAGCTGCGCTTCGCTTGGTGGGGCGGCGACAAGCGGGCCCAGGTCACCCAGGCGGCCATCGCTGCGTTCGAAGCAGAGAATCCCAACATCAAGATCAAGCCCGAGTACGGCGACTGGAGCGGCTACTGGGACAAGCTGGCCACCCAGGTGGCAGCCAACGATGCTCCCGACATCATCCAGATGGACGAGAAGTACATCACCGAGTACTCCACCCGCGGCGCCTTGCTGGACCTCTCCAAGTACCAGATCGATACCTCCAAGCTCGACGAAGCCGCGCTGGAAGCCGGGAAGGGCGAGAAAGGCCTGACCGGCATCGCTGCAGGCATCAACGCCGCAACTATCCTGGCCAACCCGGCAGTCTTCCAGGCGGCAGGCGTTGCCATCCCGGATGACAAGACCTGGACCTGGGAAGACTTCGAGCGCGTTGCCGCCGAGGTCACCGCCAAGTCGCCCAAGGGCACCTACGGCGCTGCGGCTTACGGGACGGATGAAGCATCCCTCGGAGTGTGGCTCCGCCAGAACGGCAAGTCCCTCTACACGGAGGACGGCAAGCTGGGCTTTGAGCCTTCGGACATCGCCGAATGGTGGGGCTTCCTGAAGGAACTCAGCGAGAAGAAGGCTGTTCCGTCGGCATCCGAGGTTGTCGAAGCCGAAGCCGCGCCGCTTGACCAGAGTGGTCTGGCTACCGGCAAGAACGGCCTGGCTTTCTGGTGGTCCAACCAGCTTCCGGCGCTCGAGAAGGCTGCCGGCGGCGAACTCCAGATCCTGCGCTTCCCGTCCAAGACGGGCAAGGCTGAAGACGCCAAGCTCTGGTACAAGGCTTCCCAGTTCTGGTCCGCATCATCGCGTACCAAGCACCCGGAAGAGACTGCCAAGTTCATCGACTTCCTGACCAACAACGTCAAGGCCGGCGAGGCCCTGCTGGCAGACCGCGGCGTGTACCCGAACTCCGAGGTTCGTGAGGCCATCGCACCCAAGTTGGCCAAGGCCGACGTCAAGGTTGTCAGCTTCATCGACGGGATCAAGGGAGAACTTGGCGACGCTCCGGCAGCACCGCCGAAGGGTGCAGGCGCCATCCAGGAAATCATCAAGCGCTACACCTCAGAGGTCCTGTTCAACAGGCTCTCCACTGAAGAGGCCGGCAAGAAGGCTGTGGATGAAATGAAGTCCGCCATCAGCTAGCTTTCCTCAGAAAACAACCGCGCCCCGGACGGATCATTCGTGATCCGCCCGGGGCGCGGTTTTTCGTGCGCGTCACCTACTTTTGGGTCAGTCTTCCGCGATGACAGCCACGGCTCCGGCGGGGACGACCCCGGTGAAGCGCAGGCCGCTGAGCAGTTCGGCGCCGTCGGCCTTGACCGTGACGTCTTCCCGGCTGTGGTTGATGGCGAACAGGAAGCTGCGGCCGTCGTCGGCGCGACGGCGGGAAAGTTCGACGCCGGCAGTCGCCTCAGCCACGGCCGCCACCCCCGCTTCGTCCACCAGTCGAGCGGTCAGGGCATCGATGCCGGCGGCATCCGGGAGCGTGGCGAGGTACCAGGCCGAACCGGTTCCGACGGATCGGCGCGTCAGTGCCGGGACGCCGTCGAGCGGGTAGTCGGTGAAGGTCGCCAGGACCTCCGCCGAAGCGCCGGCGGACCCGGCAACGTGTACGTGCTCGCTCCACACAGAGCCAGCAGTTCCATCGCTCAACGTGACCGTGGTGCCGGGGAACAGCGGGTGGAATTCCTCGCTGCGGATGCCCAGCAAGTCACGGAAAGCGCCGGGGTAGCCGCCCAAACGGACGTGGTCGCGCTCATCGACGATGCCGCTGAAGTAGCTGATCAGGACCGTGGCGCCACGTTCCGCAGCGGCGGAAATCGAGGCAGCGGCCTGGTCCGTGACGGAGTACAAGGTGCAGACCAAGATGAGATCGTAGCCTGCGAGGTCTGCGGAGGGGTGGACGAAGTCCGCAGTGATTCCGCGGAGGTACAGGGAGCGGTGGAACGCCCGCATCGTATCGAGGTATTTCAGGGATTTGTTGGGGTGAGAGTCCAGCTCCGACGCCCACCAGGCCTCGTAATCGAACACGATCGCCACCCGGGATTCCACTCGTGATCCCTTGACGGGTTCCATCTTGGCCAGTGCCTCGCCAAGGTCCACCACGTTGCGCCACACCTGGGTGTCGCGGCCACCGTGGGGAACCATGGCCGAGTGGAATTTCTCCGAGCCGGCCTTGCTCTGCCGCCACTGGAAGAACATCACGGCATCGGCACCGCGCGCCACGTGGGCGAGTGAGTTGCGGAGCATTTCGCCGGGCATCTTGGGCTGGTTGTGCGGCTGCCAGTTGACGGCCGACGTGGAGTGTTCCATCAGGATCCACGGCTGGCCCCCTGCTACGCCCCGGGTGAGGTCTGCGCTGAACGCGAGCTCGATTTCACGCTCCGGGTCCGCGGCCACCAGGTAGTGATCGTTGGCAATCACGTCCATGTCCTTGGACCAGTCAAAGTAGTCCAGGGCCTTGGTGGCGCTGGAGACCATGAAGTTGGTGGTGGCCGGGATGCCCGGGGTGACCTCGCGGATCACGGCCAGCAGTTCGCGGTAGTAGTCCATGAACACCCACGAGTTGAAGCGGGCAAAGTCCAGTTGCTGGCCCGGGTTGAGCGTGGTGGGTGCTGCCCCCGGCGGGATGATGTCCTCGAAGGAAGCGTAGTGCTGGGACCAGAATGCTGTTCCCCACGCCTCGTTCAGGGCCTCGATGGAGCCGTAGCGGCGTTCCAGCCATGCCCGGAAAGCGGCGGCGTCTTCTTCGCCGTGGAACTCGCCAACGTGGCAGCCCAGTTCGTTGTCCACGTGCCACAGCGCCAGGGCGGGGTGGTCCTTATACCGCTCAGCGATAACCCGCGTCATGGCGGTGGCGTACTTGCGGTAGACAGCCGACGACGGCGTGTAGTGGCGTCGGGAGCCACGTTCCAGCCGCACTCCTTCCGCGGTGACGGGCAGGATCTCGGGGTATTTGCGGGCAAGCCAGGCCGGGGGAGAAGCGGTGGCCGTGGCGAGGGCCACCTTGATCCCGGCTCCATGGAGGTTGTCCAGGACATCGTCCAGCCAGCCGAAATCGTAGTTGCCTTCGGTGGGTTCCAGAAGGCCCCAGGAGAAGATGGCGACGCTCAGGAAGTTCACGCCGGCTTCCTTCATCAGCTCGATGTCTTCCAGCCGGATGTCTTTGGGCCACTGCTCAGGGTTGTAGTCGCCACCGTAGGCGAGGCCGTCGATGCTGTTCCAGACAGATGGACTGCTGGTGTTTTCGGGGGAGGTCAAGGGGACTCCTTCGTCATGGTGGCGGTCTTAGTCTCTGCTGTGGCCGGGGCGTATGCAAGCAGCGTAACGATGAAATCATCGGGAAGCAGGTTCTTTGGAAAACGCTTGCCCAGATTCACAATTAGGGATATTGTATCGATTCAGAACGAGTGTAAGCGAGATCACTGCCACGTTGTAGAGAACTCGACAAGCTTGCACCAACTGAGCAAGGAGGCTCTCATGATCGATAGAAGGAAATTCCTGGGTACGGTGGCTCTCGGCACTGCATCTGCCGCGTTCCTGGCCGCCTGTGGCCAGTCCTCATCGCCGGCCCAGACTGGTTCGGCGGAGAACCCGGTCACCATCACGTACACGTGGTGGGGCAACGATGACCGTGCAGAACGTACCCGCAAGGCCATTGCCCTGTTCGAGTCGAAGAACCCGGATGTCAAGGTCAACGGCAACTTCTCCGACTTCGCCGGGTACTGGCAGAAGCGCGCTACCGAAGCTGCCGGCGGCGGCTTGCCGGACGTGATGCAGTGGGATCTGTCCTACCTGCGTGACTACGGCCAGCGGAACCAGCTCCTTGACCTGGGCACCGTAAAGATCAACACGGACGCGTTCGACAAGTCCCTCCTTCCCTCGGGCCAGATCCGCGGCAAGACCTATGGCATCCCCACCAGCACCAACGCTTTCGCGGTCTACTACGATCCCGCCAAGCTCTCTTCCCTGGGCATCGCCGAGCCGGATGGATCCTGGAACTACAAAGAGTTCAACGCCTTCCTGACCGAGGTTGGCGCCAAGGGCAACGGCACCCTGTTTGGCGGCACCGATTACACCGGGATCTGGTGGAACTTCAACATCTGGCTGCGCCAGAACAACATCGAGGCGTTCACCGACGACGGCAAGCTCGGCTTCTCCAAGGATGATCTGAAGAAGTGGTGGAACCTGACCGCTGACCTGCGCGGCACCGCGGCGATTGTGGGTGAGGACAAGGCAACCCAGTTGCTGCCCAAGTCCCCGTTCGGCTCCAACGTCACGGCCACGGAAGTCACGTGGGATAACTTCATGGCCGGCTACCTCGCGGACAGTGGCGCGAAGGAACTCAAGCTCGTTCCTGTTCCGTCGGACGACCCTGACAACCTGGGCCTGTTCCTCAAGCCCTCCATGCTGATGGTGGCCAGTGCGAAGACCAAGAACAAGGACGCTGCTGCCCGCTTCATCGACTTCATGGTCAACGATCCCGAGGTTGGCCAGATCTTCAAGACCTCCCGCGGTGTTCCGGCGTCGAAGACCCAGCGCGACGGCACCACGTTCGAAGGTACGGACAAGCTGGTGGTGGACTACGAGAAGTCCATCGAGAAGTACCTCAAGGATGCTCCGGAGCCGCCCATTGTTGGTTTCGGCACCCTGGAGTCCACGTTCAAGCGGGTCACGCAGGACCTGAACTACGGCAAGTTGACCGTGGACGGCGCAGCTGATGCGTGGTTCAAGGAAGCCGAAGACCTTATCAAGCAGAACGCCTAAGCAGACCTTCTGTGTCTGATCCCGGCCTTCACAACTGACGGACTATTCTCGTGACGCAAAGCCCAACCCTGAGCAGGCGTGCCGCCTCCGCTCCCACGCCGCCGCGTAAATCGCGGCGACGTGGGGCGGACACCCGCGCTGGTTACACCTTCCTGTTGCCTTGGCTGCTGGGATTCATCGCCCTGACCGTGGGTCCGATGATTTCCTCGCTGTACCTGTCCTTCACCAACTACAACCTCTTCGATGCCCCCAAGTGGATCGGTTTCGATAACTACGCCACCCTCTTCCAGGACGAACGGTTCCTGCAGTCGGTGGGCGTGACCATGCAATATGTGGTCTTCGGAACACCGCTCAAGCTCGCGGCGGCGTTGGCGATCGCGATGCTGCTCAACAGCAAACGCAAGGGCCAGGGTTTCTACCGGTCCGCGTTCTATGCGCCGTCGCTGATCGGTGCTTCGGTATCCATCGCGATCGTATGGAAGGCCATGTTCGGCGATTCCGGCCCGGTGGACCAGGGGCTGTCCTTCTTCGGAATCAACCTTGGCGGCTGGGTGGGTAACCCCAACATGACCATGGGCATGATGATACTGCTGACCGTCTGGCAGTTCGGTGCCCCCATGGTGATCTTCCTGGCCGGCCTGAAGCAGATCCCCACGGACCTGTACGAGGCCGCATCGATGGACGGCGCCGGCCCGGTCCGGAAGTTCATCAACATCACCTGGCCCATGCTTTCCCCGGTGATTTTCTTCAACCTGCTCATGGAAACCATCCACGCGTTCCAGATCTTCGCCTCGGCCTACATCATCTCCAACGGTGAAGGCGGCCCGGCAGGCTCAACCCTCTTCTACACCCTCTACCTGTACTTGCGCGGTTTCTCCGATTTCCGGATGGGCTACGCCTCGGCCATGGCCTGGCTCCTGGTGATCGTGGTCGGCATCATCACGCTGATCTTCTTCAAGACCTCCAAGTCCTGGGTCCACTACAGCGGTGATGCAAAGTGACAACCATGGCAACTCCCACCCAGAACCAACCAACAACGCCCGCCACCCCGGCGCCGGTCTACAACCCGAAGTCCGAGTCCACCACGGTCAAGCGGATCAAGAGCACCATTTTCCACGTCGTTGCCCTGGCCTTGGTGGCGATGGTCCTCTACCCGGCCCTGTGGATGATCTCCGCGTCTTTCAAGCCGAACTCCGAGATCGGCGGCGCGAACAACGCGTTGTGGTCGGCCAACTTCAGCTTCGATAACTTCGTCACGGCCATGGAAGGCATCGGCGGGGTCTCCACCCTGACGTTCTTCACCAACTCCCTGATCCTGGCCGTTGGGGCCGTGGTGGGCACCGTGCTCTCGGCATCGATCTCCGCCTACGCCTTCGCCCGGATCAACTTCCCGGGCCGTGGACTGTTCTTCGGCATGATGATCGCCACTTTGCTGCTGCCCTTCCACGTGGTGATCATCCCGCAGTACATCGTGTTCCAGCAGCTTGGCCTGGTGGACACCTACGTTCCGCTGCTGATCGGCAAGTTCCTCGCCGCCGACGCGTTCTTCGTCTTCCTCATGGTCCAGTTCATGCGTGGTCTCCCGGCCGAACTGGATGAGGCAGCCCGCATCGACGGCGCCGGACACGTCCGCATCTTCGGCTCCATCATGCTCCCGCTGATGAAGCCGGCCCTGATCTCCACCTCGATCTTCTCCTTCATCTGGAGCTGGAACGACTTCCTGGGCCCGCTGCTCTACCTGAACACCCCCGAAAAATACCCGCTCCCACTCGCGCTGCGGCTCTTCGTTGACCAAACCCAGTCCTCGGACTACGGAGCCATGATCGCGATGTCCGTCCTGGCACTCCTCCCGGTCCTGGTCTTCTTCCTCGTCTTCCAGCGCTACATCGTAGAAGGCGTCTCAACACAAGGTCTCAAAGGCTGACGGACACGGAAGAGAATACTGAAGAATGAGCACTATGAAGGCCACTGGCACGTCATCGGGGAAGTCCGGAATTCCGGTCAACCGCTTTGCCCTCTTCGCCGAGACCATCCTGGCGGGGGTCATCGTGCTCCTCTTGTCCGTCCCCTTGGTGACGGCGCCGGCTGCCTATGCGGCCGGCGTCGCGCACCTGGAAAGGCACCTCAGCGGCAGGGACGATTCCCTCCGCAGCTTGTGGGGCAATTTCCGTCGCGCGCTTCCCGGCAGTTGGAAGTTTGGCATCACGACGGCGGTAGCCGCCGTCGTGATTGTCCTGAACCTGTTGCTCGCCCTGGTGGGTCAACTGCCCGGGCGCGCCGTCATCTTGCCGGCCACGCTGATACTGGCCGCGGCCGGGGCGGTTCTCCTGCTCCGCACCGCTGCCAACTGGAGCGGTGGCGTGAACTGGGACGGCGATGCAGGCCGGCAGCCTGCTGAAGTACCGGGCCGGCAACGCTGGGCCGCTGCCTACTCCAGCGCCAAGGATGACTCAGTGCGTGACTGGAGCGGTTCCTTGCTGTTGCTCGCCGCCCTCTTCATGACGGTCGTCTTCGTCTGGATGTTGCAGGCGTTGTTCGTGATCGTTCCAGGGACCCTGGTCCTGGCCGCCGCAGCCGTCAAGATCCGCTCCCACCGCTGAGTTTTTGTACAGCTAATGCCCTTTAGGAGCCTCCTTAAGGGCATTAGCTGTACAAAAACTCCATAAGAATCCGCCCCCAACCCGCTGAATCGAGCAGTCCACCCCGTGTCGCCGCGCCCGTTCCCACTGCGCCCCAAATCCACCACCACAAAAGAAGCATCCGCCCCACGGACACGCTCCACAGAGACCTGGCACTACCCGCTGCGGCACCACAATTACCGGATCTTCGTGGCCCTTTCCCTGGTAGGAAGCGGCGGAGTGTGGATGCAAAGGCTGGCGCAGGACTGGCTGGTTCTCCAGCTCACGGGGAGCCCGGCGGCGGTGGGACTCGCCGTGGCGTTGCAGTTCCTGCCCATGCTGGTGGTGGGCCCCATCAGTGGTGTGCTGGTGGATCTCTTCCCCAAACGACGCATCCTCCTTGTCTGCCAGTCTGTTGCGGTCTTGCTGGCTGCCGGACTGGCGGTATGGAACGCCACCGGTGGCACCGACGTCTGGGTGGTCTACGCCTCCTGCATCGCCTTGGGCATCACCAGTGCCATCGATGGACCAGCGCGGCAGGTGTTCGTCAACGAGGTGGTGGGCGATACCGGACTCCCCGCAGCCATCGGCCTCAACAGCGCCGTTAGCCAACTGGGTGCCATGGTTGGACCCGCACTTGCCGGCGTGGTCATTGCCCAAGCAGGTCCGGCCGCGGCGTTCGCTGCCAATGCCGGCTTGGGGTTGGCCGTCCTGGTGATGATCGTGTCCATCCGGCCAGGCGAGCTCCACCACTCACCCGAGGTGGGTGGGCACGAGCCGCGGCGTGGCCGGATCCTGGCTGGTTTCCGTTTTGTCCGGGAGCGTCCGCCGTTGCTCCTGACTATGCTGCTGGCAGGTTTGCTGGGCGCGTTCGGCATGAACGGACCCGTGGTCCTGGCAGCCTTCGCGGACCAGGTGTGGCACAGCGGTCCTGCTGGGTTCGGCCTCTTCAACACAGTCAGCGCCCTGGGGGCCTTGGTGGGGGCCTTGGTGGCCACGCGGATCAAGCGCTTTGGCCGCAAGGGGATTGTGGCCAGTGCCGGGCTTTTTGGCCTGACGCAACTGCTGGCCGCCGTGATGCCTACACAGGAATGGTTTGTGGTGATGCTCATTGTGGTGGGCTTCATGACGCTGCTGTTCCTCACGAGCGCAGCTACCGCCGTCCAGTTGGAGGCCGGCGCCAGCGTTCGCGGCAGGGTCCTGGCCCTCTACTTCCCGTTGCTTCTGGGTGGGCACGCGCTGGGTGGATTGCTGGCGGGATGGCTGACGGAGGATTTTGGCGTCCGTACTGGATTGGTGGTCACCGGTGCGTTGGGTATGGCCTCGGCCGCTGTGATTGGTTTCCTGCTGTGGAGCTACTCACGCCGTCGACGCTGAGACCGTTCCCCGGCGATGAGCGGTTTTGTGAATGTTTGGGAGGAAACACACAAATGTTCCTTGACGGGTGACGTAGAGCACATCTAGTCTGAGAAAGCGTTTTCTCCGACGTGCATCTGCCAGACTCACCCTGCCCAGACAAGGACCCCAGATGTCGATCCGTGCAACAAAGAAGTTCGCGCTTAAAGCTGCAGCCGCCGCGGCCGTTGTAGCCATCACCATGACAGGTTGCGGCAGTTCGCCGCAGGCCGCCTCCGACGGCACAGTCACCCTGCGCTTCAGCTGGTGGGGCTCGGATGTCCGCCACAAGATGACCCAAAAACTCATTGACGCTTTCGAGGCCCAGAATCCCACCATCAAGGTCAAGGGCGAATACGGCGACTGGTCCGGCTCTTGGGACAAACTCGCTACTCAGGTTGCCTCGCAGGACGCCCCGGACATTATTCAAATGGATGCCGCTTACCTGGGCGAGTACGCCGAGCGCGGCGCCCTCCTGGAACTGAAGGACGTAGACCTGGGCAAGTTCGATGCTGCCGTTGCAGATGCAGGCAAGGTTGAAGGCAAGCAGTATGCCGTCACTGCCGGCGTGAACGCCCAGGTAGTTCTGGCCAACCCATCCCTCCTGTCGGCCAGCGGTGTCACGTTGCCCGATGACAAGAGCTGGACCTGGGACGAATACAACAAGACGGCGGCCGCCATCACCGAAGGCAGCAAGAGCGGCGTCTATGGTTCCGGAGCCGTCAGCGGCGACGCTCCCATGAATCTCTGGTTCCGTCAGCACGGCAAGTCGCTCTTTACCTCTGACGGCAAGTTCGGCTTTGACGAGGGCGACCTGACGGGCTGGTACGAATACCAGGCCGAACTCCGCGATTCCAAGGCCGTGCCGCCCGCCTCGGTGATGACCGAGGACGCCACCGCTTCCGTGGACCAACAAGGCCTGGCTACCAACAGGTTCGGGCTTGCCTGGTACTGGTCCAACCAGCTGAGCGCCCTGACCAAAGCGTCCGGCCAGCCCTTGGAGATCCACCGTCCACCGAGCACGGACGGCAGCGCCGCGAGTGCCAAGCAGTTCTACAAGTCCTCACAGTTCTGGTCGGCGAGTTCCCGCACCAAGCACCCGGCCGAGGTGCAGAAGTTCATCGACTTCCTGGCCAACAATGTGGAGGCCGGCGAGATTGCCCTCGCTGACCGCGGTATCCCGGGCAACTCGGAGGTCCGCGCAGCAGTCCTGCCCAAGCTGACACCGGAAGACGCAGCCACGGCTAAGTTCATTGACGAGATCTCCTCCGAATTGGGAGACGCAGTGCCGGTACCTCCGGCAGGTTCCAGTTCCGCCGTCGAGGCTTTTGGCCGCTACGGACTGGAAGTGCACTTTAACCGGATGTCACCCGCAGAAGCTGCCAGGAAGGCCATGGACGAAGCCAGGAGCGCGCTGGGTTAGCCCAGTGAGACCCCGCGGGCCGAAGGTCCACGTGCCAGGCCCGGCCGAAAATGTGCGGTCGGGGAGGACCACCTGGGCCGTAACGCCTGCGGGAATGCTGCACTCCAGCTCCATGCCGTCGGCCGTCCGTTGCCAGGAAACGGCAGCCACTCCGCGCTGGGTGGGCACGCTGCCGGCGGCACGTTCCAGCCGGCACACCGGCGGTTGAATCACGACGGCGGACGCGCCCGGAGCGGTCACCCGGACACCGAGGAGGTACTCAAGGATCTCCCGGATCACGGAAGCAGACCAGGCGTGGGACTGGCTGTAGTCGCTGCCCTCATCGAGTTCCCAGGCCTCCCAGGTGAAGGATCCACCGGCTTCCAGCAAACGTGCCCAGCCAGGCTGGCCTGGCTCCGTCAGGAGTTCCAGGACAGCGTCCACACACCCCTGCGAAAGCAACGCCCGGAACAGCCGGTGCACCGTCATGGGGCCTTGCCGCATGCCCATTCCGGCGATGCGTTCGGCGTCCTTGGCCGTGTGCACGGAGGGGGTAATGCCCAGCGACAATGGGAACGACGTCGCATGCTGGGAGGCATTCGGGCTCGGGCGGCCGTCGGCGTACAAACCATCCACCATCACGCCGTCCACGCGCAGCCGGGTGTTGATGTGCCCCGCCAGCTCCTCCGCTGCTTCCCTGTACCGGGCGGCCTCGGGCGCAAGGCCTGCAGACCCGCAGAGCCTGCTGACGGCGTCGAGCACTGACCAGGACTGGGCGTTCACCGTGGTGCGCGCCACGCAGTCCATGTCGTAGCCGAATCGGCCCGGCGCCGGCCAGTCCACGATGCCGTGGAGGTATGGACCCGCGCCGCCGCCAAGGTCGGTGACCAACCCGGCGGTGGGACCACTGGCGGGGATGTGCCGGAGCACGTACCCGGCCGTGTCCTGAAGGCAGGGGAGGAGATCCTGGACCAGCGCGTCATCCCCACTGAGCCGGTGGTAGTCCTCCACCCATTCGGGCATCATGAGCGAGAAATCGGGGATGTCGCGCTTGCCGTCGCCGTTGGGATACACCGCGTTGTAGCTGCCCCGCTGATCGGGCGAATCCCAGTAGCGCTTGGCAGATCCCGCGAATTCGCGTAGAGCCTTGGCCGTGAAATGACGCTCGCCGAACAACGCCATGGTTGCGTAGGAGATGTTCACGGCGTCGCCCAGGAACTGGCCCTTCTCCCGGGTGGGCGTGTCCACGAATTGTTCCTGCACACCCAGCAACGCAGAGTCCCGAAGGAGCGTGAAGACCCGGTTCAGGGTGTCGTCAGAGCTGTGGAAGCTGCCTTCGGCCGGGTGTTCGGCATGGATGACCGTTGCCCCCACCGCGCCGAGGTCCTCGATGCCCACACCTGGAAATTCGAGGTAGCGGAAGCCTAAATGCACCGCTGCCTCGTAGCGCTGCGGACCGTCTTTTTGTGTGTAAGGGAACGCCATATCCGTGTTCTGGCTGGGCGTCTTTCCCGGGTCCACACGGCCATCGGACTGCAGGTTGTACCCCGCCCGGAGCATCACGGTCCGCCCGTGCCGGCCCCGGAGGAACTCCACAACCGGGCGCGCGGGGATCACGGCGCCGAAGTCCGCAACCGGTGTGCCGTCGTCGGCCGTGGAAATGTCGACGGCGGGAGCATGGTTCCGCGCGATGCTTGCGTGTTGGGGGTTGAGGACCGGGAAGTCGGGGACGGGATGGGCTCCGAGTGACAGCGCAGGCTGCCAGTCTTTGGGCTCCGGGCACGCGGTCGCGTCGAAGTGCTCCACCGGATCGCCTTCATCGTTGCGGTATCCGCTCTGGCGGTAGGGACCCTCGGCCACCAGCCACCCCGGCCCGGATCCGAACACGTCCCGCGTGCCGTCGTCGTACTCCACCGTCACCTGGGCCAGCAACCCGGGCGGCCGGCCGCGCGGCCTTGGCCAGGACCGTACCAATGCGCGACGGCGGCCAGGGTGGCGGTGCCGCTCGAGTGCAGTGTGTCAGTGATGTCGGCGGCGTTGTAAAAGTGTTCGCCCGGGTAGCCGAAGTTGGTGGTCTCCAGGCAGGGAGTGCCGTTGAGGGTGAACGCGGCGTGGTGGCTCGCCGCAGCGTAGAGGCGGGCGCGGAGCACGGGACGCTTGAGGTGGAAGGTGGTTTTTGCGAGGGTCCACTCGTCGGGCTGGCGGAGGGGAGTGGTGGTGGTCCAGTCTGCCAGTGAGCCTGGGTTGGTGAAGTCGCTGCTGAGGAGGGTTTTCCCGTCACTCCGGACATTAAGGGAGAGGTATTCGGCCTGGCTCCGCGGTCCTTGGTGGAAGGCGATGCCCGTGCGCCCGGTGTTGGCGACGTCCGAGTCCAAAGCCGTGGTGCCGTCAATGGTGACGGTGATGCGCTGCCCGTCGTCGCTGACCATCAGGTCCTGCCAGAGGTCATGGGGATTGGCGCCCGCCCGTGAAACAGCGGTTGCTTCAAAGGCCGGGGTTTCGGCCAGTGCCTCCGTGGCGGGCGCAGCCATGGCTCCGATCTCCCAAGCGGGTGCCTTCCGGAGGACAGCTGTACGGTTGGGTTTCATTTCCAGCAGCAGCCCGGTTCCGGGACCGTCGCTGCGAAGAAGGATCCCGGCTGTACCAAGACGCAAGCGGAAGCGGGCGGTGATCACCGTGCTGCTGCTGGCTGACACAGGCCACGGAAGATGTGGCGAGCCGCTCACACGCAGCAAACCCTCCACCAGTTCCAGTGGCGCGCGGCCTCCCGGGGCACGGTGAATCCACTCGGCGTTCCAGCCGCTGGTTCCCGCGCCCGAGAGCCCTGTGCTGAAAGGAGCCGGAGCGCTCGGCTCACCTACAGTGCCGGTGGAGTCCGTGAGCTGGACGGTCCATTGGTAGTCACTGTCAGGGCTGAGGTTGGGGCTGTTTTCGGGGCCTGTGGAGGACTGGTGGTGCTGCTGGTCCGTGACAACAGTGCCCGAATCCCACACTTCTGTACCGGCGCGGTCCATCACCCGGAGGCGGTACGCACCTTGGAACGATTGCCCGGTGTCTGCGGAAGGACCGGCATCCAGCAGCCAAGCGAACCTGGGCTGCGCCGGGGCCATCAGGCACTGCGTCCGGCCCTCCACCGTGAGGCTCGTCGCGACGAGTGGTGATGCCGGGGCGCTGGAACTCATCGAGCTGACACCAAATCCTCGATGTCAGGGGTGCCGAGTATTCCGTCACTGATCCACACCGCTACGGTACGGGTCAGCGACTCGCCCGCCGCCAACTCGACTGCGGTGTCCCACGCCAGCGCCGAACCCACGGCCGGGTAGCCGCTGCATCGCACAAACCATGGGTCCGGGGACTCGGAAGGTGCGCCAAACACCAACGTGGCCGGCCCGCCGTCGAACTCTCCGGTCCACGCCAGCCACGGCGTCACTGAACCATGTACGGCGGGTTCGCCCTCGGCTGTGGAGGAAAACACGCGCGGAGAGGCATTGACAGGAAGCCTCCAGAAGAAGCCGCCGTAGCCACTTCCCGCGGCACCGTGCGAGCCAGGACTACCCAGCGAGGCATCCACGACGGCGGTGAGTTCCGTGGTGATGTCCAGCCGCCACGTTCGCGGGGTGACGAGCGAACGACGGAACGTGCGACGCTCCTCCAGGAGCAAGCTGCCATCGGCGGCCAGCCAGTGGAGGTCCGCTGTGGAGTGGTCCGTGCCGTGGGGCGTTGCGGCGACCTCGATGCTGCCGTGGTCGTTCAGATCCACGTATTTTCCTGCGGACCGGCGATAACTGCGCCCACCCCAGAAGTTGCTGCCGTTGACGTCCTGCAGCGCGAATCCAGCGCCGAGATGCCACACGTGGTCCGAGGCCAGGTGGTCTGTCACCACGATGCCGCCCCGGGTAGTCACCGGATGAAGGTAGGGCCGCGGCGACAATGCAGAATCAAGGTCGCTTCCGCTGCGGAAGATGGCGATGGGAGCTTCCTCTCTGGGATCACCATCGCCGGCCCCCTCAGAATCCGCAGCGGGGGCGAAGAGAGCTTCTGAGCCCGCTGTGTCTGGTCGCGCCCACGGCAGGCCGAGTTCGGAGAACGTTGAATGGGACAGCGTGGCACGTTCCAGGATGTCCTCAATGCGGGGGATCACTGCATGGGCTTGATCGCCGAATCCCACCCACGTCACGAACTCCGAGGGAATCAGGGCAGGAGCCTCGGCTGTCCGGATGGCTTCAAGGACGCGCATGAAAGCGCCGCTGTGATCCAAGGGGCTGAGCAAGGCGGTGCCCTCGCTCAGGTGCTGGAGCAGGTTCTCCGTGAGATCGTCCCGCCCGAAGACATGGGTGGTCTCACCGGCTTCGGTGCGGACCGTGACACGGTCTTCGGTGTAATGGAACACCGCTGTTCCCCGGTGCCGTGAAGCGTGACGTACGGTTCCACGGATTCGTTGGCGCACAGTGTCAGGGCGCAGGTGATGGGCAGCCCATTGACGGTCTTCATGCGGATCACGGAGGTATCGTCCGCTTCAATGTCGTTGGCACGGTAGAGGTCCGTGTCCACGAAGGCCAGGTCTTTTGCCTGGCGGGCTCCGGCGATGCGGAGGGCAGTGGCGATCGCGTGGGCCAAAGGGTTGGTTGCGACGCCGTCCACCACATCCACGCCGTCGAGGCTGCGCTTGCCCGCCCAACGCGAGCGCTTGTAGTAGGCGCGGTCGCGGACCCAGCGGCCAGTAGCGGAGATGCCTTTGAGCGTGCCGATGCCCGGAAGTTCCTCAGTGGCTTCGCCGTTGGCCAGCTGTTCCAAAGCGGCCAGTGCATGGGAACCCAAGCTCTGGAAACCGATCTGTACGCTGCGTCCGGCTGCGGTTGCGGCCTCCTTGAGTCGGAGGAAGTCCTTCATGGAGGCTACCGGGGGCTTTTCCAGGTAGAGGTGGGAATGGGACGCCAGGACGGACAAAGCCAACGGGGCGTGGGTCTGAATGGGAGTAGCCACGATGATCACGTCCGGGTGATGGTCGCCCGCCAGCAGGGCATCCAGATTTTCGTGGACAGCAGTTGTCCCGGGTAACGCTCCAGCGGACGGGGGATGGGGGTCCGCCACGGCAACGAGTTCCACCGCACCCTGTGCGCTCAGCCGATGAAGGTTGTGGAGGTGGTGTGTTCCGAAGCCGTGGACTCCTACCAGCGCGATCCTTGCGGGTGCGGTCCGGGGTGCGGGTTGGGGTGCCGGTGCAGCCCGGTGCGGCCCGGGGCTGGTGATGGACTCGATGGAAGGGGTGTCCATGGCTCTCCTCTGCTGGCGCTGCAACGAAGGCGGTGACGCCGTCGTCGGGTATTCAGGTAAGTATCCGGCGGGTTCAGGCTATACCTAGCAAGCGCTTTCCCAGTTCCGGCTCTGCTCAGTGTAGCGCGGGCTCCCAGCAAATGTAACGATTCAAGAATGATCTTGACTCCACCCTTACCCAGCGTCTAAGTTGACGGGAAAGCGTTTACTTAGTGACATGGCCCACGTGGGCCGACCCCAACTGGCTGGCATTAGTGGTCGCTCTGAGTGTCCGGAACAACCACTACTGCCAGTTACCTGGGCCTGTTCTGCAACGATGGAGAAAGGGGGAGTCATGGCCTCTGGCGGATTTGGCTTCCGTGCCTATACGCTCTTCGACACGCTCGTCTGGATAGCTTGCCTGAACGTGTTGTGGATGGCCTTCACTGTCCTCGGTGGGGTTGTCTTGGGAATCGGGCCCAGCACCGCTGCGGCCCACATCCTGGTCCGTGACAAGGTGCGGGGAAATGCCGCGCCTTTGATGCGGCGCTTCGCGAAGGAGTACTTCAAGAACTTCGGCAAGGGCAATGCCTTGGGTTTGCCCCTCATTGCTGTGGGTGTTGCCCTGACCCTGAACTGGGGTTACTTCTCTGCAGGCTGGGACTTCGGCTCGCAGATCGCTTCCGCCGGAATCCTGATGGCGGCCCTCTTCGCCGCCGGCACGGTCTGCTACCTGTTTCCGATGTTCGCCCGCTACGAGCTTTCCCTTCCCCAGTACTTCCTGATGTCCTCACGCTTTGCGATGCGGCATCTGGCGGGAACGGTGATCCTCCTGTTCGTCACAGCGGCCGCCCTGTTCGTGTGCCGGTCGGTTCCGGGGCTGATTCCGTTCTTCGGCATTGGTGCGTGGCTTTATGTCACGGGGTGGCTTTGCGACCGCTTCTTTACAGCCAACGATGAGGCGATGTCGGCCGCCGCCAGCGCACCGTCCGCCACCGCCGTTGGCCCTGTTTCCACTACGACCCACAGTACGGAGGCCAGCCTTGTCTGAGCTCAACCGCGCCCGCCCCGCCTTGAGCGGGCCGCCGGTCCTTCACCGTTCCCTCGACGTTCACGGAGGCAGCGAACTCATCCCTGACTCCTCTGGCGCGAGCACTAATGAAACGTATCAAGATGCGAGTGGCCAGCACATATGGAGCCTCAAAAGGTTCCCCGGCCTGCCGTCAAACCAAGAGTCGAAAGACACCAACCCCGATGAAGTGGAGCAGGTAAGAAAATGATCCGTAGAAAACACACGCTGGCCGCCGCCGTCGTCGTTTCCGCAGCCCTGGCGCTGACCGCCTGTGGTGGCGAAGCGCCGGCGTCGGACCTTTCCTCCGTCAAGATCATGGCGCCGTTCCTGGAGGCGCAGCCGCCAACAGCCGATGGCGCCGTGCAGAAGAAGCTCGAGGAACTCACGGGCAAAGACGTCAACATCACGTGGACGCCCAACGCGTCCTACGAAGACAAGATGAACATCACGCTGGCATCTTCTGAGATCCCGCACGTCCTGGTGGTCCAGGGCAAAACGCCGGGTTTCGTGAAGAACGCCGAAGCGGGCGCCTTCTGGGACCTCACGGACAAGCTCAATGAGTATCCGAACCTGAAGACCACCTTCCCGGAGGTCCAGCAGAACGCCAGCGTCAACGGCAAGGTCTACGGTGTTTACCGCGGTCGCAACCCGATCCGTGCAGCCGTCATGTTCCGCCAGGATTGGCTGGACAAGCTGGGCCTGAAGGCGCCCGAAACCACCGAAGACCTCTACAAAGTTGCCAAGGCGTTCACCGAGCAGGACCCGGACGGCAACGGCCAGAACGATACCTACGGCATCACCATCCCCAAATGGGGCGCACTGGGAACCAACAGCCCGTATGACCTGATCGAGACCTGGTACGGCGCCGGCAACCGCTGGACCGAACGCGACGGCAAGCTGGTTCCCAGCTTCGAAACCGACGAATTCCTCGAAGCCAACCGCTTCATCAAGAAGATGGTGGACGAGAAGCTCATCAATCCCGATTTCGCCACCTTCGACGGCACCAAGTGGAACGAACCGTTCTTCAACGGCAAGGGCGGCATCATCGTGGACGTCGACTCCCGCGTCAGCGTGCTGATCAACCTCTTCAAGCAGGCCAACCCGAACGACTTTGAGAACAAAGTGGGCTTCGTGGGCAGCCTCAAGGGACCGGACGGCGAACTGCACGCCCACCCCACCGACGGCTACTCCGGCTTCCTGGCCATTCCCAAGTCCAGCGTCAAGACCGAGGCTGACCTGAAGAACGTGCTCAGCTTCCTGGACAAGTTGAACAGCAAGGAAGTTGCCGTGCTCATGAACAACGGCATCGAGGGCGTGAACTTCACCCTGGAAGAGGGCCTGGCGGCCACCATCAAGCCCGAAACCCCTGAGGGCAAGGTGGTCAACACTGACATCAAGAGCTTTGCCCAGCTTGGCACCAACGTCACGGGCAACAACTTCTACCCGGTCAAGCAGGCCTCCGAGTATGAGCAGAAGGTCTTCGATGACCGCGTCTCCGTCATGGCCGAGGACCTCAAGAGCGCCGTGTACAACCCGGCAGCTGCCTTCGTCTCGCCCACCTACGTTGCCAAAGGCGCGCAGCTGGACAACATCGTGGCCGACGCCCGCATCAAGTACCTCGCCGGGCAGACCGATGAGCAGGGCCTGAAGGACGCCATCAAGCTGTGGAACACCAGCGGCGGTGACAAGGTCAAGGAAGAAATTAACAAGCTCTGGCAGGAAAACAAGAAGTGACAGCCCCGGTTGTAGAAGCCAAAGCCTCGGAGCGGGCGGACACCAAGCCGCCCGCCCCGGCGCGGCGGCGCGGGTTTGCCGTCCACTTCGCGCACTACAAGTGGCTGTATCTGCTGTTGCTGCCCGGAGTCCTGTACTTCGCGATCTTCCGGTACGGGCCCATGTACGGCGTGTCCATCGCTTTCAAGGACTACGTTCCGTTCCTGGGTGTCAACGGCAGTCCGTGGGTTGGGGTCCAGCACTTCCAGGACTTCTTCGCCAACCCTGACTTCCCGCGGTTGCTCGGCAACACTCTCATCCTGGCGTTCCTGAACCTGGGTATCGCGTTCCCGCTGACCATCGTGTTGGCGTTGCTGCTCAACGAGGTCCGGCTTTCAGTGCTCAAACGCACCGTTCAGACCCTCGTGTACATCCCGCACTTCCTGTCCTGGACCATCGTGGCATCCTTGAGCTTCCTGCTCTTCGCCCTGGACATCGGACCGTTGTTCCAGTTCGTCAACGGGTTGTTCGGGACCAACGTGGACATCCTTTCCGATCCCAACTGGTTCCGGCCCTTGATCGTGCTCCAGGAAATCTGGAAGAACACCGGCTGGGGCACCATCATCTTCCTTGCCGCGCTGGCCACGGTGGACCAGGACCAGTATGAGGCAGCGATTATCGACGGCGCCGGCAGGTTCCGTCGCGTCTGGCACATCACTTTGCCGGGCATCCGCTCCACCATCATCGTGATGCTCATCCTGGCCATCGGGCAGATGCTCAACACCGGCTTTGAGCAGATCTACCTCATGACCAACGCACTCAACCGCAGCGTGGCCGACGTCTTCGATACTTACGTGTACTTCGTGGGCATCACCCAAGGCGCCTACAGCTACAGCACCGCCGTCGGGCTCTTCAAGTCCCTCGTGGGAATCGTGCTGATCTTCGGCACCAACTGGCTGTCCAAGCGGTTCAACCAGAGCGGACTGTTCTAATGAAGATTCACAACACCCGCGGCGGACGGGTCTTTGACGCCGCAAACTACGTTTTCCTGAGCCTGGTGGGCATCATCACCCTGCTGCCGTTCATCTACGTGATAGCAGGGTCCTTCGCCAACGAGGCCGAGATCACCCGGCGGGCATTCTTCGTCTGGCCCGAACAATTCACGCTGGGCGCCTACGAGTACATCTTCTCCACACCCGCCTTCACCCGGGCACTCATCACCACCGTCCTGGTGACGCTGGTGGGCACCTTGATCCAGCTCATCCTGACCGTCACCATGGCTTACCCTTTGGCGAAGAAAAACCTGCGGGGCCGGAAGCTGATCATGTCCCTTGTGGTCTTCGCCATGGTTTTCTCCGGCGGCATGATCCCTACGTTCCTGCTGGTCAAGGACCTGGGCCTGCTCAACAGCTACTGGGCGCTGATCCTGCCCGCGGCCATCAACCCGTTCAGCCTGATCATCATCAAGAACTTCTTTCAGGAACTCCCACAGGAGCTGGAAGAGTCCGCCAAGATGGACGGTGCCACGGAAATCGGGATCCTCTGGCGGATCCTGCTGCCGTTGTCCAAGCCGGTGCTGGCCACTTTTGCGCTGTTCTACGCGGTGGGGATCTGGAACGACTTCATGTCGCCCCTGCTCTACCTGAGCGATAACAACATGTGGACCCTGCAGATGTACCTGCGCCAGGTCACGGCTGCCTCGGACCTCCTGGGTACCGGCAACGTGGATCCCTCCTATATCCCGCCGGAACAAGGCATCAAATTCGCCGTGATCGTGGTGGCAACGCTGCCCATCCTGATCTTCTACCCCTTCCTGCAGAAGCACTTTGCCAAGGGCATGCTGATCGGTTCCGTCAAGGGCTAAGCGCGGCTGCATCATCTGAAAGGACACCCATGAAAATCCTCCTCGCGGGCGACTCCACTGTTGCCGCCTGCCCCAGTTTCGAGTACCCCATGAGTGGCTGGGGCGCCCATCTTGCGCCCGAGACGTACTGGTGGGCTGCCGTCCACAACTACGCCAAGGGCGGTGCCACCACGGAGTCGTTCCGCGAGGAGGGTCTTTGGTACCAGCTCATCAACCAGACCGTTCAGGGCGACCTGGTCCTCATCCAGTTCGGGCACAACGACCAGAAACGTGAACACCTGGCCCCGCGCACGGGCTATACGGACAATCTCAAGCGCATGGTGGCCGAGGTCCGCAGCAAGGGCGGCATCCCCATCCTGTGCACCTCGGTGGAACGCCGGCACTTTTCGGGCGGGCACCTTGAGGTCACCCTGGGGGACTACCCTGTGGTGGTCCGGGAGCTTGGCTTGGAGCTCGGCCTGGAGGTCATCGACCTTAACCAGTGGACCCGTTCCCTCTACCAGGAGCTGGGGGAGGAAGGTTCCAAGGAGCTCTTCTTCCACTTTGCTCCGGGCGAGCACGCACACTGGGCCGGCGGCCTTGAGGACAACACCCATTTCCATGAGAAAGGTGCCCGGCGGATCGCTTCCTTCGTGGCGGAGCACCTGGAATCCCTCGGATACGGGTTGCCTGCGACCCTCAACGCGGGGGCGCGTGCGTGATTCACTCCAACCCGCTGCGGGGACCTGCGGATGTGGCTGATTGGGTGGCTGAGGGACCGGTGCAGTTCGGGACGCATGAGGTAGGAACGGACGACGACGGCGGCCCGGGCTTGGGTAGGGACGGCACCAGCGCCCTGGTCCTGTCGGGCTCCCTTGATGCGGAGGAGCACGGCGACCACGCGCACTGGACTCTCTGGTGCCCGGAGGAACTTCCCGATCACGTCAGGATCGGATGGGAGTTCCTCCCCTTGGAGGAACCTGGCCTGGCCATGGTGTTCTTCGCAGCAACCGGCCATGGTGGCGAGGACCTGTTCTCTTCTGCCTTGGCTCCCCGCACCGGCTTCTACCCGCAATACCATTCGGGAGATATGGACGCCCTCCACGTCTCCTACTTCCGGCACAAGCACGCTTCCGAGCGCGCGTTCCGGACCTGCAATCTCCGCAAGAGTGCGGGCTTCGAGCTCGTGGCGCAGGGGGCCGATCCGCTTCCGCCCGCCGGGGATGCCGATGGGTTTTATCGCATGGAAGTGATCAAGGATGGCCCCAGGGTGGCCTTCTCCATCAACGAGCTGTTGCTCTTTGAATGGACCGACCCCGCGGCCGCACCCCTCAAAGGCGGGTACTTTGGAATTCGCCAGATGGCACCCCTGAAAGCCGCCTACCGGAACCTCTCCATCAGCCCCTTGTAGTCCTGAGGCCCTGTGACGGGGCACACGAAACCATGACGTAGGATGTCCACATGCCCCTCTTTGACCTTCCCCTTGAGCAGCTCCGCGACTACACCTCAAGCGTGGTCCCGCCGGCAGATCTCGATGCCTTCTGGGACCGCACCATCACCGAGGCCAGGGCCTTGCCGCTTGATCCTGTGTTCGAGCCCGTGGACAACTACCTCTCAGTGATCGACACCTTCGATGTGTCCTTTGCCGGCTTCGGGGGAGACCGCATCAAGGGCTGGCTTCACCTGCCGGCTCACCGCCAGCAGGGCCAGCAACTTCCCGTCGTGGTGGAGTACATCGGCTACTCCGGCGGCCGCGGATTGGTTAACCAGAACACCCGGTGGGCCCAGGCAGGCTACGCGCACTTCATCATGGACACCCGCGGGCAGGGCTACGGCGGCGTCTCGGGCGACACCCCGGATCCGCACCCGTCCGCCGGCGGAAACAACTATGCCGGGCTCATGACCCGGGGTGCCGACCACCAGGACAACTACTACTTCCGGCGGGTGTACGTGGACGCTTTCCGTGCAGTAGAAGCGGCGCAGAGCCATCCCGCCGTCGACCCCTCCAAGGTAGTCCTGGCAGGCGTCAGCCAAGGTGGCGGCATTACTGTTGCCGCCGCTGGGCTGACGGCTGGAAGGCTCGACGGCGTCATCGCCGCGCTGCCCGACGTCCCGTTCCTGCAGGACTTCCCCCGCGCCATTGACATCACCCCTCGCGGGCCCTACCCGGAGATTGCCGGCTTCCTGGGCCGGCACCGCGAAAAGTACGAGCCAACGCTGGCCGTCCTGAACTACTTCGACGGCGTGCACCTGGGCCGTGCCGCCACCGTTCCTGCACTGTTTTCCGCTGCGCAGATGGACGACATCTGCCCGCCGTCCACCGTTTTCGCGAGCTACAACAGCTACGGCGCCTTGGGCGTGCCGGACGGCGCGCCCGGCGGTGCGCCCGAAAAGGACATCGAGGTCTACCGCTTCAACAACCATGAGGGCGGCCAGGAACACCACTGGATCAAGCAGTTGCAGTTCCTGCGCAAACATTTGTCATGATGGCGGACGCGATTTGCCCGGTGTGAAGAACCGCGGTTATGGTGTGGCTATGACAAACCGTTGGTATGCGTATTTTTCGTTGGCTCTGGAGGGGCCCGCGTCTAACTGACACGCATCCAACTTTCCTTCAGAGCCAACAGGGCAGAGATCATTCTCTGCCCTTCGCCATATCCGGCGGGTTCTGAAAAGGGGCCCGCTCCGCATCCCGGAACAGGACCCAGACATGACCAGCCTCGCTGCAGAACCCACCGAATCGCTCGACTCCCCTGACGCGGGAGCCGTTGACGCCGCGCATCCTTCAACCTCCAACCTCCGGGTGGCACGCTTCGAGCCCCTTCCGGCACCCCAGGACCTCATCGCCGAGTTGCCGCTGGATGCCCGCTCGGCTGCCGTCGTCGACCGCGGCCGCGACCAGGTCCGCGCCATCATGGATGGCGTGGACGACCGCCTCCTGGTCATCGTTGGCCCGTGCTCCATCCACGATCCCAAGGCCGGCCTCGAATACGCCCGCCGGTTGGTCAGCCAGGCGGAGAAGCACAAGGAAGACCTGCTGATCGTCATGCGGACCTACTTCGAGAAGCCCCGCACCACCGTCGGCTGGAAGGGCCTCATCAACGATCCCCACTTGGACGGCAGCCACGACATCGCCGCCGGTCTTCGCGCGGCCCGTGGGTTCCTGAAGCAGGTCACCGCCCTCGGACTGCCCACGGCCACCGAGTTCCTGGAGCCCATCAGCCCGCAATACATGGCTGACCTCGTTTCCTGGGGCGCGATCGGTGCCCGCACCACCGAAAGCCAGATCCACCGCCAACTCGCCTCCGGACTGTCCATGCCCATCGGCTTCAAGAACGGCACCGATGGTGACCTGCAGGTGGCGATCGACGCTTGCGGCGCCTCTGCCGCCGAGCAGGCCTTCCTGGGAATCGACGACGACGGCCGCGCGGCTCTGGTAGCAACCTCAGGCAACCCGGACACCCACGTGATCCTGCGCGGCGGACGCAAGGGACCCAACTACTCCCAGGATGATGTCGCGGCTGCTTCCTCCAAGCTCGCTGCCAAGGGCCTGAACCCGCGCCTGATCGTGGACGCCAGCCACGCCAACAGCGGCAAGAGCCATCACCGCCAGGCTGAGGTTGCCTTGGAAATCGGTGCGCAGCTCGAAGCCGGGGAGTCCTCGCCGATCGCCGGCGTCATGCTGGAGAGCTTCCTGGTGGGCGGAGCCCAGAACCTGGACACCGCCAAGCAGCTTGCGGGGGAGCAGGAACTCGTTTACGGCCAGAGCGTCACCGACGCCTGCATGGAATGGGACGTCACGGCTTCGGTGCTGGAACAGCTCGCAGCCTCGGCCCGGAAGCGTCGCGCGGTGGTTGCAGAGTAGATCCGTTTCGCGGCTTCGCTGCGCAGCGAGCCGTGCGTTCGGCATTGTCCGCAGAGAACCCCGTTAAGGGGCCTGCTCGGCCGGGGGAGCGGCATTCCACTTACGGGAAAGGCTTTCACATTGGCCCCATCAGCCTCTAGAGTATCTAGCACATGGTTGTTGGATGGCTCAGCATCGGCACACCGTTCTACTGGGGGTGTCCTAACCGGCTGAGAGCAAAGGAATATGGGAAATGTCCGCAGAGACTAACTTCTCGAATGCGCGTTTCATGACGGTGGCCGAAGTGGCCGACGTCCTGCGTGTTTCCAAGATGACCGTGTATCGCCTGGTCCACTCAGGGGAAATGCCCGCCGTGAGGTTCGGGCGTTCCTTCCGGGTTCCTGAAGAGGCCGTTGCCCAGTACCTCAAGGGTGCCGTGGTGGACGGACAATCCGAGACCGCCTGAGGCTGCCGGGGTCCGTCCCGCGGACCGTGGTCACAGGGTGCCCCTTTGAAGCGGTACTCTGTTAAGGAACGTTTTACGTCAATGTAAGAATCTGTCAGTTGTACTTGTCTGCTTCCGCGGATCTGTTCCAACAGACAGGAACTTCTAGTTTGTAAGGAACTTTCGTGGGTTCAGTTATTAAGAAGCGCCGCAAGCGTATGGCCAAGAAGAAGCACCGCAAGCTGCTTCGCAAGACTCGCCACCAGCGCCGCAATAAGAAGTAGAGATACTTCATCAAGCGTAAATGCCCGTTACCTCTCGAGGTGGCGGGCATTTTTGCGTCCCCTACGCTCTCTCACATCCCTCGGGTTTGGTGGGTTCCCTCTCTCAGGTCCCTCGGGTTTGGTGGGGTCGCTCTCTCTGGTCCCTCGGGTTTGGTGGGTTCCCTCTCTCACGTCCCTCGGGTTTGGTGGGTTCCCTCTCTCAGGTCCCTCGGGTTTGGTGGGGTCGCTCTCTCTGGTCCCTCGGGTTTGGTGGGTTCCCTCTCTCACGTCCCTCGGGTTTGGTGGGTTCCCTCTCTCAGGTCCCTCGGGTAAAACCGGAGCTGACCGCGGGATCCTGCCATGCTGAGCGTAGAGCGCTCTTGATCTTACGAGTCGCTGACGAAAAGTTATCCGCCAAGTCGTCCTTTCCGAATTTCAGGACCGTCCAGCCTGCTGCTTCGAACGCCTTGTCGCGTCGCCGATCGCTAAATATCTGTTCGCGCCCAAGGTGATGGCCGCCGTCGTACTGTATTGCTACCCGCCGGCCACGGAAGCCCAAGTCCGCGGACGGCGAAAACGGATCGTTCGGGCGGAGTAGCACCTGCAGCTCCGGTTCGGGGATACCGGCGTCCAGCATTGCCAAGCGGAGCAGCGACTCTGGCGCGGAGTCGGAGCCGACACGCATGAGCTCTAGTGCTTCTCGTGCCCTGACGACGCCCTGTAGATTCCTGTGCCTGCCCACCAGTTCGCGAAGTGCCTCAAGTGTGGTGAACGGTGCGTCGCGTTCTTCGAAGTCCGGCCTGGGTCTGCGAATGAGTTCGTCACCCATGCAGACGAGGTCGCCGAGCGGAAGGCGCCTTGCGAGATCCAACCAGGTACGCGACCGAGTGCTGATCCGGATGCCTTGAACATTTTCGATCTCGTCGTCGGAGGCCACAACCGTGTGTCCGATCACTCCTTTGCGGCGGACGGACGGTAGATGCCTTGGCTTGCTGAGATGCAATTCATTGGAATCAGACAGCCATGGTGGAAGGCACGCACCATGCAGCCTCGCGGCAGTTACATGGGATATCCATGCCCCCGGACTTGCGGCTGACAGCGACCTTGCAGCCGCCGACAGCTCAAAGTCCCAATCCGATGGACGGTAAAGGCCGCGGCTGACTCCATCTATTCCTACACGGTTCCAGAGGTGCGATTGCTTCAGGCCCGCGGCCTCGGCCTCGTCAATGGTGAACGGTGCGCTGATCAGCGCGGGCGGAAGGGGCGTGGCATTCGGCATACTTGGCATTCTTGCCCAGAAACGCTTGAGTCATCGTAAGTTATCCACAGGCTCGTAGAGGCAGTCGAGGGATGTGAGAGATGGTTTGGTTCAAGCCCGAGGGATGTGAGAGATGGTTTGGTTCAAGCCCGAGGGATGTGAGAGATGGTTTGGTTCAAGCCCGAGGGATGTGAGAGAGGATCACATGCGGGGGCCGCGGAACCTTGAGAAACCCCGCCACAGGCCGTAGACCGCTCCGCCAACCGTGGCGGCCTTGAGTCCGAGCGTTGCCGCGCGGCGACCGGAACGGAAGTCGTACACGGGCCAGTTGTTCTCGCGGGCGTGCCGGCGCAACTTGGCGTCCGGGTTGATCACCACGGGATGACCCACCATGGTGAGCAAAGGGATGTCGTTGGCAGAATCGCTGTACGCCCAGCAATGATCCAGATCCAAGCCCTCCCGATCAGCGACGAGCTGGACCGCGACTGCCTTCGCCGGTCCGTGCAGGATGTCGCCCACGAGTTTCCCTGTGTACATGCCGTCTTCCACTTCACCCACCGTGCCAAGGGCGCCGGTCAGCCCGAGCCGGGTGGAAATGACCGTGGCCACCTCGATGGGTGTAGCCGTGACGAGCCAGACTTTGCGTCCGACTCTGAGGTGCTGTTCCGCGAGTGCCTTGGTCCCAGGCCAGATCCGCGACTCGATCATTTCGTCGTAGACCTCTTCACCCAGGGCTTTGATGTCATCCACTGTGATGCCGGCAGCAAGGGTAAGCGCCGAGTCGCGGACCGAGTGGACGTCCTCCATGTTCTCTCCGCGCATGACGAATTTGAACTGCTTCCAGGCGAATCCGGCCGCTTGCGACAGTGTGAAAGCCTTGCGTTCGTACATTTTGCGGGCTACGTGGAAGAGGCTGGCGCCCTTCATCAAGGTGTTGTCGACGTCGAAGAAGGCGGCTTCGCCCGTGCGCCTCTGCACGTTGTCCTTCTGCACGGTGGGCTTCTGCACCAAGGCGTCTGCGACCACGGCGGCGTTCTTCTCCTCGGGCATGCCTTGAGTCTAGTCAATCGGCGCGGTCCGCGTTCGAGGGCGCACGGTGACGTCACAGTCGGGCGTGGGATGTGAGAGAGGGTCGGGCCGGGAGGGTGTGGGATGTGAGAGAGGGTCGGGCCGGGAGGGTGTGGGATGTGAGAGAGGGTCGGGCCGGAAGGGCTCGGGATGTGAGAGAGGGTCGGCGGGGAGGGCGTGGGATGTGAGAGAGGGTCGGTGGGGAGGGCTCGGGATGTGAGAGAGCGCTGGCCCGGTACCTTTGAGGCATGGCTATTCCCGACGTCGTTCTCCTCACCAAAGCTGACTGCCACCTGTGCACCGAGGCGCGTGCCGCCGTCGAGCGTGTCACTAAGAGTCTTGGCGTGCCGTGGAAGGAGCAGCGGATCGACGGCGATCCCCAACTGCAGGAGCGCTTCGCGGAAGAGATTCCCGTGGTGCTGGTGGACGGCGTCCAGCGTGATTTTTGGAAGATTGACGAAGAACGGCTCACCCGCACCCTGAAGAAGGTCCTGGAGGGCTGAGGGGTTACCCGTTGGTAATGGCTTTTGTTGAGTCCGGCCGTGGGTCATAGAGTGGAACAACAAAGCGACGCAATGGAGAATACCGTGACTGCGCTGGAACCGTCCCCGGAGGCTGCAACCGGGGACAACGAACCTGCCACCAAGCAGATCCCGCCCGCGGCTGTGGCCCGGATGACGCTCTATTTGCGCGCGCTCAACTCCCTGCTGGCTGAAGGCGTGGAGCGGGTCTCGTCCGAAGCGCTGGCGGAAGCCTCAGGTGTCAGCTCGTCCACCCTGCGCAAGGATCTTTCCTACGTGGGCTCGTATGGGACACGCGGTGTCGGCTATGAAGTCCAGTATCTGAGCCGCCACATTGCCGCGGCCTTGGGCCTGACCCATGACTGGAAAGTTGCCATTGTGGGCGCGGGTAACCTCGGCAAGGCCTTGGCCCGGTATGGCGGCTTTGAGTCCCGCGGCTTCGACGTCGTAGCCATCTTCGACGCTGACCCCATGGTGATCGGCAACGAAGTAGGCTGGCTGCGCGTCAGCGACTCCGCGGAGCTTGAGCGGGTCCTGGAACGCACCCACACCAACATGGTGGTGCTGGCGTTGCCCGCCACGGTAGCCCAGGCTGTGTGCGACCGAGTGATTGCCGCCGGGATCCGGAGCATCCTCAGCTTCGCGCCGGTGCTGTTGCAGGTCCCTCCGCACGTGAACCTCCGCAAGGTGGACATGGCCACTGAGCTTCAGATTTTGGCGTACCACGCACAACGGGCGCAGACACCGGGCCAGGCTGTTTAGCCTTCGCCGGGTCCGCGCCCGCGCTTGAATCGTCTGGAACTCTGAGTGTTTAGCGGCCGTACGGGTTCTGGTACGGGTTTCCGAACGGCTGCGCCTTGCGGAAGTACGGGGCCGACGCCGGCAGGTACAGCATGACGATCGCCGCGACTCCCAGCAGGATCACGATGAGCTGCAGGATGCCGTAGGTGGCACCGAACTGGAACAGGCCGGTGAGGCCCAGGACGGAGATGGCCGCGAAGACGGTCCCCAGGATTCGCGCCCAGTTCTTGCCCTTGCGGACCGGGAAAGCGACCAAGGCATAGAGACCGAGGGCCAGAATCGCGCCGACGACGGCGCTGACGCCGATCACACCGCGCATGCTTTCCATGGACCCTTCGGGGAGGTCGGTTCCCTGCTGGCTTGCCTGCTGGTTCATGGCGTTGATAAAGGCGTCAGCACCAGTGGTGGCCAACAGGATCGAGCTGATGGCGGACAGAACGCCGGCGGCAACGATCATCCAGAAGGCGTAGTTGACCATGGGCGGCACAGCGGTGGGACCGGGCTGCTGGCTGGGCCAGTTGGTGTCCTGTCCGTATTGCGGAGCGCCGGGAGCCTGGCCGTACGGGGATGACTGCTGGCCATACTGCGGCGCGGCGGGGCTCTGCTGGCCATACTGCGGCGCGGCGGGGCTCTGCTGGCCATACTGCGGTGCGGCGGGGCTTTGCTGGCCGTACTGAGGCGTGGCGGGAGCGGCGGGCTGGGTTCCCGGCTGCTCGGGCTGGTTGGCATCGCCCGGGTTTGACGGCGGGTAGGGAGGGTTGCTCATGGCATTCCTTTGCTTGTTCGACTGCTGGTGCGGCCGCCGGGATCAGCAAAATGACCCTGCCCCCAGCGTGGTTCTGCTTCCACCGTACCTCCCGGGTCTGACGCTGCAGGTGATCCCACGCAGGTATTTCCGGCTCACGGCAAAAATCATCATGTTGGCTTACGCCTTCATGATGAAAGCCGCGGCAATCCGGGAGGATGTACCGCGGCCTTCAGCCTGCATTACCGCCGATAAGGCACGACGACGGCAGTTGCGTCAGCGCTAAGCGTGACCCTTGACTGCCTTGAACCAAAGTTGTGAATTCGGAAGCCACATCAGGACTACGGCTACAGCGCTGACAAGGAAGCCGAACCAGTTGCTGCCAAGGCCCGTGCTGGAGCCGCCGGCACTGGCCGCACTGAAAATGGTGAGGAGCAAGGAGATGCCGGCCACGATGGTGAGGGCGAGGCGGGCCCACTCTTTGCCTTCCTTCATCTTCATCGCCAGGACTACCTGCGCCGCTGCCACGGCCAGCGTGAGGATAAGGATGATCAGCAGGATGGCTGCAACGCCAGGGGCGAAAGCGAAGAGGGCAATGATCGCGAAGAATCCGATCAGCCCGAACAGCAGGCCAAGGAGTCCGGAGATCACCCAGATGAAGTACGAAACCTTCAGCTCGGTGGGGAGGCCCTGGGTCTTGAACATTCCAGAGAATCCGCCCTGGGGCATGACGTCGTTGAAGTTGCGGGGCCCGTCGGTGGGCATTTCGAAGTGGAAACCAGGCTGCCCCGGGGCGGGCTGTCCTGGGCCTGCCTGCGGTGGGCCGGGCTGTGCCGGGCCGGGCTGTGAATATTGGCCCGGTTGCGACGGCGGCTGGTAGCCCTGCGGAGGCTGGTAACCCGAAGGAGGAACATTGCCGGGCTGCGGAGGCTGGGAGCCGGGCTGCTGTGGCTGTGGTGCTTCGTCTGGGGTACTCATGGCATCACTGTAGACCGCAGGTTGAAGGTTGCATAGGAACTTCGGAGGCAACTCGCAGGCAAATACAGGCTGTTTGCCGAACAATTGCGGGGTGACTTCCGGATATGCGAAACGGCGCCCCCGCACAGCCGGGGGCTGTGGGTGGCGCCGTTGGGGTGAATCCGCGTCAGGAGAAAAAGACTATGCAGCGGCCGGTGCGATGAAAGCGAGTTCCAGGTTGATGACAACCTTGTCGCTGACCAGCACGCCGCCGGCTTCGAGGACGGCGTTCCAGGTGAGGCCGAAGTCCTTGCGGCTGATGGTGGTTTCGCCGGAAACGCCGGCGCGGGTGTTGCCGAAGGGATCCACTGCGACGCCGTTGAATTCGGTCTCGATGGAAACTTCCTTGGTCACGCCCTTGATTGTGAGATCGCCCACGAGGTCGAAGCTGTTGCCGTTGGCCTTGACGTGGCGGGACACGAACGTGATTTCCGGGAACTTCTCCACGTCGAAGAAGTCTTCGCCCTTGACGTGGCCATCGCGGTTGACGTCGCCGGAGTCGAAGCTGGCGGTCTGGATGGTGGCGGTGACCTTGGAGTCGGTCAGGGCTTCGCCAACTTCGAGGGTGGCCGAAGCGTCCTTGAACTGGCCGCGGACCTTGCTGATTCCTGCGTGGCGGACGGTGAAGCCGATCTCGCTGTGGGAAGCGTCGAGGGTCCAGGTGCCGGTGGTGACGGAAGCGGGGAGAGTCATCATGGTGTTGCTCCTATATCGATTGGTAGGTACTGCGTGCTTGCCCGGTCGAGCTCATTGCTTGAAGCGTCAACCGAGCTTCGTGTCCAGTATAAACATGCATATGCATCTTTTATTCCAACTCCGGGGAACATTTCGGAAAAACTTTGAGTTCTACTAGCGGTAGAAGATTTCGGATCGCCCCGCTTCTTTGAGAAACTGGTAAACATGCCCCAAGCAACTGTCCACCTGCTTCGCCATGGCGAGGTCCACAATCCCGACGGCGTCCTGTACGGTCGCCTGCCGGAATTCCACCTCTCCGAGCGTGGCCGGGAGATGGCCCGTATGCTGGCCGACCACTTTGTGGCACGTGCCGGCCAGGGTGCCAAGATTGTCCACTTGGTCGCCTCACCGCTGACCCGCGCCCAGGAAACGGCCATGCCCACTGCGGAGGCCCTGAACCTGGAGATCACCACCGAGCCCCGGATCATCGAGGCCGAGAACCACTTTGAGGGGCTGCACCCCACCAAGAGTGAATTCCTGAAGCCCAAGCACTGGATCTACTTCCGCAATCCTCTGCGTCCATCCTGGGGCGAGCCGTACAAGGACCAAGCCGCCCGGGTGCTGGCCGCCGTTGAAGACGCCCGTGCCAAGGCGGTTGAGTTGGGTGGCGACGGTGCCGAAGCCATCCTCGTGAGCCATCAGCTCCCCATCTGGTCAACCCGTTTGACGGCAGAGGGACGGCGGCTGGCACACGATCCCCGCAAGCGCGAATGCACGCTCACGTCCCTGACGTCCCTGACCCTGGACGGGAACGGCAAGATCGTGCGCGTTGAGTACACCGAACCTGCTGCCGTCCTGCTCCCCGGCGCGGCGAGCACCCCGGGGGCATAGAGGCATGGACAACAACCTCTCACGCCGCAGCGCGTTGACTGCCGGTGGCGTCCTCCTCGCAGGACTGACCATGGGCCTGTCCGCGTGTGCCCAGGAAGATTCCCTCGCCAAGCAAGCCAAGGCAGGCGACAACAAGAACTACGTAGCCGGCGATGGTTCGGTGACAGAGTTCGCGAAGGCGGACCGTGCCGCGCCAGTGGCGCTCAAGGGCACCCTCTTTAACGGGGAGACGGTAAAGCCCGAGGACCTCAAGGGCAAAGTCACGGTCTTGAACTTCTGGTTTGCTGCCTGTGCACCTTGCCGCATCGAGGCGCCCCAGCTTGAAGCCCTGCACCAGGACTTCAAGGACCAGGGCGTCCAATTCTTCGGCGTCAACCTGCGCGACGAACAAGCTACCGCTGAGGCCTTCGACAAGACCTTCAACATCACCTACCCAAGCTTCAACGACAAGGACGGTGCTGTTCTCCTGTCCGTGTCCGGCATCGTTCCGCCGGGTGCAGTGCCCACAACATTGGTCCTGGACAAGGATGGCAAGGTTGCCTCCCGCGTGCTCGGCGAGATCGAGAAGAGCACCCTGAAGGCCCTCATCACCTCCGCAGTGGCGGAGTAGCACCCATGAACAGTCCCTTCGCCGAGACGATCCTCAACGGATCGCTGCTGCTGGCTGTGCCGGTGGCGTTGCTGGCCGGGCTGGTCTCCTTCCTTTCGCCATGCGTGCTGCCACTGGTCCCCGGTTACCTTGGCTACGTCACGGGACTGACCGGCGTCGACCTCCAAAAGCAGCGGCGTGGCCGCATGCTGGCCGGAATTGGCCTGTTTGTCCTGGGTTTCTCGGTGATCTTTGTTCTGCTGGGCGGCGCCTTCGGGCAGTTGGGCACGTTGCTGACCGGCCCGCAGAACGCCTGGATTACGCAGTTGCTGGGCATCCTGGTGATCATCATGGGCGTGGTGTTCATGGGCGGCTTCGGTTGGTTGCAGCGCGACGCAAAGATCCATGCCAAACCGCCTGCCGGCCTCTGGGGAGCACCGCTCCTGGGATTGACCTTTGGCCTGGGCTGGGCGCCCTGTATCGGTCCGACGTACTCCGCGGTACAGTTGCTGAGCTTGTCCGGTGGTTCCTCGGCAGCCAAGGGCGCGCTCCTGGCGTTCGTCTATAGCCTTGGACTGGGCATCCCGTTCCTCTTGATTGCGTTGGCTGTCCGCCGGGGCATGGGAGTCATGTCCTTCTTCCGCAAGCACCGTCTGGCCATCCAGCGGATCGGCGGCGGCATCCTGATTTTGCTCGGCATCCTGATGGCCACCGGCGTGTGGGGAACCTGGGTGACCGAGTTGCAGTACTGGTTCCAAAACGATGTGAAGTTGCCAATCTGATGAGCGAGTCCGTGAAAGCCACAAAGAAGTCACCGTCCGCTGAAAGCACCAGCACAGCGGAAGGAAAACTCCAGCAGGCCAAGTCCGAGGCCGCACTTCCTGCCCTCGGGTTCAAGGGCATGCTCCGGTGGGCCTGGACCCAGCTGACCAGCATGCGCACAGCGTTGTTCCTGCTGCTCCTTCTCGCCGTCGGAGCGGTGCCTGGTTCCCTGTTCCCGCAGCGGCCGGCGAACCCGTCGGTGGTCACGCAGTACATCAAGGACAACCCGTCCTACGGCGAGCTCCTGGACGCGTTGCAGCTGTACGACGTCTACTCCTCGGCCTGGTTCTCGGCCATTTACATCCTGCTCTTTATCTCGCTGATCGGCTGCGTCACCCCGCGCGCCATCGCCCATTACAAGGCCATGAAGTCCCAGCCGCCCCGCACCCCCAAGCGCCTTTCGCGCCTGCCGGAGTACGGCACCTTGGCTGTACCCGCCGACGCCGGGATCCCGGCGTCGAAGGCCATATACGATGCCGCCGGGCTGCTGAAGAAGCGCGGCTACCGCGTGGAAGTCAGGGACGTCGACGGCGCCCTGCCGTCCTTGGGTGCCGAGCGCGGCTTCCTGAAGGAAGTGGGTAACCTGGTCTTCCACACCTCGCTGATCGGGGTGCTGGTGTCCGTGGCCATCGGTGGCCTCTACGGGTACAGCGGCCAGCGCATCCTGGTAGAAGGCGAGACGTTCGTCAACACCCTGGTGGGCTACGACCAATTCACTCCCGGCACCAACTTCCAGAGCAGCGCGCTCCAGCCGTACTCGATGCAACTGGACAAGTTCGAAGCCAAGTTCGACCGTGAGTCCCCGGGCAAAGCCGGCCAGCCGATCGATTACACGGCCGAGGTCACCACCAAGGAAGGACCGGATTCACCGGTCAAGAAGGAAACCCTCAAGGTCAACGACCCCGTCTCCCTCGGTGGTACCAGCCTCTACCTGACCGGCAACGGCTACGCGCCCCTGGTCACCGTCCGGGACGGCGAGGGCAATGTTTCCTTCCAAGGCCCCGTCACGGCCAAGGTCCAGGGAGACAACTACTACTCGTCGGTGGTCATCAAGGTCCCCGACGCGAAGCCGGAACAGCTCGGCTTTGTGGGCTTCTTCCTTCCCACGGCGTTCGTCACCGAAGACGGCACCTCGTTCAGCGCTTCCCCGGAACTCTTCAACCCCCAGCTGAGCCTGAACTCGTTCTACGGAGACCTCGGCCTGGACAAGGGCGTGCCCCAGAACGTGTTCGAACTGGACGTCAAGGACTTGAAACCGCTCAATGCCCGTGACCTCGCGGCAGGCGGCATCACGCTGACCCCGGGCGCAACCGTCAACCTGCCCGAAGGCAAGGGCAGCATCACGTTCGACGGCGTCAAGAAGTACATCGGCGTGGACATCCACCACAACCCCGGCCAGCTCTACGCACTGATCTTCGGCTTCCTCGCAGTCGGTGGCCTGGTCATGTCCCTCTACATCAACCGCCGCCGCGTCTGGGTCCGCACCGGTACGCACGCAGATGGCCGCACCATGGTGGAATATGGCCTGCTGGCCCGCGGTGAGGACCACCGCCTGGCCGGCGAAGCAGCAGCACTACGCGAGATCTTTGCCCGGGAATGGAACATCCCACAGACGCAGGACCCCGCCACAAGAACAGCAGGATCTTCCTCAACCTCGAAGGACCAGTAATGCCCGTCATCAACGAAACCCTGGGCCAATACAGCGAGCTGTTCATGCTGTTGGCCGCCGGCACCTACACCGTGGCGTTCATCGCCTTTGCCTGGGACCTGGCCAAGAGCAGCAAGATGCTCCGCGCCGTGGACCTGAAGGCTGCGGCCAGCACTGCCGGCGAGAAGGTCACGGTTGCTGCAGGTCGCGTCGCGGGAGGCTTGGGAGGTCCCGACGCCGGTGGGCCGGCAGGCCGCGCTGAGCGTCCGACGTCGGGCCTCACCTTTGAGGGCGGCACCGCCGCAGGCGACATGAAGTACGCCGGCGAACGCCGCGCACCTGCCCGCGTGGCCGTGGCCCTGACGGTGTTGGGCGTCCTCATCCACGGCGCAGGGGTGGTCACCCGCGCATTCGGTGCAGGCCGCGTGCCGTGGGGCAACATGTACGAGTTCCTCACCACGGGCGCGTTTGTTGCAGTGGCTGTGTTCCTGATCGTCCTCATCCGCCGCGACCTGCGGTTCCTGGGCACGTTCGTGATCGGCCTGGCCATCATCATGCTGGTTGCCGCTTCGGCTGCTTTCTGGACCCCCGTGGGTCACCTGGTGCCGGCGCTGCAGAGCTACTGGTTGATCATCCACGTCTCCATCGCAGTGCTCTCTTCAGCGCTGTTCACGCTGACGTTCGCCATGTCAGTGCTGCAGTTGCTGCAGTCGTACCGCCAGAAGAGCCTTGCTGCGGGCCGTGCGGACAAGCTGGGCTTCATGCGCCTGGTCCCCAACGCGCTGAGCCTGGAGAATCTCTCCTACCGCATCAATGCCATCGCCTTCATTGGCTGGACGTTTACCCTCATGTTCGGCGCCATCTGGGCCGAGAAGGCCTGGGGTCGCTTCTGGGGCTGGGACCCCAAGGAAGTGTGGACCTTTGTGATCTGGGTGGTCTACGCCGGCTACCTGCATGCCCGGGCCACCCGCGGTTGGACCGGAACGCGCGCAGCCTGGTTGTCGATTGTTGGCTACGCCTGCGTCATCATCAACTTCACGCTGGTGAACACGGTCTTCAACGGCCTGCATTCCTACTCCGGGCTCTAAATCGAATACTGAGCCGTGATCGCGGCCCGGGCCCCAATCCGGGCCTGAGCAGGGGCGTTGTCCCTGGCTCGGGCCAGTCCCTCGAAAAACAACAAAACGGTGCACTAAACAAGCCTGTTGCCTGTCCAATGCAGGTGCTAACTTGTTCAGAACCCGCTTGTGATGCAGCCCGCTAGCGACGCGCCGTGTTCTTTTGAGGTAGCTATGAACTATGTTCTCGCCATTGACGTCGGGACAAGTTTTACCGCAGCAGCCCTGGTTAAGCCTGACCAGAGTCCAACCCCTACACCGGAAATCCTCCCGCTGGGATTGCATGGCAGCGCCGTGCCCTCGGTGTTGTTCTACGCCGACGACGGCCGTGTGTTGGTAGGCGAAGCGGCCGAACGCCGGGGCCTGGACGATCCCCACCATATGGTGCGTGAGTTCAAACGCCGGATCGGGGATTCCATTCCCCTCGCTGTCGGCGAGGGGTGGCTGGCCCCGGAGGATGTGTACGCCACCATGGCCCGGTGGGTGGTGGACAGGGCCAGGGAGCGGGAGGGGGCGGCGCCGTCGTCGATCATCATGACGCACCCCGCTGCCTGGGGCCAGCACCGAACCTCGGTGGTCCTCGCAGCGCTCGACGTGGCGGGCCTCCAGGACATCACCCTGATCAGTGAGCCGGAAGCGGCGGCCCTGCATTACGCTTCCCAAACGCGGGTGGAGGACGGCAGCATCATCGCTGTGTACGACCTCGGCGGAGGTACTTTCGACACCGCCATTCTCCGCAAAGCCGGAGCCGGGAACTTTGAGTTGCTGGGACGCCCCGACGGTATTGAAACCCTTGGCGGCGCAGACTTCGACGCCGCCGTCCTGCGGCACGTGATGGGCCACGTCAAGGCATCTGTGGACGTGGATCCGGAGGCGCCGGACACTCTGGCAGCCCTTTCGAGGCTGCGGCGGGAATGCCGTGAGGCCAAGGAAGCGCTGTCCTTGGACAGCGAATCCAGCGTGGCAGTTTCCCTGCCGGGCACACAGCAGTCTGTCCGGCTGGTCCGCGCCGAATTCGAAGCGCTGATCGAGGAACCCCTCCGGGAAACCGTGGAAGCACTGGAACGAAGCTTGAAGAGGGTCAACGTGGACTCTCAGGATCTGAGCGCAGTGCTGCTCATCGGTGGGTCATCGCGCATTCCCCTTGTGGCCGAGATGATTTCGGTGGAACTTGGCCGGCCCATCGCCGTCGACGCCGATCCCAAGTCCTCCATCTGCCTGGGTGCAGCGGTGGCTGGTTTCCGCTCAAGGGGCGAGGACGCCGTGGATGCTGCGGCTTCGGCCACTCCAGGGGCTGCGGCTGCCGGCGTGGTGGCAAGTGGTGCGCTGGGGCGTCCGCACACCGCCGGCCGGGCCCCGGCCCTGGGAGTCCTCACAGCAGCGTCCGCGAAGCCCGGCCGGCATGCTCCCCGGCCGCGTGTCCGGATGGCGGCGGCCGCGGCTGTAGCGGCAGCCGCCTTGACCATCGCTACGGCGACGGCGGCACAGAGTCCCGAAGGCAGTGGACTTCTGGCAACCGTGTTCGGCAACCAGGCCGCTGATGTCATGCGCGACGGCGGTCCTCAGGCTTCCGGGGGCCAAGGCAGTGTTGCTGGTGGCGGCAAGCCCGGGGAAACCCTGGCCGTCGGCAAGCCGGCGGGCGGACTTGAAGCCAGCGCCAGGACTGGGGTTACCAAGGCAGGGAAGAACCCGGCCAGCACCGGAACCGCGAATGCCGGCACTGGATCGGGGGCCGCCGTGGGACCCGGCGCAGGATCTGCCGCTGGACCGGCCACCGGCACCTCCCCGGGCACCTCATCCGGTGGGACGGCCGCCAGCACTCCTGCCGCGCCGGGCACGGGAACCCCCGCTGCTCCGGGCACCACCCCGGCTCCCACCACACCCACGCCGGCACCTACTGGTGGTGCCGCCAGTGGGCCTACCCCGCCCCCTGTAACACCTCCCACCACGCCACCACCGGTCATCGAACCCACAACTCCGCCTACAACCCCGGCTGATCCTGTCACGCCACCGCCACCGCCACCTCCACCCCCGTCGCCCGAGCCAACGGTGCCGCAGCCTGAACCGACGCTCACGCAAGACCCGCCACCGCCGTCGCCCGAGCCAACGCCGGAACCGGTGACCCCGCCTGTCACGGCTGATCCCTTACCCCAGCCCTCGGAAACGGGCCCCATTCAGGATCCAGCGATGCTTTCGGTGGTGTAGCCCATGACGGGACATGACCCTAAGCCTGGGCACCTTCCACCCGGGCCGGACGATCACCCGTTCAAGGAACCTGCCGCCCTTCACGAGGCAGGGTCGCCGTATGTCCCGGAGCTTTCCGGGGATACGGCGAAGGTCCGCGAACTGCTCCTTGCCCTGTCCGTGGGGTTCACGCTGCCTTCACCCCTGCCCCGCGGCCTTGAAAGCCATGATGGGCTGGACTCGATCATCACCGCAGCCATGGATTCGGGCTTGCTGCTGGCTGACGGGTCCGTAGTGGGGACGGTCCAGCATGCCTTGCTGAAGGCAACCCCGGCCTCCCGCATCCGGGCGCTGCAGCGGGAGCTCGTGGACAAGGTCCTGGACGAAGGCCGTCCCTGGGGAGACCTGGCCCGCGACCTCGCCAGGAGTGGGCTCCAGGATGCCCGCGTCGCCGCGGAACTCGAGGAGATGGCAAACAGCGTCCTGGACACGGATCCGCGTCTGGCCGTGGATCTCTATGCCGAAGCGCTTCTTGCCGGGAACAAGGAGCTCCACATTGCCGCCAAGCGTGCCCAGGCCCTGGCCGCCACCGGGGACCTGGACGCAGCTGGCAGGATCGTTGACAGGCTGCTCGCCATGCCCGAACCTCCACACCTTCGCCTGGGGGTGGACGTGGCAGCCGCGGTGTGGGCACAGCGGGGAATGTTGTCCCGGAGCGCTGACACGTACACCTGGTTGGGGCCGGACAGGTTGCAGGGGTCCGCGCCGCTGGCCGCAGTGGCCATGATCGGCACCGGAAATGCTGTGCTGGCCGAAGAGATCCTGGCAGCCGCTGTGCCGTCCGGTTCGCCAACGCTGCTGGCCGTGGCTTTGACGCTGACCCAGGAGGGCCTGCGGCAGACCCTTGGCCCCAATCCTCAACTGGCCCTGCCGGAGCTCATCAGGGCCTCGGACATGATGAATGCCTCTGGCGCGGCGATTCCCTTGCCGGAGACCCCGGGAGCCTTGGCAGCCCTCTGCGCACTCCACAATGGGGAACCGGCGGTGGCGGACACCGTGCTTAGGGCGGCGTTGGCCGCGGGCCAGGGCGGGGATGCTGCCCGACCCCGGCTGTTCCTCCTGCAGGCGTGGACCGCCATGCAGCAGGACAACGCTGACGAGGCGCGGTTGGCCATCAATGAGGCCGTCAAGGCAAACCATTGGTCCTTGGCACCCCGGGACGAACTGTTGCTGGCAGCGCTGGAGGTGGGGCTGGCGCGGCGTGGCAGCGACGTGCACGGTCTGGTGTTGGCATGGGACCGGGCCCGGGAAGCCATGATGCACGTAGCTGTGGATCTCTACAGTCTCCTGCCGTGGGGTGAGCTGATGGTTTCTGCTGCACGGTTGCGCGAGACACGTCGAGTCTCGCACTACCTGGACGGGGCCTGGGAGCTCTTACAGAGGCTGGGGAACCCGCCACTGTGGTCGGTGCCGCTGCATTGGGCGGCAGTGCAGGCTGCGCTGCTGAGCGAAAGCCCCGCTGAGCTGGCGCCGCATGCTGCCGCCCTGGTCCGGGCTTCGGAACACAGCCACCTGGCGTCCGTTCTTGCCGTGGGTGGCAAAGCCTGGGTTTCGGTGTTGGCCGGTCGGTTTGAAGCGTCCGACGTCGAAGCGGCGGCCCGCGGGTTGGCCGCCGTCGGCATGCCTTGGGAAGGCGCGCGACTGGCGGGCCATGCCGCCGCGCACGCGGAGGAACGGCGCGACCTGGTGCGCCTGCTGGCCTGCGCCAGGGATATCCATCCCCAGGGTGCTCCAGCCGGGGCGGGCCACGATCGGGTGGAGGAGCCGCACCATGGCGTTGCGGGCACCCCTGCTGCGGACGGCGCCGACCCGGGTACGGGGGGTTCGTCCGGGCTGAGCGCCAGGGAACGCGAAGTGGCTCGGCTTCTCCTTGAAGGCAGGACCTACCGGGAGATCGGGGAGGCCATCTACATCTCGCCTCGCACTGCCGAACACCATGTGGCTCGCATGCGCAGGCGTTTGGGGGCCGACAGCCGATCGGACCTCCTGGTCCGCCTGCGCCTCGCCTTGGGGGAGGGGTACCCGCCTCCGTGAGCGGCAGCCCCCTCCACCCCCTAACGGAAAACCCCGCGACCCCCTAACGCTGGGGTAAGCGGTAGGGGGACCACCCCCGATGCCCGGTCCCTCACCACGGCCATACGTTGAAGGGGAGCCCGGCAAAGGCGCCGGGCCATTTACCACCCACCACAGAATTTGAGGGAGCATTCCAATGCCTACACTCGCACAACAGCTCGTGCAGTTCCTGATGAGCCTGTTCAACGATCCCGACGCAGCCGAGGACTTTGTCCGCGACCCCGAGGCTGCCCTTGCCGCAGCCGGCCTCCGTGACGTTTCCTCGGCCGACGTCGATGCTGTTCGCCCGGTGGTCCTCGACTACGCACCCATCAACGCCCGTTCGTCGTTCGACCGTGAATACAACACAGGCGGCAACCAGGGCTCCACTGGCGCCGGCGCCGGCTGGGGCGGACACGACGATGACGATCGCCCCAACGGCGGTGGTGGCGGCGGCGGACGCCCCGATCATGATGACGACGACGATCACGGCCACGGCGGTGGCGGCGGTGGCGGTGGCTGGGGTGGCCATGATGACGACGACGATCACGGCCACGGCGGTGGCGGCGGTGGCGGTGGCTGGGGTGGTCATGATGACGACGACGATCACGGCCACGGCGGTGGCGGCGGTGGCTGGGGTGGCGGAGACGACCACGATGACCACGCCCACGCCGTTCAACAACTGGTCCACGTGGTGAACAACTACTCCTACACCACCACTATCGATGACCGCGATACGATCACCGATCAGTCGGTGAACCAGAACATTTGGGCAGACGGCGATGTCACGCAGCTCTTCAACCAGGACGCTGTCATCGCCTCGGGCGACGGCGCCATTGCAGCCGGTGATGACGTCAAGGATTCCGGTAACACCACCACCACCAACACCGACGATCACTCAACGGATAACTCGGTGACCATCCGCGAGACAGGTCCCGGAGATGTCGAAGTGGGCAACACGGACATCGAGGTCAAGGATTCGTTCAACGACAATTCGGACAACTCGGTGACCAAGGACTCCTACAACACCGATGTTGATGTCGACGTGGACATTGAGGACTCCTTCAATGAGGACAACTCCTCGCACACCGACAACTCCCACACCAACATCCACAACACCGATTCGTTCAACAAGGACTCCTACAACACGGAGAACGAGCTGGAAGTCGGCGACGTGGACGTGGAGTACACGAACATCGAGAACTCCACCATCATCAAGGACAACGAGGTGGAGCTGGAATACACCAACGATCACTCCACCAACGTGGAACTGGAGGACGTCCAGGTCAACTACGATTCCACGGTGATCCAGGACAACGAGCTGGAGATCGACAACTCCAAGGAGATCGATGTGGAGGACGTCCAGGTCAACTACGATTCCACGGTGATCCAGGACAACGAGCTCGAGGTTGATAAGTCGAGCTACACCAACATCGAGGACAACGAAGTTGACGTCGAATACAACGACATTGACCATTCGAACGTCATTGCCAAGAACGACGTTGACATCGACTAGCAGCAAAGCGGTCCACGCGGCGTAGCGAAAGCTGCGGCGCAGAGCACCCCCAGCAGTGCCCGGCAGGCGGATGGACGCCTGCCGGGCACTTCGTGGCCTCTCCGGACAGCAGCACCGGAACAGGCAGAACAAAGGACACACCGTGGCGGAAACAGTACGGATGACCACCTTGGTAGAGCAGGGCATGGCACTGGTGGGGGAGCGGAACGACCTTCGACGACGCTTGGAAAACACCCGCAACCGCCTCCAGGATCCCAGCGTTCGCGTGATCGTGGTGGGCGAGTTCAAGCAAGGCAAGAGCCAACTGATCAATGCTCTGGTAAATGCACCCGTCTGCCCTGTCGATGACGACATTGCCACCACTGTGCCGACGGTGGTACGGCAGGGGGATCCGGCGTCGGCCGTTGTCCTGGTTCCCGCTGCGGATGGTGGCACGCCGGAAGGCACTCGTGTGGAACTCGAGAGCGACGGCCACGAACGAACGCTTGAACGCCGGCCCGTGCAGTTGGACCACCTTGCTGACTACGTCTCCGAAAAAGGCAATCCGGGCAACACGAAGAACATCGTGGCGGCGGAAGTTGTCCTGCCGAGGAAACTGCTGGCGGGCGGACTGACAGTAGTGGATTCACCGGGGGTGGGTGGGCTGGGGTCAACGCACACACTGACCACCTTGACGGCTCTTCCGTCAGCGCATGCCATGGTGTTCGTCTCCGATGCGTCCCAGGAATACACCGAACCGGAGATGCGGTTCCTGCGCCAAGCCATGCGCATAAGCCCCAATGTGGTGTGCGTGCTGTCCAAGACCGACCTCTATCCGAGCTGGCGGCAGATTGAGGACCTCGACCGGAAACACCTGGTCGAGGTGGGTCCGGACATACCCCTGTTCCCCGTCTCTTCGGAGCTGCGCCTCCAGGCCGCGCGTCTGCAGGACACGGAACTGAACGCCGAATCAGGGTTTCCTGCGCTGATCCACCACCTGAGGAACAACATTGTGGGGGAGGCCGCCAGAATTCAACGTCGGTCCGTTGGCCATGATGTCTTGTCCGTGGCGGAAAACCTGAGGCTCGCCCTGCAGTCGGAGCTTGGTGCCCTGGAGAACCCAGAGGGCACGCCGCAGATGATCGCAGGCCTCAACGCGGCCAAGGAGGACGCGGACTCGCTGCGCAAACGGTCGGCGCGCTGGCAGATCACCCTCAACGATGGCATCGGGGACCTCATCGCAGATATGGAGTACGACCTGAAGGACAGGTTGCGCCGTATCCAACGCGAAGCGGAAATCGCCATTGACCAGGGGGATCCCGGCCCCGCCTGGGAGCAGTTCACCCAGTGGCTGGAACAGAGCACCGCTGCTGCGGTGTCGGATACCTTCGTCTGGACCAGCGAACGGGCCCAGTGGCTGGCCACCCAGGTGGCGGATCACTTTTCCGAGGACGAGGTAGCCCTGCCGGCGTTGAAGGTGGCCGATACGGGCGGCGTGCTGGACCCCGTGGCCGACATCCAGGAAATGGACAACGGGCGCCTCGGTCCCCTGCAAAAGGTGCTGATCGGGATGCGCGGATCCTACGGCGGCGTGCTGATGTTCGGCCTCCTGACTGGCATCTTTGGGATGGCCCTCATCAACCCGCTCTCTGTCGGCGCCGGCCTCCTGCTGGGACGCAAAGCCTTCCGGGAGGACAAGGCGGCCCGGCTCAAGCAGCGGCAAGCCGAAGCCAAGATCCTGGTCAGGAAGCACGTGGACGATGTTGTGTTCCAAGTCGGAAAACAGCTGAGGGACAGGCTGCGGCTGGTCCAGCGGGCCACCCGGGACCACTTCACGGAGATCGCCGAGGAGCACCACCGCTCCCTGACGGAATCCGTGGCGGCCGCCCAAAAAGCTGCCGCAACCTACGCCGTGGAACGGGACATGAGGATCAAGGAGATCCGGGGCCAGCTGAAGGCCGTGGACACCGTGGCCAGGGAAGCACAGCAGTTGCTTGACGCTCCGTCCACGGAAAACCAGCCCAAACCCTCAACCGTCCCGGCCGGCTGATGGAACCGGGAATTGCCGGAGCCGCGGACCTGCTCCGGCACGCACGGGAAGTCTTCCGCGATGACGCCGCCGCGCTCGCGGTGGTGGACGAGTTGGACAGCCGGTTGGAAGGACCGTTGCGCATCGCAGTAGCCGGGATGGTCAAGGCCGGGAAATCAACACTCCTCAACGCGATCATTGGCGAGGAAATCGCGCCCACTGACGCCGGTGAGTGCACCCGTGTGGTCACGTGGTACCAATACGGACACACTCCGAAAATCACGGTGTACCCGTTCAGGGGCGGACCTCAAAACCTCCCCGTGACCCGTGCGGACGGCCGCCTGGTCTTGTCCTTGGGAGATATCCCGGCCGGGGATGTGGAGCGTCTGGTGGTGGACTGGCCATCAGCCAGCCTGCGCAATCTCACCTTGATCGATACTCCCGGCATAGCCTCGTTGTCCGAGGATGTTTCCGGGAGATCGGCGGCATTCCTGCTGCCGGAAGACGAACCCACGGCAGCGGACGCCGTCATCTATCTCATGCGGCACCTGCACGCCTCCGATGTCCGGTTCCTCGAGTCCTTCAAGGACACTGCCGCCGGACGATCCGGTACTGTCAACGCCTTGGCTGTCCTGTCCCGGGCCGATGAGATCGGCGCCGGAAGGATCGACTCCCTGATTTCCGCAGCAGTCATCGCCGACAGATACAGCCGGGACCAGAACCTTAGACCCCTGGCCTTGGGTGTGGTGCCCGTGGCCGGGCTGCTGGCACAGAGCTCACGGACCATGCGCCAGGCGGACTATGAAGCCATGGTGATGTTGGCGCAGATGGACCGGAACCAGCGGGAACGAATGATGCTGTCCGCAGACCGTTTTGTCCGTCTCGAGGACCCGCAAGGCCTCCACCCGGCCACCAAAGCATCGCTGGTGCAAAGGTTTGGCCTGTTCGGGATCCGGTTGGGTGTTGCCCTGATCCGGGGCGGGACCACTGATCCCACCGAGCTGGCCCATGAACTGGCACGTCGCAGCGGGCTGGGTACCTTGCTGGACGCCATCAGCTATCTCTTCCAGACCCGTGCCGACGCACTCAAGGCGCGTGCCGTCGTCGTGGGCGTGGAGTCATTGGTCCGCGGCGCTGCCCGGGAGCGGGCGGCGCCGCTGGAAGCGGCGTTGGAACGGCTCCAGACTGGCGCTCATGAGTTCCGGGAGCTCAAGCTCCTCGCCGCGTTGCGAACAGGTGGCGTGGGACTGGGTGAGGAGCAGGAAGCTGAAGCAGAACGGCTGGTGGGTGGCCGTGGCAGCACTCCCGCGTTGAGGTTGGGGGTGGACCCTGAGGCGGTTCCCGGGCAGATCAGCGAGGCTGCCCGGAGTTGCTTGAGCCGTTGGCGGCTGATCGCGGAAAATCCCTTGACCGAGCCGTCGGCACTGGAAGCCTGCCGGGTGGTCATGCGAAGTTGCGAAGGGATGCTGGCCGCTATGCCGGCCGTTCGCTGAGTCGCTCGCTGAACTTTTCGCTCAGGAGCCAGACAGTAGTTGAGGGGAAAAACAACAGGATCAGCCCCGCCGCGGCAAGGATGAACTGGGACGCCAGCAAAACCGTGGGCAAAACGCCGTCCACCCCGGGAGCCACCACAAAGTCGGCCGTGATCACTGTCACCACCGCGTGCAGGAGGACCAAGGGCGCCAACGTCCACCGTGCCCAGACGCGACGTTTGAAAAGCACCGCCAGCAGGACCGCTTCCATGGCTACCACCAGCGCGATCATGGCGAGGCTGCCCAGAAATACGACGGCGGTGGACCCCTCGACAGCTTGGGCGTCACCGTCGGGAACCATGCCTCCGATGACGCCTTTCAGGCGTTCGAAGTGGGCGTCACGGCCAAGGAAGCCAAAGACGACGACGGCGATTCCCGCCACAAAGCTGGCAACCCACAGAGAGCGGGAGAGCCGTGCGGTGCCCGGTGGCACTATGGCCGCGGTAATGGGAGGCGGCACTGACAGGGACATGCCCGGACGGGGTGGTGGTGCGGGACGCGCTGTTGGCCCAATGACTGATGGTGTGGTGGAAGGTAACTGCCGTGAACCATCAGCTTGCTGGGCCATGTTTGCCTACTTCAGCTCGTCGGTGTCATGGGGGTCCGGCTCACTGCGCTTGGTGTCGCCGGGTTTGAAGCCGTTGCCTGTTGCCTCACCGGAACCATCGGAGGGCTTGTCGCCGAGCTCGCGTTCCTTGGCTTCAAGGTCTGCCTTGAGCTTCTTCAGGCGGTCATCCTCGGCCTGGTTGCGACGGCGGGTTTCCAGGTTACGGAGGAATTCGGGGTCATCGTCCGGAGCAGTGGGATAGCGGCGGACCGGCTTTGCCGTGGGCTTGCCATAGGGCCGGCCGAAGATGAACCAGAGGATGGCGCCCAAGAGCGGCAGAACAATCATCACGATGATCCACGCGGGTTTGGAAATACCGCGTGTCTGGTGGCTGTCCGTGCGGATGACGTCCACCAGGGCATAGACGAAGATGACCAGAACAATGACGACGCCTACAACCCGGAGCATGCACCAAGTCTAGTCGCCGGAAGCCCATCACTGGACGTCCTCTACCGGCTGTGACCAGAGTGCAACCATCCGGCCCGCTAAACTTGGATGGTGGCTTTCCTGAAGTATTCCCTCATTCGCCTGGCGCTGTTCGTGCCGTTGTTCGTCCTCTTCGCCTTTTTGGGGGTTGGCTGGATCCTGGCGGTCATCTTCGCCGGGCTGATCGCGTTCGCCATCAGCTACCTCTTCTTCCAGAAACAGCGCGACGCCGCCACTGCAGCCATGCGCGAACGTTTCTCCGGGCGGGCCAAGCCCATCCGTACTGCCGGCGAAGTTGAGGACGCCGCCGTCGAGGACGGCTTGGTGGAGAAAAACCCGGACATCGCCGTCAACAACGACAAACGCCCGGGTTCCGTCTAGGAGTTTTTGTACAGCTAACGCCCCCAAGAAGCCTTCTTGGGGGCGTTAGCTGTACAAAAACTTAGAAGCCGCGGCTCAGGACCAGGCCCAGCGAGAACAGCAGGCTGTACCCGAGGTTGATCATGCCGGTCTGCTTGAGCACGGGAATGAGGCTCTTGCGCTTCTTCCCATTGACCATCAGCCACGCGGGCATCAAGCACGCAGGGATCAGCAGCAGGACGATCAGCATCCACGGCTTGGTGGGCGCCAGCACAATAACCAGCAGGATGGCGACGGCCAGCATCAACACGTAGCTTTCACGGGCGTGCCGGTCCCCGAGACGCACTGCCAGGGTCCGCTTTCCAGCGGCTGTATCCGTGGGGATGTCCCTGACGTTGTTGGCCATCAGCAGGGCGCAGGCGATGAGGCCTGTACCAATCGCGCCGATCACCGCGGCCAGGCTGACTTGGCCGGCCTGGGTATAGGTGGTGCCGAGGGTGGCAACGAGCCCGAAGAATACGAACACGAAGACGTCGCCCAAGCCCATGTAGCCGTAGGGATTCTTGCCGCCCGTGTAGCCCCAGGCTGCCAGGACGCAGCCGATACCCACCAGGATCAGCCACCACGTTTGGGTGATGATCACCAGGATCAGGCCGCAAATCATCGCGGCGCCGAACAGCCCGAACGCGGCCCACTTCACTTGTTCCGGCAGCGCAGCGCCGGAGCCGACAAGACGCAGGGGACCTACCCGGTCCTCATCGGTGCCGCGGATGCCATCGGAGTAGTCATTGGCGTAGTTCACGCCGATTTGGAGCAGGAGCGCCACGAGCGCAGCCAGGATCGCGTTCGGCAGCCGGAACGCTTGGAGCTCGTACGCCGCTGCCGAACCGATCAGGACGGGCGCGATGGCCGCGGGCAGTGTGCGGAGCCGGGCTCCTTGGATCCATTGTGCAGCTGTCGCCACGTGTAGTACCTCGTGTATTTCGCGGTTGATCTAGAGTCAGTTTCGGGAGGAAGAACGTGTCTATTGTCCCTGATGCAGTTCGGAAAGCCGTTCAATCATGGCCAGCCTGTCCGGTTTCCCGTTGGGCAGCATGAGCAATTCCTTATCAGCGAACACCGTTTTCGGGGCCAGGACTCCAAGCGCAGCCTCGCGCCGGGACGTGAAGCCCTTGATGCCTTCGGGGCTGGGATCGGTCACTGCTACGAAAGCTGCCACGGCTTGGCCCCACTCGCGCGACGGGACACCGGTGACGAAAGCCGCAGTGACGCCGTCGAGCTCTTCCAGCTTGCCCTGGATGTAGGCGGCGGAGGCTTTGACGCCGCCGGTGATGATGACATCGTCCGCCCGGCCCAGCACGGTGAGCTTGCCGTCGTCGTCCAGCTCGCCGAGGTCCCCGGTGACGTACCAGCGGACGCCGTCCTCCTCGAAGAAGGCAGCTTTCGACGCGCGTGCGGCGTCCAGGTAGCCCGCGGCCACGGTGTCGCCACCGAGCAGGATGCGGCCTTCCAGCCCGCCCTCGCCGATGCGGACCTCGACGCCGTCCAGCGGCTCGCCGTCGTACACGCACCCGCCGCAGGTCTCGGCCGAGCCGTAGGTGGTGACCACCTTGAGTCCCTCCGCGTGGGCGGAGGCGAGGAGATCAGGCGACGCCGGAGCGCCGCCCAGCAGGATCGCGTTGAAGCGGCGCAGTACGGCCAGGGTTTCCGGCGCGGGGGAGTCCAGGAGCCGCTGCAGCTGCGTGGGAACCAGGGAGGTGAAACGGATCTTGTCCGTGAGTTCCTCGGCCGCCGCGGTGAAGGCCTCGGGCGTGAAGCCATTCGACTGGTCCATGACCCATGGCCGGGTGCCTGCGTACAGCGAGCGGACCAGGACCTGCACTCCGGCCACATACTGCAGCGGGAGCGCGAGCAACCACTGGCCCTCACCGCGCAGGGCCATGGCGGTGGACACGGACGAGGCCGCGAGGGCGTCGATGGTCAGGACGGTTGCCTTGGGCGTGCCCGTGGAACCGGAAGTGCGGACCACCACAGCAGCATCCTCGACGCCGGTCTCCACCGGGATCGCCTGTGGCCCGCCGTGGTTGCCAGTGACGATTTCGACGGCGGGGCCCTCGCCGTGGAGGGCAGCCATCAGTGCTTTGAGTACGGGATCGATGTCCACAGGGGAGTCCTAGAAGTAGTAGGGGAAGCTGGACCAGTCGGGGTCGCGTTTCTGGAGGAACGCTTCCTTGCCCTCCACGGCTTCGTCCGTCATGTAGGCCAGGCGGGTGGCTTCGCCGGCGAAGACCTGCTGTCCTGCCAGGCCGTCGTCGGCCAGGTTGAAGGCAAATTTGAGCATGCGGATGGCCTGCGGGGACTGGCGGGCGATGTCCGCGGCGTACTCCAGGGCCACTTCCTCCAGGCGTGCGTGGTCCACAGCTTCGTTGACGGCACCCATGCGAACCATGTCGTCGGCCGAATATTCGCGGGCAAGGAAGAAGATTTCCCGCGCGGCTTTCTGCCCGATCTGGCGGGCCAGCAGCGCAGAGCCGTATCCGGCGTCGAAACTTCCCACCGTGGCGTCCGTCTGCTTGAACTTGCCGTGCTCACGGGAGGCGATGGTGAGGTCGCTGACCACATGCAGTGAGTGGCCGCCGCCTGCCGCCCACCCATTCACGACGGCGATGACCACCTTGGGCATGGTCCGCATCAGCCGCTGTACTTCCAGGATGTGGAGCCTGCCGGCGCGGGCGGGGTCGATAAATTCAGCGGAATCACCCGCAGCGCCTTCTACCTGGTACCGGTAACCGTCCCTGCCGCGGATCCGTTGGTCTCCACCCGAGCAGAACGAGTGCCCGCCGTCCTTCTCTGATGGTCCGTTGCCGGTGAGCAGCACCGTGGCGACGTCAGGGGTCATGCGCGCGTGATCCATGGCGCGGTAAAGCTCGTCCACCGTTCCCGGGCGGAAGGCGTTGCGGACTTCGGGGCGGTTGAACGCGATCCGGACCGTGGGGAGGTCCTTGACTGTGCCGTCCGCTGAACGCTCTACCTGCCGGTGGTAGGTCATGTCCTTGAAGTCGTCGAAGCCGGAAACAGTGCGCCAGCGTGAGGGGTCAAAGACGTCGGAAACCTTGGCAGGGAGTTGGTTGTTCACAGTCCGAGTCTAGTAATGGCCTTAGCTGATGCAGAACTCGTTGCCCTCGGGGTCTGCCATGGTGTGCCACTCGTGCGGTCCCTGACTGGCGGTCCAGAGGTGTTTTGCTCCGCGGGCCTCCAACTGTTTCCGCACCTCATCCTTGTCCCGGCCGTCAAGGCGGACATCCCAGTGCACGCGGTTCTTGACGGTCTTTTCGTTGGCATCGGTCTGGAACAGGATGCGCCGGCCGGACTTGGGGTCCGTGTCCTCGGCAGGTACGATCGCGCATCCCTCGGCCCAGACCAGCTTGCCGTTGTGCGTGATGGTCTGATCCTCTGTGGCGTAGCCCTGCTCAATCATCGACCGGATGAACGCCTCGTCCTGTGGTTCCACGCTCCACTCGAGGGTCTCGGCCCACCAGTCGGCGAGGTCATGCGGCTTCTTGCAATCGACTACTACCTGGATGTTCAGTGTCATGCTCACCACGTTATTCGCGACGCCGGATGGCTGGTAGGTCTTTGCGGTCATGTTTGGTCCGGGTTCCAAGAGGCCTGCAGGTCACGGCCCCTTGGGTCTTCTCCAACGTTAGAGATGTGCATACATCACCTTGACATATTGTCATGACATAGATCACAGTGGGTGCAGGAAAGGCTTTTCCTACCAAGGCAGCGTGGCCCCCGCGCCACGTCCTACTTCCGCAGTCAGGCCTCCGTGGACTGGCAGCCCCGTGAGAAAAGGACAGAGCATTGTCAGAGCAGACACGCATCTCCAGCATCAGCCGCAGGCAATTCGGATTGACGGCATTTGGCCTCTCCGCCCTCGCCGTCGGGCTTTCTGCCTGTAGTGGTGGCGGCACCTCCGCTGAGGGCGGCGCCAAGACCCTCCAATTGGTCCTTTCCGGGGACACCAACCAGGGCGGCGCTTTCGCCGCGGCCGCCGCGAAATACAAGGAAGCCACCGGGATCACCATCGAGGTAGTCGACGTCCCCACCGCGGACATCACTACCAAGCTCAAGAATGCGGCAACCGCCAACGATCTTCTGGCGCTGGCCCGGGTGACGGGCCTGGACCCCCTCTGGGTCAACCAACTCCAGGACCTCAGCGAGATCGCCAAGGCTCGGAACATCGATGGGAAGTTCCTGCAGACGGCCCCCGACGGAACGCTCCCGGCCATCCCGTCAGACCTCACCGCAGTGGGCCTGTTTGTGAACAAGAGCCTCTTCGACAAAGCCGGAGTGGCCTACCCCACCGCTATCGGGAACAGCTGGACCTGGGACGAGTTCGTAGCAGCCGTGAACCAGGTCCGCGAGAAGGCCGGGGCCAAATACGGCATGGTGATGGACCGTTCAGGCCACCGCTTGCGCGCCATGATGTACGAGTTCGGCAGCGACGCCTTTGCAAAGAATGGCGACAAGTACGCCGCGGATGAGAAGGCCGTGGAGACCTTGGAGTACTTCCAGAAAATTAACGACGACGCCACGATGCCCAAGTCAGTGTGGCTCAGCGGCGAAGACGGCAACGCCATGTTCAAGAGCGGGCAGGTAGCTGCCTACTACTCCGGCAGCTGGCAGGTGGCCGACTTCAACAAGAACATCAAGGACTTTGAGTGGCTGTCCGTGCCGCTGCCCAAGAAGGAAGTCAACGCCACCAACCTCGGCGGCGGCTTCATGGTGGCCTTCAAGGACACGGGCGCGGACGAAGAAGCCAAAAAGTTCATCGATTGGTTCTATGACGACGCCAACTACACCGAGTTCGCCAAGCTGGGCGGCTATCTGCCGGTGAAGGAAAGCCTCAAGGTGGAGTATCCGTACCAGCAGGCCTCCTTTGAGCTCTACCAGCAGCAGATTGCCGGGAACCAGGCCAAGGGCGACAACGCCATCAAGCGCGTCGTGGCCGAAGCCTACGCCGAGACCCCCTTCTCCGGAGACCCCTTGAGGGAGGAAACCGTGAAGATGTTGGGCGGCAGCCAGGATGCCAAGACCACGGTGGAGAACATCGTGAAGCTCTACAACGGCGCCTAGGCCATGGCCAATTCAACGCTCAGTCCGGCAGTGAGGCCGGAACAGCCCGGCTCACCGGCGGTGCGCAGCAAGTCCCAGCAACGGCGGCGCAACCGCTATGTCATCGCGCCACTGATCCTCATCGGCGTCAACGTGGTGTTGTTCCTGGTGTTCTTTGTATGGCCAGGTGCCCTGGGGTTGATCTATTCGTTCACGGATTACCGCGGCGTGGGCAAGCTGAACTTCATCGGTCTGGCCAACTTCCAAAAGCTCTTCGCTGACAGCACCTTCTACGCGGCCCTGACCCGGACGTTCCTGTACACGGTTCTTTCGGTGCCATTGGTTTACGTCTCATCCCTGGGTATCGCCTCGCTGCTGGTCAGCAAAGCCACAAGGGGGCGGACAGCGGCCAAGGTGATCATTTTCCTGCCGTGGCTGATCTCGCCGATCGTGGTGGGTGTCATCTGGAAATGGATGTTCGGCCAGGACTTCGGCTTCGTCAACTTCGTCATCACCACCCTGGGCGGCGGCCCTGTGCCGTGGTCCAGCAACGGCAACCTTGCCTTGATGGTGGTCATTTTCGCCTCGGCCTGGGGCGGTACGGCCTTCAACATGCTGCTGTTCATCGCAGCCCTGAAGAACATCCCCGAGGGACTCCTGGAGGCGGCCGAACTGGATGGTGCCAACGCCTGGCAGCGGTTCCGGCATGTAATCCTGCCCGGCATCGCGCCGACGTCGTTCATGGTGATCCTGCTCTCCACCATCCACGCGATGAAGGAGTTCGCCATGATCCAGGCGCTCACCAACGGCGGACCGGGAACGGAGAACACGTTGATCGTCCAGTACATCTACAAGACCGGCTTCGAACAATCCAAGGTGGGCTACGCGAGCGCGGCCTCCATGGTGCTGATGGTGGTCCTGTTGGCTATCGCGCTCATCCAGCTGCGCTTCAACAAGAAGAAGGGCTGAATCATGGCTACAGCTACCAAAATGCCTCCTGCTGCAGGAGCCAAACCCCCGGGCAAGACCCGCCAGGGCCGTGCCAAGCGGAAGAACCTGTCCGCTCCCCTGACGGGCGTGCTCTGGGTTATCGTGGCCATCTACGCGCTGCCGTTGCTGTGGTTCCTCCTCAGCTCGTTCAAGCCCGGAAGCGAGCTTTTCAGCTATCCGCTGTCCATGATTCCGCGGGAGTGGACGTTCCAGGGGTTTGTGGATGCCTGGGCACGGGTGGATTTTGCCCGGTACTTCCTGAACACGGCCACGGTGTCGCTGGTCACCACAGTCCTCACGGTGTTCTTCAGCGCGTGCACCGGCTATGCGCTGGCCAAGTACAACAACAAGGGAACGCGGCTGTTCTTCGTGTGCATCCTGGCTACCACCATGCTGCCCACCGAAGTGATCCTGAACCCCACGTTCTCGGTGATTCGTGACCTGGGGCTGTACAACTCCCTGGCAGGCATCATAGTGCCCTCCGTGCTGACAGCCACGGGTGTGTTCATGTTCCGCCAGTTCTTCCTGACGGTCCCGGACGACCTCCTGCATTCGGCCAGGATCGACGGCGCCAGCGAACTGGCCATCTTCTTCCGGATCATGCTCCCGCTGTCCAAGCCCATCCTGTTCACGCTGGCCATTTTCTCTTTCCAGTGGCGGTGGAACGACTACATCTGGCCACTGATCGTGCTGAACGATCCCAAGTGGTACACCCTGCAGGTGGCACTTCGCAGCATTGTGGGCGCAGAAAATATCGACTGGCCCGTGCTGCTGGGCGCCTCCGTGATTTCCATCCTTCCGCTGGTGCTGGTGTTCGCGGTGTTCCAGAAATACGTACTCAACGCTGACGTCAGCGCAGGACTGAAGGATTAGGGGCTCGGAGTGAATCACCAAACAGCGTCAGTTGCGGTGGATGCGCACTTCCTCGACGAACTGATCGAAGCGGCCGACCGCCAGGTGGACACGCTGTTGGAAGCGTCCGACGGCGGCGTGGCAGCTTTGGCGCACCGCCCCGCCATGGGCAGGTTGCTGGCTTTGGCCACCGTCTACACCCAAGCGGGATCCGTTCACGAAGGTTCGGCCAGGCTGCCCGGGCTCATGGCGGACTGTGTCGCCAGGCTCGAGCACCTGCAAGGGCCGACCGGCCTGTTTGACGGCACCAACCTCAGTTCGCCGCCGGACTCCGCCTTCACCATCAATGACGCCTGCATGGCCTTGGACATCCTGGGTTCCCGGAGCCATCGGTTGGCCGGGACCTTCAGCCGGCTTCGCGCCGTCGTCGGGCGTATCACTGATGCCTTGGTCAGCGGCGGCGTCCACACCCCCAACCACCGCTGGGAGCTGTGTGCCGCGCTGGCCCGTATTCACGCGCTGCACGAATCGGAGGGCAATCCGCGTCCGGACATCCAGCAGCGCATCGGCCAATGGCTGGCCGAGGGGATCGACCAACTGCCGGATGGAATGTACTCCGAAAGGGGCCCGCTCTACGCCACCGCCGTGACCAACCCGTCCCTGCTGGCGATCGCCGACCATGCCGGCCGGCCCGAACTCCTTGACCATGTCCGGGCCAACCTGAGGGCGTTCCTGCCGTGGTTCGGCAGCGATGGCAGTGTGGAGTCCTTGTTCTCGCGCAGGCAGGACCAATGGAACAGGTTCGACGGCGAAGCTTTCCAGCTGCTGTACCGCCGGCTGGCCAATCAGGACGGGAACGGCGACTTCGCTGCTGCTGCGGCCTGGCTACGGCAATTCCCGCTGCTGGAACCGGCCAAGGCCCTGGCGAGGGTCAGGCTTGATCCGTGGTTGGCCGCGGAGCTTCCGGCCGTGGAGCTTCGAGCCGTGGAGCTTCCTGCCGCGGAGCGGCGGGAAAACCTCCCGGCAGCGATGGCTCCCTGGTATGCAGGCTTGGCCAGCTGTGGAATCCACCGATTCCGCGGTGGACGGAGTGCGGTCACGGTTTTTGGCGGGTGTGACGACGTCTCGTCCGGCATCAGCTCCGGACTTGCCACCAATCCCACCTTCCTGCGGTTCAGTCACGGTGAGGCGGTCCTGACGGATGTGCGGCTGTCGCGAAGCTTCTTCGACCTCGGGCCGTTCCGCAGCCAGCGCGCCATTGTTGATGGTCCCGCTGTTCACCTGGGAGATGAACTGAGCGCCAACTTCTACCTTCCGCTGCCGGTGGATGTGCAGCGTTCCGACGGCATCTATCCTTTGGTCCACGAAGGACGCTTCAGTGCCTCCATGGACTTCGGCAACAGGCCTGCCGTGGAGCATCGCTTGGCAACGTCCATCACGGTCACGCCGAATGTAGCGGACGGAACAGTGGAACTGTCGCTGGACTTCGACGGCGCCGAAACTTCGTACGCCCTGGAGCTGACCTTCCGCGCGGGTGGGCAGCTCAGCGGGGTGGAGGAGGCCGGCGCTGGGTCCGGAACCTTCCAGTTGGCCTCCGGGATGGGTGCCTACCGCGTGGGGAACGACGTGATCGAGTTCGGCCCCGGCATCGCAGCAGACCCGGACAGTCCGCCCGTCTACAACCCGGGGGAGGCCTACCGCTATCCGGGAGGCTCGAACGCCAGCTACGGCGTGAAGGTTTACATCACGGGGCGGACCTCAGGCAGCCACCGCGTGGTGCTGACGGGGAAAAGGGTGTCTTAGCTGGGCAGCAGCTCGGACGGGATTGCGTAGATCAGGACAACGGCCATGAGGTTCTTGGCGGCGTGGACAAAGTAGGAGAACATCAGGTTCTTCCCTGTCCAGACATAGACCGCCACCAGGACCACGGCCATGCCCAGATACGGTGCCAACGCGGACAGCACCAGCCCTTCGCGGCCCACCACATGGATGGAGGCAAAGACCACCACGGAGATCACGCAGCAGATCCAGATGTTCAGGTACTGCGACAACTTGCCGATCAGCAAATGCCGGAACAGATACTCCTCAACAAAGGGACCCAGCAGCACCAGTAAGGGCACCATGAGCCATGCAGGCACCTGCTGCAGGAGGCCTTGGATGCCCAGTTGGTTCTCAGAGCTTTGAGCTGTACCGAAGGCCGCCACCAGCAGGGCCGTGAGAATGAGCATCACCACGATCGCCAAGGGAACCATGCCCAGGGTGAACCATGGCCGGGTGCCCAGGATCTTGAGGTCCCTGCCCATCACCCGCCAGGCTGAGGCCACCGCGAATATTCCGACGCCGGCATAGAAGACCGCGTTCACGGCGTAGGACGCGGTGGCCGGCTCGGGAAAGAGCTGGAGCATCAGCCGTTCCACGGATTCACCCGCGAACGCGAAGTACGCGGTAAAGGCGAGGTAGACGGCCACGGCGACGGCATCAAGGGCAGTGAATCTATACAAAGATGCTTTGGTGGAAAGAGTGCCCATGTGACCAGCCTAGCTTTGCCGGGTGGCCCTCGCTTGGCTACACTTTTCGGTATGCCTAACTTTTCGTTTCGGCGCGCCAAAGACGTCCGCCGTTTCGCTGCTCTCCTCACCGTGATCGCCCTTGCCCTGGGGATCTCCGCCTGCGGCGGGAATTCCTCCGCGGGAGGTGACGACAAACCCGTGGTGCTCACAACGTTCACTGTGTTGGCCGACGTCGCCAAGAACGTTGCCGGGGATAAACTCCGGGTCGAGTCCATCACCAAAGCCGGGGCCGAAATCCATGGCTACGAGCCCACACCCGGCGACATTCGCAAAGCTGCCCAAGCCGACCTGATCCTGGACAACGGGCTCAACCTCGAAGCGTGGTTCGCCCAGTTCGTGGAAGATCTGGACGTGCCGCACGCTGTGGTGAGCGACGGCGTCGAGGTCATGCCCATCGCCGAGGACTCCTATCAGGGCAAGCCAAACCCGCACGCCTGGATGTCGCCCAAGAACGTCCAGATCTACGCCAACAACATGGCCAAGGCCTTCGCGAAGCTGGATCCATCCCATGCTTCAGAGTTCGAAGCCAACGCCAAGGCCTACAACGCCCAACTGCAGACCGTGCAGGACGAGATGGTGTCCAAGCTGTCCGTCCTCTCGGAGAAGCAGAGGGCCTTGGTCACCTGCGAAGGTGCCTTCTCCTACCTGGCCCGCGACGCCGGACTCAAAGAGGTCTATATCTGGGCAGTCAACGCAGAGCAGCAGGCTACGCCGCAGCAGATCACCCGGGCCATCGAGTTCGTGAAAGAAAACCAGGTACCTGCAGTCTTCTGTGAATCCACGGTGTCGGACGCCCCCATGCAGCAGGTGGTGGGTGCCACGGACGCCGAGTTCGGTGGGACGTTGTACGTCGATTCCTTGTCCGAAGCTGACGGACCGGTTCCCACTTACCTTGACCTCATCCGCCACGACGCCAAGGTCATCACCACGGCACTCACAGGAGGAACGTCATGAGCACCCCCGCGATCGCCGTAGAAAACGTCACGGTCCACTACGGTGAGGTCCTGGCCCTGGATTCTGCGTCCCTGACACTTGAGCACTCCCGGATCTGCGGCCTGGTGGGGATGAACGGCTCGGGCAAATCCACCCTGTTCAAAGTCATCATGGGCATGGTGAAACCCGATTCCGGCCGGGTACTCATCAACGGAGAGCCACCCGCGAAGATGCGCAAGGACGCCGGGATCGGCTACGTCCCCCAAAGCGAAGACGTGGACTGGGCCTTTCCCTTGTCCGTCCGGGACGTGGTGATGATGGGCCGCTACGGGCACCTCGGATTCACGCGCCGGCCCCGCAAAGCCGACCGGGACGCCGTCGATCACGCCTTGGAACGGGTGGAACTGAGCGAGTTCGCCGACCGGCAGATCGGTCAGCTCTCCGGCGGACAGAAGAAAAGGGCCTTCGTGGCCCGTGGCATTGCGCAGGGAGCCACCATGATGCTGCTGGATGAGCCCTTCGCGGGCGTGGATAAGCGGTCCGAGGCCACCATCACCCGGCTCCTCCGTGAGTTGGCGGAGGACGGCGCCACCATCCTGATCTCCACCCATGACCTCCATGCCCTGCCCCAGCTCTGCGACGAAGCCGTGCTGCTGATGCGCAAGGTGCTCATGCATGGAAGTCCTGACACTGTGCTCCAGCCCGAGAACCTGGCCATGGCCTTCGGCCTCGACGTCATGAACAGGGGCTGAACCGTGGAATTTCTCCTGGAACCCCTGAGCTACGACTTCATGGTGCGGGCGCTCGCAACCACGGCCATCGCCGCGGTGGTCTGCGCGGTGCTCAGTTGCTGGCTCGTCCTGATCGGCTGGTCCCTCATGGGCGACGCCGTCTCGCACGCGGTGCTTCCCGGCGTCGTCCTCTCGTACATCGTGGGTGCGCCGTTCGCGTTGGGTGCCTTGGTGTTCGCACTGATCGCGGTGACGTTGATCGGGGTGGTCCGCAACACGAGCCGGGTAAAGGAAGACGCTGCGATCGGCATCGTCTTCACGTCGCTGTTTGCCCTGGGCCTGGTCCTGATCTCGGTGACTCCAAGCCAAACCGACCTGAACCACATCATCTTCGGCAACCTGCTGGGCGTCAGTATCCCCGACCTCATCCAGGTGGTGGTGCTGGGCGTGGTGGCCTTCGCCATCCTGATCCTCAAACGCCGCGATCTCACGCTGTACGCCTTCGACCCCACGCATGCGCACGCGATCGGCCTCTCGCCCCGCAGGCTTGGCGCGCTGTTGTTGGGTTTGCTGGCACTGACCTCGGTTGTAGCCCTGCAGACGGTGGGCGTGGTCTTGGTGGTCGCCATGCTGATCATCCCGGGCGCCACCGCCTACCTGCTGACGGACCGGTTCTCGCGGATGCTGGTTATTGCACCGGTGATCTCCGTGGTGTGTTCCGTGGCCGGCATCTACCTCAGCTATTACCTGGACACAGCATCGGGGGCCATGGTGGTGCTCACCCAAGGCGTGGTGTTCGCGTTTGTGTATCTATTCAGCCCGCGGCAGGGGCTGATAGGGACGCGGCTGGCCAAGGCTCGTCGGAAGCGGGCCCTGGCCACGGCGTAGGTTTAGGCGTGCGCTGTTGCGGGTGAACGCGTCACTGTGATGTCGCCGTAGGCGTTGCGGGCACGGATCTCCACTGTGTCCGTGGATTGGCCAGGTCCATGGGTGACGTCGAGTGCGTTGCGTACCCGTCCATATTTGGTCTTGAGGTCAAGCCAGGCCGCGGTACCTTGGCGCACGCCGATGGACAGTGCGCCCGCGGCCGTCTGCACCGTGAGGGTTCCCGCGGCCACTTCCCCTACCGTGATGTCCCCGTTGGACGTTTTGACTGTCGTGGAGAGGCCGGCCTGCTCCAAGGAGACATCGCCGTTGGCGGCGCTGACGCTGAGTTCGCCGGAAGCGTGCGAGATGTAGGTGCTGCCGTTGCCGTTCTTTACAGTGGCAACCCCGTCGATGTGACGGACGCGGATCTTGCCTGAGCCGGTCTTGATCCTGGACCGTCCTGACGCGCGTTCCACGGTGACGTCACCCATGTCCGTGTGGGCTCGGAGCTCGCCGCAGTGGTCGATGCGGATGTGGCCCAAATCGGTCTTCAGGTCGGCGGTGCTGAATTCGCCCTCGCAGCGGAGGTCGCCCATGGCAGTCTTCAGCTCCAGGCTGCTGCCAATGGGAACCTCAACGACAATCTCCACTGCGCCGCCGTCGCTGAACCAGCTGTGGCGGAATGCGGGGTGAAGCCTGACTTGCAAGCGGCCGTCCGAGTAGTCCACGGTGGTTTGCTCAGCCATCCTGACGTCCAGGCTTCGTTTTGCCTTGCGGGGCTGGACCGTCACCTCGGTTTCGGGGTGGTCGCGGGCCACGATCCACATATCGCCGCGGACGGAGACGTCAACCACGACGGCGATCGGCTGGGGAGTCTGGAAGGTCGCCATCAGCGCGCCCATCCCGTGAAGTTCTGTTCGCCGGGTTCGCGGCGCTTGCCTTTATTGGCCGAGTGGCTGCCGTGGAGCGCCTCGGCGACGGCCCGGACCAGCCACGAGTTCACGGACACGCCATCCCTGACGGCGGCCTCCTCAACTTGTTGCTTGAGCTGATCCGGAAGCCGGAGCGTGGTGCGCGAGATGCTGGTGCCGTCGAAGTCTTCCGGGGCTATGGTGCCCAGGATTGATTGCTCGATCATTGCCTCGAAGTCCCCGCTGGGCGGATTGTTGACCACGAATTCCGGGTCGCGGCCACGGAGCCTCACCTCCACCGAGCCGGGGGCAAGCTCCAAGGTGATCTCGCGTGCGGCGTCGGAGAGAGCCTCGAGAAGGACCAACCGAACTGTGGACTCCACCGCGGCGGTGAGTCGCTCGCTGAGGGCCCGTGCTTCCGGACCTCCGGCTTCGGCGGCCGTGTCCAATTGGTGCTGGACGGCGGTGACGTACTGGTTGAGCTGCATGACACCATTCTGACGTCATCGTGGTGTCAACACAAGGTCTTTCCGTTTCCTCATGGTGTCACCCGTGGTGCCCCAGCTTGACGGCGCCGCGTTCGCCGGGCAGTCTGGAGCGATGAAGTCTTGAGCGCAGCCCCCTATCTGCGGCTGCATCCCCAGTACCCACACGGCTTTAGGCCACCCACTGCGGACTTGCGAGGATTCCTCTTGACTGACCACCTTTACCTTTCCGGCGTTTCCCACGGCTACGGGGACCGCGAACTTCTCAACAACGTTGACCTCGTCATCCACCACGGCGAGCACGTGGCAATCGTCGGCGAAAACGGCGCGGGAAAGTCCACGCTGCTGCGGCTGCTGTCCGGTGTGGAAACGCCCGACGACGGCGCGGCCGGCCTGAGCGGCAACCCCGGCTACCGCGTGGGCTACCTCGCCCAGACCCATGGCTTCTCCGAGTCGGTGACCGTAGGAGATGCCATCGACTCCTCCTTGGCGTCGCTGCGTTCCCTTGAAGCCCGCATCCTGGACCTGGAATCAGGCCTGGCCGACGCCGACACCGAGGAACTTGAACTCTACGGAAGCCTGCAAACGGAGTATCAACTCCGCGAGGGCTACGCTGCCGAATCCCGGGTGGAAGCAGCGCTGGATAAGCTGGGGCTGGGAGGCCTGGACCGCCGTCGAACGCTTGGTTCCTTGTCCGGCGGCGAGCAGGAGCGGGTGGCGCTGGCATGCTTGCTGGCCGATCCTGCCGAAGCGTTGCTCCTGGACGAGCCCACCAACCACTTGGACGCGAACGGTACGGCCTGGCTTGAGTCCCGGTTGGCTGCGCATCGCGGCACGGTAGTGGTGGTCTCGCACGACCGTGTCCTGCTGCGCAGAGTCGCCACCACCATCATCGAAGTGGACGCCGACCGCAGGTCCGTGAACCGCTATGGGAACGGCTACGAAGGCTACCTCCGCGAGAAAGCCGCCGAACGTGCCCGTTGGGTCCAGGAGTACGACGAATGGCTGGACGCCATGGCTGCCGAACGGCTGCAAGCTGCCACAGTGGCCGACCGTATGGGCTACGGACGCAAGCGCGACAACGACAAGATGGGTTTTGGGTTCAAAGCCGGAACCTGGCAGAGCGCGGTCACCAGCAAGGTCCGCAACGCCCAGGAACGGCTCCGCCGGCTCGAGGAGAACCCGGTGGACCGCCCACCGGTGCCGCTGACACTGTCAGCTCCGCTGGGTTCTGTGACTGACGTGATGTCCGAACCTGCGGTGGAAGCCCACGGCATCAGCGTCCCAGGGAGGCTTCAACCCACCGATCTTAGGGTTGAAACAGGCCAGAAGGTACTCATCACCGGGCCCAACGGAGCCGGCAAATCGACGTTGCTGTCCGTGGTGACGGGGAACCTGGAACCGGCCACGGGGTCGGTGGCCATCCACGGCAAGGTGGGCTACCTGCAGCAGGAGCTCGACGTTCCCACGCGGCCGGGGCTGCGGTTGCTTCCGGCATTCGCCGCTGGTCTGGGTGGCAACATCGATGAACACGCGGAAGGCTTGCTTCGCCTGGGTCTTTTCCGGCCCGCCGAGTTCCACGTGCCCGTGGGTGGCCTGTCCGCGGGGCAGCAACGCCGTCTCGCCTTGGCCCGGCTGCTCCTGGGCGGGTACCAAACCATGATTGTGGATGAGCCCACCAACCATCTGGCACCGGTCTTGGTGGAACAACTGGAGGCAGCATTGGCGTCGTTCGCCGGGACCCTGGTGATCGTGAGCCACGACCGGGCCTTGGGTGAGTGGTTCGATCATTGTGCCCGCGTTGCCGGCGGCCGTACCGCCGGCTCCGGCCGGGGCGCGTCGGCGGGTTCGTGGGTCCGCTACGGGATGCAGGGCGGCGAACTGCTGTAGTCCTCACTCGGCTTCCCCTCCGGTGAGTTGTTCGCAAAGGGATCGTTACCCCCTGTCCTGCGGGCGGAAACACGGCATTGAGGGTCCTGAAACAACGGCGGAGCACCATGGGAAGGGAACCGGCCGAAAGGACTTGTCCCGTGATCATCCAGAATCTCTTCCTGCAGGGCATCTACCACTTTGAAGGAACCGGGCTGGATAAACCGGTTCCCATCCACGCCGAACTCTCGCACTTTGTTCCGGATGGCGTGGTCAACCAGACGCTGTACTTCCGTGGCGGCAATTCCAGCCCGGAACTGATCACCGTGGTGTTGATGCGCGACCGCATTCCCCTGCGCTATTTCCCCATCGGAGCCAAGGGCGATGTCCACATCCCGCTCAGGGTGGTGGAAGACACCGAAGGCGGGTCCGTGATCGAACTGTTCATCGTGGCCCCTGCCGGGGTGCGGGGAACCGTGGTGGTGGATCTTGGCATGGTGGAGCACTGATGAAAAAGCGGCTTGTAGTGATCGGAAACGGCATGGCGGGCGCCCGGGCTGTGGAGGAAATCCTGGCCCGGGGTGGTGCCGATCTTTTTGACATCACCATGTTCGGTGACGAGCCGTACGGGAACTACAACAGGATCATGCTCAGCCACGTCCTGTCCGGCGAGGAAAGCGATGCGGACATCTTCCTCAATGCCCTGCCCTGGTACCAGGAAAACAACATCACCCTCCACACCGGGGTCCGCGTGGATCGGATCGATAAGTTCAGCCGGCATGTTTTCGCCGCCGATGGCCGCGTGGTCCAGTACGACTACCTGATCATCGCCACGGGCAGCCGTTCCTTCCTGCCACCCATGGACGGCATCTACACGCCCAGCGGGACGGTCCGGCACGGCGTCTTCACCTTCCGGACCATGGACGATACCCGCAGGATGATCCAGTTTGCCCAACACGAACACCCGGGCGATCAGCAAAGCAGGGCTGTGGTGATCGGCGGTGGATTGCTGGGGCTGGAGGCGGCGCGGGGGTTGCAGGCCTACGGCCTCGACGTCGCCGTGGTCCACTCGGGCGGTCACCTGATGAACGCCCAGATGGGGCCCGACGGCGGTGCAATACTGCGGCGAAGCGTGGAGGCGCTGGGCATCGCGGTGCACACCGGAAGCCGGACCACGGCGATCCTGGGATCGGACCGCATCACCGGGGTGGGCCTGCGCGATCAACCCAACCTCGACTGCGACATGGTGGTGGTCACCGCAGGCATCAGACCCAACGTGGATGTCGCCGTCGTCAGTGGTTTGGCAGTGGAGCGCGGAATCGTGGTGGATGACCACCTTCGGGTGATGGACGAAGAGGAGATCTACGCCGTGGGGGAGTGCGTCCAGCACCGCGGCGAGGTCTACGGGCTGGTGGCGCCCCTGTGGGAGCAGGCCGCCGTGCTGGCCGACCATGTGACGGGAGTGGACCGCTCGTCGATGTATCTGGGGTCCAGGACCGCCACCAAACTGAAGGTGGCCGGCGTCGACGTCGCTTCCATGGGGCTTCATGGCCCGGAACGGGACAGCGACGAGCACATCGTGTTCTCGGAACCCAGCCGCGGAGTCTTCAAGTCGATCGTGATCAGGGACAACAAAATGGTGGGTGCCACCCTGCTGGGTGACAGCCGGAAGGTGGCCTACCTGACCCAGGCTTTTGATCAAGGCTTGTTCCTTCCGGAGGAGCGGCTCTCGCTGATGTTCGATCTCGGATCGCCGGGGGAGGAAGAGAGCGTCGCCGAGCTGGCGGACAGCGCCCAGGTCTGCAATTGCAACGGCGTCTCCAAAGGCGCGTTGGTCTCCGCCGTTCGTGGCGGGTGCACATCGGTGTCCGCTGCCATGGACACCACCCGGGCAGGAAAAGGGTGCGGCTCGTGCAAGCTCATGGTCACCCAAGTGGTGGAGTGGGCCGCCGGCGGTGCTGTGGAGGAAGACCCGGCCGCCAACTACTACGTTCCCGGAATTCCGTTGGACAAGGCTTCCCTGATGGTGGAGATCCGGTCCCGTGGGCTCCGTTCCGTGTCAGAGGTCTTTGCCGCCTTGGCTCCGGGCAGTACTGAGGATGCCAAATCCAAGATGGGGCTGGCGTCGCTGATGAAAATGATGCTGGCCGGGGACTATGTGGACGAACGCGACGCCCGGTTCATCAACGAGCGCGTCCACGCCAACATCCAGCGCGACGGCACCTTCTCCGTGGTCCCGCAGATGAAAGGCGGGGTGACTTCGGTGCAGCAGCTTCGGCGGATCGCGGACGTCGCCGAGAAGCACAACATTCCCATGATCAAGCTGACCGGCGGGCAAAGGATCGACCTCTTGGGGGTGCCTAAAGAAGAGCTCCCGCTGGTCTGGGCCGATCTGGACATGCCTTCCGGGTACGCCTACGGCAAGAGCTTCCGCACGGTCAAGACCTGTGTAGGGAAGGACTATTGCCGGTTCGGAACAGGGGATTCCACAGGATTGGGAATCCGACTGGAGTCCAGGTTCCAGGGAATTGAAGCGCCGGCCAAGCTGAAGCTCGCCGTGTCCGGCTGCCCCCGCAACTGCGCGGAGTCCTTGGTCAAAGACGTGGGTGTGGTGGCCGTGGAAGGTGGTCGCTGGGAAATTTACATCGGTGGAGCCGCCGGCGCCCATATCCGCAAGGGCGATCTCCTGGTCACTGTGGATACCCCGGAAGAGGTGACCCTCATGGCAGGCCGGTTCATGCAGTACTACCGGGAGAACGCCAACTGGCTGGAGCGGACGTATGCGTTCGTGCCGCGGGTGGGGATCGAACACATCCGCAGCGTCATCCTGGATGATTCCGAGGGGATCGCAGCCCGTCTGGATGATTCCATGCAAGCCTCGGTGGACAGCTATGTGGACCCGTGGAGCGAACGTGATGATCCGCTGACGCCTGGCCAGTTCCGGACCTCCCTGCCCTTGACCGTCCTGCCGCAGGTGCCGGTCCGATGAGTGCGCAGCCAGTGAGCGCCGGGTTGGTTTCTGCCGCCGGGTCCGGGTCCGTTGCTGGATCGAAGGTCCTGCACATCCTTGGCCCCGTTGACCAAATCCCGTTCGGCGAAGGCCGGGCGTTTGGAATCGACGGAGAGCAGGTGGCGGTGTTCCGTTTGCGGGATGGAAACCTGCGGGCCGTCTCGGGAGTCTGCCCGCACAAAGGTGGCCCGATCGCGGACGGCACCATCGACCAGCAGGTGGTGGTGTGCCCCCTTCATCAACACGCCTTCGAACTCCAAACAGGCTGCTCCACCACGGGCGCCAAACCCTTGAGGACCTACATTGTTTTCGCAGATGAGGCCGGAAATATGGTGCTTGAACTGGGTTGAACAGCGCCGCTTCCAGGGGGTGCTTTGGCCCTTATCCACAGCTCCTTGTTGCCTGCGTCACGGGCATTCGGGTTAATCCCGTAAGATAGACGGGTTGCGCGAAGCTTCGGCGTTCTGCGTTCTTTGTCACACTTCGGGTCCTCCAAAGAGGAAAAGCTCGAATTATGTGTGCCAAAGCCGCCCGTGTTCCGGCATGGGCGTGACACCTACAGCAACACCCCAACCCACAAGGAACAGCTGTGCCGCAAAGTACTCCCACAGATCTCCAGAGCTCCAAGGCCTCATCTGCAGCCTCGGACTCCAACCTCAGCGCCGAGGGATACCAGAAGACCCTGAGCCGCCGCCACGTCACCATGATCGCCATGGGTGGCGCCATCGGCGTCGGCCTCTTCATGGGCGCCGGTGGCCGTCTGGCTTCCACCGGCCCGGCCCTGATCTTCTCCTACGCCATTGCCGGCGTCATCGCTTACCTGCTGATGCGCGCCCTCGGTGAACTCATCATGTACCGCCAGACGTCCGGCTCCTTCGTGAGCTACGCCGGCGAAATGTTCGGCAAGAAGGGCGCGTTCCTTTCCGGCTGGATGTACTTCATCAACTGGGCCATGACTGGCATCGCCGAGCTGATCGCCATCGGCCTGTACTTCCAGTTCTTCTTCCCCAACGTGCCTATTGAACTGTCCGCCATCGCCGCGCTGGTGCTGCTGGTGGCTGTGAACCTGTTCAGCGTCAAGGCGTTCGGCGAATTCGAATTCTGGGCCTCCTGCCTCAAGGTCGCGGCCATCGTGATCTTCCTGGCCGTTGGTACGTTCATGGTTGTCACCAACGCCAAGGTGGGCGATGGCAATGCGTCCGTGGCCAACCTCTTCCACGAAGACGGCGGCATGTTCCCCAAGGGCGGCCTGGTGATGATCCTGGTCCTCAACGCCGTGATCTTCGCCTACAACGCCATCGAGCTCGTTGGCATTACCGCTGGTGAGATGGAAAACCCGGAACGCGAAGTTCCCAAGGCGATCCGCGCCGTCGTGGTCCGTATTGTGGTCTTCTACGTCGGTTCGGTGACGCTGCTCGCGATGCTGCTGCCGTCCGACCAGTACGTGGCCGGCACCTCGCCGTTCGTTACCGTGTTCGGCCAGATGGGCCTTGGCTGGATGGGCGATGTCATGAACATGATCGTCATCACCGCCGCGTTGTCCTCCTGCAACTCGGGCCTGTACTCGATTGGCCGTATCTTCCGCACCATGGCCAACAACGGCCATGCCCCGCAGTGGCTCACCAAGATGTCCACACGTCACGTGCCGTACGCGGCCATCCTGGCGATCGGTGGCGTCTACCTTGTAGGCATCCTGCTCAACATTTGGCTGGGCGGATCGCACGCGTTCGACCTCGCGCTGAACACCGCGTCCATCGGCGTGATCTTCACGTGGGGCTCCATCTTCGCGAGCCAGATTGCCTTGCGGAAGAAGCGCGGCAACGTCTCCAGCCTGCCGATGCCCGGTTCACCGTGGACCAGCTGGGTGGGGCTCATTGCCCTGCTGGCGATCACCGTGCTGATCGGTTTCGATTCCATGACGGACAAGGAAACCGGCGAGGTCTTCCTGCTGGGCCTTTGGACCCTCGCGACCATCCCGTTCTTCGCCCTGGTGCTGTGGCTCGGCTGGCAGAAGGTCAAGAACAACGAACCCAAGAGCGAGCTCTTCAGCTAAGACTCGTCTGGTTAACTGCGTTTCAAACGTACGACGGCGCGTGCCTCCTTCCGGGGGCGCGCGCCGTTCGCGTTGTGGGGCCTGCTGTGCGGCCTAGCCGAGCTTGGGGATCAACACCGGGGTGCTCTTCTTGTAGGCCTCGTACCCGGCCTCGCCGCCCCAGGTCTTGTCGGCCTTCTTTTCCAGCAGGGGGATGCCGCTGACCTTGGTGAGCAGGAGGGTCACGAAGATCGGGGAGATCAGAGCAACCCACTGCCAGCCTTGGAGTACCGGGATGGCGATGATGGCCACACCCGTCCACAGGAGGATCTCGCCGAAGTAGTTGGGGTGCCTGGACTTTGACCATAGCCCGGTGGAGATGAACTTTCCCTTGTTGGCGGGGTTGGCCTTGAACCGGCTCTTCTGCAGGTCGGCCACGATCTCGATGACGAATCCTGCCGCCCACACCACGAATCCGAGGACGGCCAGCCAGTCCAAAGCCACCCGGTTGGTGCTGGTGATGGCCACCCATGCCGCTGCCGCGGTGAACACCACCCAGAGTCCTTGCATGGTCCAGACGTTGAGGAAGCGGACGAATGATGGCTTGATCTCGTCGAACCGGTCGTCCTTGCCTGCTTTGTGGATCCGCCGTGACAGGAAGGTACCCAGGCGGAGGGCCCACGCGGCAACCATGGCCGCAAGGAGCAGCGATCGGGCATCAATTCCGGGCGTGGCAAGTACCAGCAGGACGGTGATGGCTACATAGGTCAGTGAGCCGGTCAGATCGAAGTACTTCTCTGTCTGTGCCTTGAAGGACGGGATGAAGACAAGCCATTGAATGATGAACGCGACGGCGACTGCGGCGGCGAAGACCGGAATCCCGGCCAGGCTGGCTCCGTGGTGGCTTCCGGCCGCGGCGACGAGTCCGCCAAGCAGCACCACCGCGGGAACGGCAATGAGGCCCTTCCTCTCTGAATCCTTCACGACAGTGTTCCTTTCATGGCGGCTCCAGCGGCAGTTCCCCACAACGCCGATTTACTAGCCTGCTTGATGTTCAAACTAATTTGATTACTATATAATCATGCAAAACCATCAAAAGGCTACCGGAGAGTTGGCCCACCCGACCTCCCGGACCTTGCAAGGTCTGTTTGGCCTGGCTAATGAGACCGAACGCGAGGTAGCCCGGGCGCTCGGACTCAACCTCACTGACTACAGGGCGCTCACGGTCCTGGCTGATTCGGGTCCCGTCACCGTGGGGGCCCTCGCCTCGGACTTGGGAACTACCGCGGCCACCACTACTGCGCTGGTCAGTCGTTTGGAGTCGCACGGGTTCGTTGAACGACTGCGCAGCACGGAAGACCGGCGGCAAGTGCACGTCAACGTCACCAGTTCGGCATCCCTCCAAATCAAGGACCTGCTGCAGCCGCTCCTGTCTGCCGCCGCTGCGCACGTGGACGCTCTGCCCGCTGAACACCAAGCCGTCGTAGGGGATTTTCTCGACGCTGTCCTGGGCCTGATGCAGGAGCACCTGCAATCCCTGTCCGCTGAGGGTTCCCGTTGAGAGAATTCACCTCCCCGCCGCTGGTTGACGCGGCCAACCACCGTAACGCCACCGAGTTGCTCATGCAGCGCGTCAGGACGAACCCCGGTCACATCGCTTTTGAGGTCCGTGCGGCAGATACGGCCATCACCGATCCCTGGCGGCAAGTAACCACGGAGCAGTTCGTTGACGAGGTCCGGGCCCTGGCCAAGGGTTTCATCGCGGCCGGCATCCAGCCGGGGGAGTCCCTGGCCATCATGTCCCCCACCCGCTACGAGTGGGCGCTGGCCGATATGGCTGCCTGGTTCGCCGGCGCCGTCGTGGTTCCCGTCTACGAAACCTCAGCGGCACCGCAGGTGACGGCGATTCTGGCCGATGCCGACGTCAGGCTGGCCCTGGGCGGCACGGCGGAGCACGCCGCGTTGCTGGAGCAGGGTTTCAGCAACGCAGGAATCCAGCCCCTGGGGATCTGGACCATTGAGGCGTGGCCGGGATCGGACCTGGCAGATTTGGTGGCCCGCGGCGTCGGGATCCCTGAGAGCACCGTAGAGGAGCGCCGCTTGCTGGCCGATCTCGACTCTGTTGCCACCATCGTGTACACCTCCGGCACCACGGCGGCGCCCAAGGGTGCACTCATCACCCACGGCAACTTCGTGGGGCAGGTCCTTAACGTCGCCGGAGCCTACACAGAGGTGGTCCGGGAGGATGGAAACACCATCATCTTCCTGCCGATGGCCCATGTCCTTGCGCGCGGGCTGCAGCTGATCTGCCTGGCCAACGGCATGCGGATTGCCCACCTCTCAGATCCTCGGGATGTGGTGCCCGCGCTGGGCGCTTTGAAGCCCACGTTCCTTGTGGTGGTTCCGCGTGTGCTGCAGAAAATCCAGGCATCGGCCGCTGCGGCCGCAACGCAAAAACGGCTGGGTCGCGTGTGGGCTTCGGCGCAAAGCACGGCAGTGGAGTGGGGCCGGTTTGCCGAAGCGCACGACGCCGACCCTGCCGTCCGTGCCTCCGCCGGCCTCCGCATCCGGCAGGCTCTGTTCGACCGCCTTTTTTACGCCCGGCTGCGGAAAGTGGTAGGCGGACGCCTCGATTACCTGTTGTCCGGCGCCGGCGCGCTCGATGCGGAGCTGTCCCTTTTCTTCCGGGGACTGGGACTTCCAGTGATCGAAGGCTACGGCCTCACGGAAACTACAGCCCCACTGACGGGGAACCTGCCCGGGTCCATCAACTCGGGGTCCGTGGGTGTCCCCATGCCCGGTACCACCGTACGTCTCACAGACCAAGGGGAAGTCCTGGCCCGCGGTGTGGGCGTCTTCGCCGGCTACCGTCGGGAGGCGGACAACGCAGACGCGTTCGTCGACGGCTACTTCCGGACCGGGGACCTCGGCGAGCTGGACCATCTGGGCCGGCTCACCCTGAAGGGCCGGATCAAGGACGTGATTGTCACCGCCGGAGGGAAAACCATCTCCCCGGCCATTTGGGAAGGCTACGTGGAAGGCGACCCCCTGGTTGCCCATGCCGTGATGGTGGGGGAGGGCAAGCCGTATCTCGGTGGGCTGGTGCTGCTGGACCCCGAAACCTTGGCGGCGTGGGCCGAGCGCGAGGGCATCGCGGATCTGAAGGGCCTCCGGATCCCCAACGACGGCGGCGCAGTCCAAATCGACGACGTCCGGCTTCTCGCCGTGATTGGCCAGGCCGTCAGTGCCGCGAACGCGAAAATCGCACGTTCCGAGCAGGTGCGCCGGTTCGTCTTGCTGCTGACCGACCTCACGGAGGCCAACGGAATCGTGACACCCACCATGAAACTCAAGCGCGGGGCTTTCACCGAACGCGCACGGCACATCGTGGACAGCCTCTACGCTGACACCCGGCGCCAGGGATGAGCCGCGGCATGAAGCGTTGGCTTCTGTCCTACGCGCTGGCAGCAGTGATCTTTGCCGTGATCGACGTCGTATGGATCGTCACCGTGGCGCAGCGGCAGTATGAAAGCCAGATCGGACACCTTATGGCGTCCAGTCCGCAGCCGGTCGGGGCCGTGCTGTTCTACGTGGTCTTCGTTGCCGGGATTGTTCACTATGGCGTGCGGCCGGGGAAGGCGGACCTCACGCTGGGTCGGCGGGTCGCGGGAGGAGCGTTGTTTGGCTTCTTCACGTATTCCACTTGGGCGTTGACGGCGCTCGCAGTCCTGAAGGACTTCCCGCCGATGGTGGCGGTGACCGACATTGCCTGGGGTGTTGGTGTCTGCGCTGTGGTCACCTGGCTGACTGCCCTAATTGGGACTGTCAGGGGTCGGGTCTAGGCTCGATGTATGGAACACACCACCACCCTGACGCAACACATTAAGGCAGGTCCGGAGAAAGTCTGGGCCGTTATCTCGGACATCCCGGGCTCAGCCGGCACCCTCTCCGGCATCGACTCCGTCCAGTTGCTCAGCGAGGGCCCGTACGGCGAAGGCACTCGCTGGAAGGAAACCCGGACCATGATGGGCAAGCAGGAAACCGTCGAAATGTGGGTGTCCCAGGCAGACCCACCGCGCAGCACTACTGTGAAGGCGCTTCAGGGCGGCGCTGATTACACCTCGCGCTTTACCCTCTTCGAGCGCGACGGCGGTACGGACCTTACGCTGACGTTCGGCGCCGAGGTGCTCAAGCCGTCGTTCCTGAGCAAGGTGGGTATGGCGCTCTTCGGGAAAATCGGCATGAGCATGACGCGCAAGGCCCTCGCCAAGGACCTGGCGGAGATCGCAGCGAAGGCGGAATCCCTCTGATGGCGGCTGCGAAGGTTGCGGCCCCTAAGATTTCAGCGGTTCGTTTGGAAGAACTGCGCGACGACGACGCTCCGGACTTCCAGCGTGGCGAACGGTATGACGGCGTCAGGTGGACCAAGGTTTCTGCCGACGGAGAGGAGCTGAGTGGCTCCGACTTCATTGAATGCGAATTGAACGGTGTCTCCTTCAACGAGGCGCAGTTGCGGGGTGCAACGTTCCGCGAGTGCATTCTGGCCGAGCCGTACGCGCCGGTCTTCACCGCCGCACGGAGCTCCTGGCAGGACGTGGAAATCAGCAACCCTCGATGGGGCTCAGCTGAGCTCTATGAGGGGAACTGGCGCTCGGTCCGGATCGACGGCGGCAAGCTGGACTATGTGAACCTCCGCGGCTCCAAGCTCATGGACCTCCAGATCTCGGACTGCATCATCAACGAGTTGGATCTCGGTGGCTGCGCAGGCACGAGGATCGCCCTGAAGAATTGCACTATAGGCACCTTGGACGTTACCGGGGCAAAGCTCAAGGATGTTGATCTGCGGACGTCGGAGTTCCGTGGCATCAACGGATTGGCCGGGCTGGCGGGGGTTGTTATCGATGACTACCAACTCAGCCTCATGGCACCCCTTCTGGCTGGTCACCTCGGGATCCGGGTGGTGTGATCCCGGGTTTCCGGGACTGCTTCGTTTCCTGTGCGGGCCGGTCAATAGATGACGTCAGCTGTTGACCGGCCCGCCGGGCCGTGTAATCTTTATAGAACGAACGGTCGGTATATTATTCCAGGCCGGTCCCTTTCACTTTCGCGAAGGATGTTCTCATGGTCGAGGCTTTTCTTGTTGGCGGCGCACGTACGCCTGTAGGTCGCTACGGTGGGGCACTGTCCTCCGTCCGCCCGGACGATCTCGCAGCATTGGTGGTCCGGGAAGCCGTGGCGCGTGCCGGCGTCGATCCTGACTCCATTGACGAGGTGATCCTCGGCAACGCCAACGGTGCCGGCGAGGAAAACCGGAACGTGGCGCGTATGGCCACCATTCTTGCCGGACTTCCCCTCCACATCCCGGGCATCACGGTGAACCGGCTTTGTGCCTCCGGCCTCAGCGCGATCATCATGGCCAGCCACATGATCAAGTCCGGTGCCGCTGACATCGTGGTGGCCGGTGGCGTTGAGTCCATGAGCCGCGCCCCGTGGGTTCAGGAAAAGCCCACCACGGCGTTCGCCAAGCCCGGGCAGATCTTCGACACCTCCATCGGCTGGCGCTTCGCCAACCCGCTCTTCACCCAGGGCGAGCTCTCACGCGACGGCAAAATGACCTACTCCATGCCGGAAACGGCTGAGGAAGTAGGCCGCGTGGACAAGATTTCCCGTGAGGATGCTGACGCCTTTGCCGTCCGTTCGCACGAGCGCGCACTGGCCGCGATAGCGGGCGGTCGCTTCAAGGACGAGATTGTTCCCGTGACGGTCAAGACCCGGAAGTCCGAGACCGTGGTGGACACCGACGAAGGACCCCGCGAAGGCACCACCATGGACGTCCTGGCGGGGTTGCGACCCGTTGTGCCCGGCGGATCCGTGGTCACAGCCGGCAACTCGTCCACGCTCAACGACGGCGCCTCGGCCATCATCGTTGCCTCTGAAGCAGCCATCAAGAAGTTCGGATTGACGCCCCGCGCCCGGATTATCGATGGTGCTTCAGCGGGTTGCGAGCCCGAGATCATGGGCATCGGTCCCGTCCCGGCCACGCAGAAGATCCTGGCCCGCACCGGGCTCACCGTGGACCAGTTGGGCGCCGTGGAACTCAACGAAGCTTTCGCCACGCAGTCGCTCGCCAGCATGCGCCGCCTCGGGTTGAACCCCGACATCGTCAACAACGACGGCGGCGCCATCAGTTTGGGGCACCCGCTCGGTTCCAGCGGCTCGCGTATTGCGATTACGCTGCTGGGGCGTATGGAGCGTGAACTCGCCTCATTTTCTGGACCTAAGCTCGGGTTGGCCACGATGTGTATCGGCGTCGGGCAGGGCACCGCAATGCTGTTGGAAGGCGTGTAATGGCACTGAACCCGGAAGACTTCACCACGCTTCTCATCGAGGAACGCGAGGACCGCCTCACTGTTTTGCTGAACCGTCCCGAGGTCCGCAATGCGATTGACCAGAAGATGGTGGACGAGCTCCATGTGGTCTGCGCTGAACTCGAGCGGAACCCGAAGGTGCTGATTATTGCCGGGACCGATGGCGTGTTCGCCTCCGGCGCGGACATTGGACAGCTGCGGGAACGCCGCCGGGACGATGCTTTGCAGGGGATCAACTCCACCATCTTTGTCCGGATCGCCAAGCTTCCTATGCCCGTCATCGCGGCCTTGGATGGATACTGCCTGGGCGGTGGTGCCGAACTCGCCTACGCAGCGGACTTCCGCATCGGGACTCCGAGCATCCGGATCGGAAACCCGGAAACCGGCCTGGGAATCCTCGCCGCCGCGGGTGCCAGTTGGCGGCTCAAGGAACTCGTGGGAGAGCCGAAGGCCAAGGAAATTCTCCTCGCCGGCACTGTGCTCCGCGCCGAGGAAGCCTTGCGGATCAGCCTCATCACGGAGATCCACGAAGCTCCCGAGCTGATGGACGCAGCGCATAGGCTGGCCGACCGCATCGGACGCCAGGATCCCTTGGCAGTGCGCATCACCAAATCCGTGTTCCACGCCCCGGCTGAAGCCCACCCGCTGATCGACACACTGGCCCAGGGGATCCTTTTTGAGTCCCAGGCCAAGTTTGACCGGATGCAGGCTTTTCTCGACAAGAAATCGGCGAAGGCTTCCCAGAATACTGACGCTCCCGCCACTGCCGACCTCACGCAAGACAGGACCCAGAAATGACAGAAGCTCCCGCCATCCCGCACGTCGTCGGAGTCCTGGGCGGAGGCCGGATGGGTGCCGGCATCGCCCACGCCTTCCTCGTCAAAGGTGCCACCGTGATTGTGGTGGAACGCGATCACGAGGCAGCGGCCGGAGCGCAAGGTCGCGTTGCTGACGCCGTTGCCAAGTCCGCCGCCCGCGGCACACTCAGTGAAACCCCCGAAGAAGCAATGTCACGCTTCAGCACCTCCACGGACTACGAATCCTTCATCCACTGTGGCCTCGTGGTGGAGGCCGTGCCTGAGGACTACGACCTCAAAGTTTCGGCGCTGAAAGCTGTGGAGGAGCACTTGTCCGCCGATGCTTTCCTGGCATCGAACACGTCCTCGCTCTCCGTCACCGGACTCGCCAACGAGCTCCGTCGGCCCGCCAACTTTGTGGGCCTCCACTTCTTCAACCCGGTGCCCGCCTCCACCCTTATTGAGGTGGTGCTGGCCGAGAAGACGTCTCCCGAACTCGCTGTTGCGGCGAAAAACTGGACGGAGGCACTCGGCAAGACCGCCGTCGTCGTCAATGACGCTCCCGGCTTTGCGTCTTCAAGGCTCGGCGTCGCGATTGCCCTTGAAGCGATGCGTATGGTGGAGGAAGGTGTGGCGTCGGCCGAGGACATCGACGCCGCCATGGTCCTTGGCTACAAGCACCCCACGGGCCCTCTGAAAACTACCGACATTGTGGGCTTGGACGTCCGGCTGGGTATTGCGGAATACCTGCACTCGACTCTTGGCGACCGTTTTGCGCCGCCGCAGATCCTCCGCGACAAGGTGGCTCGCGGCGAACTCGGACGTAAGACGGGTAAGGGTTTCTTCGACTGGAAAGACTGAACCCCGCGGGCGGTTAGGCTAACCGGGTGACTTCAATCGAACCCATCACCCTGACCGGAAAATTCGTGACGCTGGAACCGTTGAGCCAGGCACACCATGACGGGCTGGTGGATGCAGCCCGCGACGGCGACCTCTGGAAGCTTTGGTACACCTCGGTCACGACCCCGGAAGGAATGGCAGCTGAAATCGATCGCCGCCTGGACTTGCTGGCGAAAGGCTCCATGGTGCCGTTCGCCACGCGCTCCAACGCCACGGGCAAGCTCATCGGCATGACGACGTACATGAACATTGACCACGAGACTCCTCGCTTGGAAATCGGATCCACGTGGAACGCCGCGTCCGCGCACGGTACGGGGACCAACCCGGATTCCAAGCTCCTGCTCCTGCGGCACGCCTTCGAGACGCTGGGCTGCCCGGCCGTGGAATTCCGCACGCACTGGATGAACCAGCAGTCCCGCGAAGCCATTGCCCGGCTCGGTGCCAAACAGGACGGCGTGCTGCGGAATCACTCCCGCAGCGCCGATGGAGCCCTCCGCGACACCGTGGTGTTCTCCATCCTCGAGCACGAGTGGCCGGCTGTGCGCAACGGCCTGGAGTTCCGGCTGGCGAAGTACGGCGCGTAGACGCGAAGATTCGCCGGAGTGTGCGTCGAGGGGTGAGCTCTCGCCTTTATCCGGGCGCCGAGGGGTGAGCTCTCGCCTGTAAGTGCTCTCGTTACCCCCGAGAGCTAACCCTTCGGTGCGCTGTCAAGGTCTTCCCGCGGTACCCCGGCAGGCGTACTCTAGCCAACACATTGCCCCGGTACGCGGCCGAGTGGTGGGGCGAGCCGTGACCTCCGCACCTTCGGAGTGCCGGAGCCCCATTTGAGCAGTACGAAGGGGAGAATCATGGCAACTCATCAAGCACGACGACGGCTGGCGGCTTTAGCGGGCGGGCTCGCTGTCCTGGGACTATCGTTGGGATTCGTGGGGAGTCCTGCCACTGCCGCACCTCCGCCACCCGCTGACTACGTGGCACTCGGTGATTCGTACACGGCGGGGACCGGGTCGGGCGGGCTGTACAGGGACGCGCTTTGTTGGCAAAGCCACCCTGGCTATGTGGATGTAGTTGCGGATACTGGCCGGGTCAACTTACTGGGGAACCTCGCTTGCCACGGAGCCCTGCTTGTGCCCGGTGGTCCATTTTACAACGGTGCACCGTCCGTAATTGAACAGATCGCCTCCGGCCAAACCGCACTCCGAAATGCCGAGTTGGTGAGCATCACCGCAGGTGCCATCGATGCGGGGAGCCTTTTGGCGCTTCAGGCTTGCGCGACTCCGGATACGGTGACGTGCGCAGGGACGGTCAACGCGATCATCGCCAACCTCCCCGTGCTTGAGACCGGCCTTGAGGGTATCTACCAAACGATTCGAGCTTCGGCTCCGCAGGCAACCATTGCTGTCCTGGGCTATCCGCGACTCTTTGATCCGGTGAATGGTGTGCCGGTCATTCCCGTCCAGAACCAAACAATGGTCAATCAGGCCATCGACGCTCTCAACTCAACCATCGCCAAAGCGGTCGTTGACAGCGGGACCAACGCGAAGTTCATCGACGTGACCAAGAGGTTCGCCGGCCACGCTGCAAATTCCCTGGAGCCGTGGATCGTCCTGGACCTCCGGCTGCCTCTCCCGGACGCCAACTTCCATCCGAACATTGCCGGGCATCAGGCCTACGCAGCCGCGCTGGTCTCCGCCGTCAAGCCTGCCCAACTGGCCAAGCGGTAGGTCTACCAGTTCGTCGAGGGCGGGCTCTCGTCCCTTATGCACACCCGAATGTGCCGAGAGCTAACCCCTCGGCAAACCCGAATGTGCCGAGAGCTAACCCCTCGGCGCGCCTCAAAGCTCACACACGTGCCCTTCCGTGTGCTTAGCTGGCTGCTATGGAGGGGACATCTGAAGCTCACCGAAGCGTCCACTGGGACGGCGCCGTGAACGCGTGGCGGATCGCCGGGGACGTCTATCGGATGGGCCGGCATGAGTGGGTCACCGAGGTCGGCTGGCAGCAGATGTACGACGACGGCGTCCGCACCGTGATCGATCTCCGCGCCTCCCGCGAGCGTCGGCAACGCGACACCGATCCCGAGGTGCCGGACGATGTGAAGGCGCGAATCGACGTCGTACATTGCCCCACGGAGGATCCGGATCACCGCCGCTTCAGCGAGCTGTTCGGCCCGTACTTGAAGGATCCAGGGAAGTACGGCGATTACCTGAGTCTCTTCGCGGAGAAGATCGCGCCGGTCTTCAAGGCCATTGCGGCGTCGCCTGGCAAGGTGGTGGTTCATTGTTCGGCGGGGAGGGATCGCAGCGGCGTGATCGCGCTGATGCTGCAGCGGCTGGCGGGTATGAGTGACGAGGACATCGTTCGTGGCTACGAGCTTGCGGCCCGGGGAATCAATGAGCGGCATCGAACCCACGGTGCCCCGCATGCCCATGATCCGTACCTTCCCGATGCTGAACTTGAGGCCATGCTGGAGCAGAAAAGGGCGGGCCTGTGCGAGTTCCTCGAGGGGCTGGACGTCGTGGCCTTTTTGAGGGCCAACGGCGTTGTGGAACACGAGGTTGACGCACTGAGGTCAAAGCTCGGCTCGGGGGCCAGTACCGCTGCTAACATGCAGGATTGATCACACTTCCCCAAACGGAATGGACCCGCCATGAACGCCGGTGCCCGCGTCACCATCGTGACCCGAACCAAGAACCGTCCGATTTTCCTGGCCCGGGCCCTGGACGATGTCTTCGCCCAGACGCTCCAGGATTTCGAGCTGGTGATTGTGAACGACGGCGGCAACCCGGCCGACGTCGATCGCCTCACCTCCCAGCGGGCCGACGGCGAGCGGGAGCGGATCACCACGCTCCACCATTCCGAGTCCGTGGGAATGGAAGCGGCATCAAACGCGGGTATCAAGGCTGGATCCGGTGAGTTCATTGTGATCCATGACGACGACGATTTCTGGGCCCCGAACTTCCTTGAGAGCACTGTGGCTTACCTGGAGGATCCTGCGCATGGAGCCGAAAGTGGCGTCATGGTCCGGACGGAGATTGTCATCGAGGAACTGGTGGGGGACCGGATTGAGCCGATCCGCCGTGAGCTCTTCTGGGCGGATATGCAGCAGATCACCCTTGCGGACATGCTGAAGATCAACCGGGCCGTTCCCATTTCCTTCCTGTACCGCCGGAGCCTGCACGACGCCGTGGGCTACTACAACGAGGACCTCCCCGTAGTGGGCGACTGGGAGTTCCACTTGCGCACCCTCAGCCACTCGCGCGTGGGATTCATCGACGGCGAACCGCTAGCGTTCTGGTCGCAACGGCCGGAGTCCGAGGGCCATGAGGGCAACAGTATTTTCGCAAAGGCCGCCGAGCATGCCCGCTACGATGCCTTGGTCCGGGATGAGCATCTTCGCGATGGCGTGGCCCAGGGAGGGCTTGGCGGGATGTTGTACCTGACGCGCGTCCTGGCTGAGCAGGAGGAGCTCATCCGTGCCCAGCAGCGACGCCTCGACGAAACCGGCGCCAAGCTGGACCATGTTCTGGAGCGGCTGGATGCCCTGAACCAGACGGTCATTGCCCGGACCAGTGTGGGGGAGTTCCTCAAGAAGCCGCTGTTGTTGGCCAGGAAGCTGAGTGGCCGGGGCTGACGCCTCCCGCAAAATAACTGCTGTACTCCTCCGGGCATTCATGTACCCTGTATATATTACCGAACGGCCGGTCAGTAATGTTTGCCCCCGGGCAGCACCACAGACCGTGCCGATTTCACGTGCCTTGGAAGGACCCGTCGACGATGACCACTACCGCAGTCGCCCCGGAAACCACAGCCGTTGCAACCGTCCCCAGCTACGTTCAGGATGCCTGGTGGACACCGGCGCCTGATGCCACGAAAGTCCCGGTCCGCGATGCCAGCACCGGAGAAGTCCTGGCCAACGTGAGCACCGACGGACTGGACCTTGGCGCCGTCGTGGATTTCGCCCGCACCACAGGCCAAACTGAACTCGGGAAGCTGACGTTCCACCAGCGTGCGCTCAAGCTCAAGGAGCTTGCCCAGTACCTCAACGGCCGGCGCCAGGAGCTGTACGAGTCCTCGTCCCAGAGCGGCGCCACCAAGATCGACAACATGATCGACATCGACGGCGGTATCGGCGTGCTCTTCACGTTCGGCTCCAAGGGCCGCCGCGAACTGCCCAACTCGCAGGTTGTGGTGGACGGCCCTATGGAGGTCCTGTCCAAGGACGGCTCGTTCGCCGGTGAGCACATCTACACCCGCATCCCCGGCGTCGCAGTGCAGATCAACGCCTTCAACTTCCCCGTGTGGGGCATGCTGGAGAAGTTCGCTCCCGCCTTCCTCGCCGGTGTTCCCACCATCGTGAAGCCGGCTACGCCCACGGGCTACGTCGCCGCCGCTGCGGTCAAGGCAATGGTCGAATCGGGCATTCTCCCGGCCGGTTCCCTCCAGCTGATCTCCGGCTCCGCCCGCACCATCCTGGACGAACTCGATTACCGCGACCTTGTGTCCTTCACGGGATCGGCCTCAACGGCCAACTCGCTGAAGGGGCACCAGAATGTGGTCCAAGGTGGCGTCCGTTTCACGTCTGAGACCGACTCCCTCAACGCCGCGATTCTCGGCCCGGATGCGGTTCCCGGGACCCCGGAGTTCGACGCCTTCGTCAAGGCAGTCGTCACCGAAATGACCGTTAAGGCCGGCCAGAAGTGTACGGCCATCCGCCGCATCATCGTCCCACAGCAGCTCACCGCTGAGGTTGCTGCCGCCGTTGGTGCGCGCATTAATGAGCGCGTCGTTGTTGGCGACCCCCGCGCCGAGGGCGTCACCATGGGCGCCCTGGCTTCGCTGGAGCAGCTCGCCGACGTCCGCGCTGCTGTGCAATCAATGCTCGACGCCGGTGGCGAGCTTGCGTACGGATCCCTCGATACGCCGTCGGTCACCTCAGTTGGCGGCGAAGTGGGGGTCGTGGAGGACGGCGCTTTCATGTCGCCCGTTCTCCTGAGCTGGGCGGACGCCGAAGCCGAGGAAGTACACTCGCTCGAGGCCTTCGGTCCGGTTTCCTCCGTGCTCGGTTACTCGGATCTGGCCGACGCCGTCCGCCTCGCAGCCCGCGGTTCCGGCTCCTTGGTAGCTTCGGTGTGCACCAACGATCCTTCCGTGGCGCAGGAGTTGGTGCTTGGCATCGCAGCCCACCACGGCCGCGTCCACATGCTCAACCGTGAAGACGCCCGCTCCTCCACCGGTCACGGATCCCCGGTTCCGCACCTGGTTCACGGCGGTCCGGGCCGCGCCGGTGGTGGCGAGGAACTCGGTGGCATTCGTTCCGTCCTGCACCACATGCAGCGCACCGCCATCCAGGGCTCCCCGAACATGCTGACCGCCGTCACGGGCCAGTGGCACACGGGCGCCGACCGCAACTTCACGGTGGAAACCGAGGGCGAGCACCCGTTCCGCAAGCACCTCTCCACCCTCCGGATCGGCGACGCTGTTCGCTCGGAACTCCGGGAGGTCACGCTCGAGGACATTACTGCGTTTGCCAACTCCACGGGCGACACGTTCTACGCCCACACCAACCAGGAAGCAGCCGAAGCCAACCCGTTCTTCCCCGGCATCGTGGCCCACGGCTACCTTCTCCTGAGCTGGGCTGCCGGTCTCTTCGTGGAGCCTGCTCCGGGTCCCGTCCTGGCCAACTATGGGCTCGAGAACCTGCGCTTCATCACCCCGGTGGCGGCGGGAGATTCGATCCGGGTCACGCTGACAGCCAAGAAGATCACTCCGCGTGAGACGGACGAATACGGCGAAGTTGCTTGGGACGCTGTCCTGACCAACCAGAACGACGAAATCGTGGCCACCTACGACGTCCTCACCCTCGTGGAGAAGTAACCCTCTCTCACGTCCCGCGGGTTTGAGTGGGTCCCTCTCGCACATCCCGCGGGCTTGAGTGGGTCCCTCTCTCACGTCCCGCGGGCTTGAGTGGGTCCCTCTCTCACATCCCGCGGGCTCAAATGGAAATCGATGCGCCGGCGACCGATCGAACGCCTTCCCACATGAGGGGGAAGGCGTTCGGCGTTCCGGTTGCGGGCGGACAGGAGACTGCACGACGAAGCTACCTGTCTACTGGGATGTGCGAGAGGGATGGCCGGAAGCCCGTGGGATGTGCGAGAGGGACGGCCGGAAGCGCGTGGGATGTGCGAGAGGGATGGCCGGAGGCCCGTGGGAGGTGAGAGAGGGTTCGACTCAAGCGCGTGGGATGTGAGAGAGGGACGGCCGGAAGCCAGTGGGATGTGCGAGAGGGATGGCCGGAAGCCAGTGGGATGTGCGAGGGGGATGGCCGGAAGCGCGTGGGATGTGAGACAGGGACGGCCGGAAGCCCGTGGGATGTGCGAGAGGGTCAGGCGGCCGTGTGGAGGCCGTCGAAGGCCATGGTGATGACGTCGTCCGCGAGCTTCTCAGGGGACAGCGAGCCGCCCGGCTTGTACCATTCCACGATCGAGTTGATAGTGCCGAACAGCAGGCGCGTCACGGTGCGGGGATCGATGTCCTGCCGCAGGGAACCGTCCTCGCGGGCCGCAGAGATGAGTTCGGCTACCTTGTGGTCGAACGCGCGGCGGCGTTCCAGGGCGTCCCGCTCAATCTCCGTGTTGCCTCGGAGGCGCAGGAGAAGTGTGACGAAGGGCAGCCGGTCCACCAGCACAGCGATGGTCTGCCGCAGCACGAACTCAAGCCGGGCGTCGGCCGGCCCGGAGGTGGCGGCAGGCTCCTCGAGGATGGCCTCAAGGCCGCCCAACGCGTGGTCCAGGGCGAGCTTCAGCAGATCGCCCTTGGACGGCACGTGGTGGTAAATGGCTGACTTCGAGATCCCGAGGTTCTCGGCCAGGATGCCCATGGACGTAGCGTCGTACCCGTGGCGGTTGAAGACGTCGACGGCGATGCGGAGCACCGACTGCTGGTCGTAACCGGGCCGTCCGCGCTTGGTGGTGGTCTCAGTAGGCATGCTGGCATTTTCTCACGATCTCAAGCAAGGTCAGCCCTTGGGGCGCATGTCGTAGATCCGTCGAAGCTTGCCGTTGGACCGCTCAAGGGAACCAGGCTCTACTACGTCTACTACGCAAGATGACCCGACGTGAATCTTGATCTGCTCACGCAAGGTGTGCGCCGCCGTCGTGCCTGCATCGGTGGAGACGTTCTCGCGCCGTTCGATCTTCACGGTCAGTGAATCCATGCGCTTGCCCTCTGGGCGGGTGATTTCGAGCTGGAAGTGCGGGCTGAGTTCCGGGATGCGGAGCGCGATTTCCTCGATCTGCGACGGGAACAGGTTCACGCCGCGGAGGATGATCATGTCGTCGCTGCGGCCGGTGATGCGGCCCATGCGGCGGTGCGCCGGGCGGGCGGTGCCGGGGAGCAGGCGGGTGAGGTCCTTGGTGCGGTACCGGATAATCGGGAGCGCTTCCTTGGTCAGGGATGTGAAGACGAGTTCGCCGGGTTCGCCGTCACCGAGGACTGTGGAGTGGTCGAACGGATCGATGATTTCGGGGCGGAAGTGGTCTTCCCAGATGTGGCAGCCGTCCTGGGTTTCAACGGCTTCGCCGGCGACGCCGGGGCCCATGACTTCGGAGAGGCCGTAGATGTCCGAGGCCTTGATGTTCATGGTGTTTTCGAGCTCGTGGCGCATTTCTTCGGTCCACGGTTCGGCGCCCAGAACGGCGTACTTGAGCGACGTGGAGGTGGGGTCGATGCCCTGGTGTGCCATGGCGTCGGCGATGGTCAGCAGGTAGGTGGGTGTGGCAAGGATGGCGTCCGGCTTGAAGTCCTGGATCAGCTGGATCTGGCGTTCAGTCTGGCCGCCGGAGATCGGAATGACGGTGCAGCCGAGCGCTTCAGCGCCGGCGTGTGCGCCGAGGCCGCCGGTAAAGAGGCCGTATCCGTAGGCGTTGTGGACCTTCATGCCGGGCCGGACTCCGGAGGCGCGGAAGGAGCGGGCCACCAGTGTCGCCCAGTTGGCGAGGTCCTGCTTGGTGTAGCCGACTACTGTGGGGCGGCCGGTGGTTCCGGAGCTCGCGTGGATGCGTGCCACCTGGTCCTGGGGCACGGCGAACATGCCGAACGGGTATTCCAGGCGGAGGTCTTCCTTGGTGGTGTACGGGAATTTGCCGAGGTCGCTCAGTTCGCGGAGGTCCGAGGGGTGCACGCCGGCTTCGTCGAACTTGCGCTTGTACAGCGGCACTCGATCGTAGGCGTAGGCCACGGTGTGCTTCAGGCGGGTGAGCTGCAGGGCCTCGAGTTCGTCGCGGGAGATGGTTTCTTCACGGTCCAGCACGGGGTCAGTTGCCTTCGAGGAGGAAGCTGCGGGTGCGGCCACGGTGTTCTGCGTCATTGGGGTTCCTACTTCTTGGAGATGGTGCGGCTGCGGCCACGGAACTCGGCAATGAGTTCACCGTGCTCGGCGTCGGGGGCGGAATCGGCGTCAGGCGCGGCCGCGTAGATCTGGATGTCGTACAGGCCGCTTCGGCCGGTGCTCGCGCGGCGGTTTGCGACGGCGGTGATCACCTGGCCTTGGAACGCGGGCTTGATGAAGTTGATGTCGACGCCGGACGCCACCGTGATGTTGGCGGCTTGCTTGGGCGTGGGGTTGGCTGGGTTGCAGGCCAGTGCGAACGCGGTGTCCCCGAAGGCGAAGATCATTCCGCCGTGGGCCATTCCGAATCCGTTGAGCATCTCCTGGCGGAGGTGCATGCGGATGGTGGCGTGCCCGTCGTCGAGCTTGAGGACCTCGATGCCCATCCATTCGGACGCGTAGTCGTTCGTCAGGATGTGGTGCGATGCACCGGAGAGGGTTGTTTCAACCATGCGTCATTGCCTCCAGCTTTATTTACCGAATGTTCATTAGGTAATCCCAGATCGCGCCACGTGTCAAGACTGGACCAGTATTCGCCCGCACCTAGTAGCCTCGGAGACATGCCCGAAATTGAGCTCCCCATCACCACAGACCGACTCATTCTGCGCCGCTTCGAAGCGGAGGACCTCGATCGCTTCCACGGATACCAGTCGCTTCCCGAAACTGCCCGGTTCCTTCTGCGCAACGAGCTGACCAGGACCAAGTCCATGGAAGTCCTGGGCCGGTACGCCAACTTCGAGTTCAACCAGGAGGGTGACTGGATTTGCCTGGCCATCGAGAGGAAGGACCACCCGGGACTCATGGGCGAGGTGGTGCTGAAATGGCTTGAGGGGACAGGGCAGGCAGAGGTGGGCTGGATTCTCCATCCTGATGCCCAGGGTCACGGCATTGCCACCGAAGCCGCGGAAGCCGTGCTGAGGCTTGCGTTCGAGACGCTCTCATTCCACCGCGTTGATGCCAAGTTGGATGCCCTCAACGAAGGCTCGGCCGGCATCGCCAAGCGCCTGGGCATGCGCCTGGAAGCGACGCTGGTGGACAATTGGCACTACAAGGGCCAATGGGCCACGGAGACTATCTACGCGATTCTCGACTCCGAGTGGCGAACCCGGCACCATCCGTGGACGCGGACCATCAACTGACGGGCCACGTCTTGTGGTGCTTCAGCTGTTCGGTCAGCTGCTCTTCAGGCAGTGGCCTGCTGAAGTAGTACCCTTGGCCGCTGGTGCACCCGATGCTGAGGAGATATTCGGCTTGCTCGGCACTTTCGACGCCTTCCCACACCGCAGCCAACCCGCAAGCCCGGATCAACTGCAGCACGGCGGCCAGCAGTGCGGGTTGCAAGGGGTCGCTGCCCAGTGCTGAGAGCAGGGTCCGGTCCACTTTGACGGTGTCCACCGGAAGCTGGCGCAGGTAGCTGATGGATGAGTAGCCGGTGCCAAAGTCGTCGATTTCCAGTCCCACGCCCAGTCGGCGCAGGCTGTTGAGCGTGTAGCGGTCCAAGTCATTGCCTTGAATGACTGCGCTCTCGGTCAGTTCCAGGACCAGGAGTGACGGGTCCAACTCAGCCGAAGCCAAAGCCTCCCGGACGTCTTCAATAAACTCCAGCCGCTGTAGATCCGCCGCCGAAACGTTGATTCGCATGCTGAAGTTGTGGCCCGACGTGAGGGGGTCGGTGCGCCATTGCTTCAACTGCCCGACGGCGGTGCGGAGCACCCAGCCGCCCAGATCGGAAATCATTCCCGTTTCCTCGGCAATGGGGATGAACTCGTCCGGCATGACGAGTCCGCGGGTGGGGTGGTTCCAGCGGACCAACGCCTCCACGCCTTCGATTTCGCGGGTATCCAACCGGATGATCGGCTGATAGTAGAGCATCAGCTGCGAGCCGGTGATCGCTTCCTTGAGTTCGCCCACCAGCTGGTTCCTCATCTGCCGGGCGTGCAGCATGGCGGGTTCGAAGACCTTGAGCTTGCCGCGCCCGTCAGCCTTGGACTCGTACATGGCGATGTCCGCTTCCATCATCAGTTCCTCCGCGCGGTGGCCGGGATCGGCCATCCGGAGGCCCATGCTGGCACCGCAACGCAGGTGCTGGCCCTCAATCTCCATGACGCCCACCACTGCGGCAAGGATGCGGTTGCCGATGGAAGCGGCGATAGCGGGAGTCACGTCGGGGATCAGCACCGCGAATTCGTCGCCGCCCATGCGGGCCACCATGTCCTGATCGCGCACGGCGCCGGTGATCCGATTGGCCACCGTTTCCAGGACCTTGTCCCCGATGGTGTGCCCCAGAGAGTCGTTGATCGCTTTGAACCCGTCCATGTCCAGGAGGAGGATGGCTGCCTTTCGGCCGCTCTGCGCCCCACTGGCCTGGGCTTCGCTGAGTGCCGTGGCAAATGCTGAGCGGTTGTTCAGGCCTGTGAGGGGATCGGTCATGGCCATGTGCTGCATCGCCAGGTGGGCTTCGTTGAGCTGCTGGGTACGGGCCCGCACCCGTTGCTCCAACTCTGCGTAAATGATCTGGAGATCCTCCGCCAGGAGGTTGGTGCCCATGATCACGGCGTCGATTTCGTCCCGTGCCTCTGAGACTTCGATTCTGGTGTTGAGATCCCCGGCGGCCAACCTGACGATTCCGTCCAGGAGCAGCCCAAGGCGCGGGTCGTTGCCGGAGTACATTTTCCCTTCGGACATGCTCACCCCCCGTGTGGCCCGCCTCGTTGTTCATCGCTGTGGCGAAGGTACTCCCGAACGGCTGCGCTGCGTTCGGGCAATGCTGCCTGTTCGAACAGCATGGCAGCTTTTTCGAACGTCACCAGTGCATCCTGCCGTCGATCGGATTCAAGCAGGGTCCGGGCTAAAAGGAAATGTGCTTCCGCCGAGGTTTGTGTGGCCAGAATGGTGGAGCGGGCGCACAGGGGTTCCAGGATCGCGGCGGCTTGCTGCATATCATCGCTGAGAAAATACCAGTGGGCGCGGACCAGCGACATTTCCAGGTGGTCCCGCTCGGAGCCGCCCACAATGTCCGTGGCGAGCTCTGCCCTTTCAATGCAGCGGAGGGTTGCAGGATCCCTGAGTTTTGCCTGCAGGCGCATTTCCGCTGATGCCCTGTTGAACCGTGCCCACAAATCAACGTCTTTGGACGGTGAAAGCCGTTCGGCCGCGAGATCGTGGTAGCGGCCGCCGTCGGCAACACGATTGGCAAGGAATGCAACGTTGCCAATCACCCAATAACCTTTGCCGGCAGTGTCTTCATCGACGTCGTCGGTCAGCAGGGTTTCCAGGACGAGGCATTCGCGCCAGGCATCGTCCAGGAGCCGGCTCTCCGCCAATGCAGCGATCAGGGCGCGCTGGGCGAGGATCTGAACGTACAGCAATTCGGCATCTCCGGCCGCAAGTTTGGCCGCCTCCGCAGCCATGGTGGCAGCTTCGGGGAGCCTGCCCAGGCCTTGGAATGCTACGGCAACCATGGTTCCTGCTTTGGCCCCGAGCTCGGCCGAGGAGGCGGTCAGGCTGTGATCGTTGAGTTCCATGGCGACGTTGAGGTATTCCTCAATGCGGCCTTGGTCCCGGAGGCACTCCGCTTGAAGGTAACGCATGTTCCACCAGGACTCGTCATCTCCGGCGGCGGTGGACAGTCCGGCAGCCTCTACGGCCAGGCGGTAGGCCTCGTCGAAGTCCCGTTCCTTCCACTTGGCGCGTGCCGTGAGACCGGCAACGAAGTGGGAGGCGAGGTGCGGACTTTGCATGAGCCCATTATCCATGTCATTAGGGAAGAAAAGCTCGTATAGTTTGCACCGTGACTTTATTCAAGTCACAGACAACAAATTCGCATCAGTACGAAAGGGCATAGCGGATGAAAAAATTTGCGGCAACCCTGCTCATGGCGGCGGTTCTGGCAGTAACGGGTTTCGCTGCCCCAGCTAATGCCGAGCCTACGCAAGACAGCACGGCAATCGGCTGGTGGCCTAACAGCTACACCGCCACGAAGACGAACACCACCAGCATCGGTTGGTGGCCAAACTAAACTTTGGGGGCGCCTCTCAAGGCCATATAACGTCAATTGATGCCCCGGGTTGCTGCCCGGGGCATCAATTTTGTTTCACAGTATGTCGAGCATTAGTGACCTTAGAGCACTTGCACGGACCTGACCTTGACACGCCTGTCACACCGGGCAGGGGTGTGACTACGGCCCGCCCACCGGCAACTCCACGGATACCGTGGTGCCGGCCCCGAGGGTGGAATCCAGCAGGAGGCGGCCCATGTGGCGGCTGATGATGTCGTGCGCAATCGCCAGTCCAAGCCCACTGCCGGGGACCGCTGCTGACGTGGCATTGGAGGCCCGGTAGAAGCGGGTGAAGATGTGGGGGAGATCGTGCTCGGGGATGCCCAGGCCGTTGTCTGCGATCTCTACCAGCGCCAGCCCGCCGCCCTCCGAGTCCGAGACCGAACTGGTGATGCCCACCCTGCCGCCCTCGGGTGTGAACTTGATGGCGTTGGCCACGATGTTGGTGAACACCTGTTCCAGCTTCGCTTCGTCGGCCGTGACCTCGATGTCGTCAGTCCCCTCGGTGAAGGACAACGAGACGTGGCGGGACTCTGCCAGTGGCCGAAGCGTGGCCACCACCACCTGCAGGAGCTTGGCAATATCCACCGGTTTGAGGTCCAGGTTGCTGCCGTCCTGCATGGACACGGTAAGCATGTCCTCGATGAGCCTGCGGAGGCGGGTGGAGTTCCGGGCGATGACGTCCAGCATCTTCCGGATACCGTCGGGAACCGGCCCGCCGGATCCGTCCTGGATCATGTCCAGATAGGCGGTGATGGAGGTCAGCGGTGTCCGGAGTTCATGGTTGACCGTGGCCAGGAAATCGGTTTTGGCCTTGTCCAACTGCCTTAGCTGGTGCAGCACCCGCTGTTGGGCACTGATGAGGTGGCCCTGGATGAGCCCGTGGGCCACGTTCCCGGCCACGTGTTGCATCAACGCGATCTCGGGACGGGTCCAATCGTGCCGTTCCTGGACGGTGGAGAGCAGGATGATGCCCATCGCGGTTGCTCCCTCACCCACTGGGAGAAGGACGGTGGACACAGGGTCGAGCTCGCCGGACCACTCCCGCAGGGCCTTGGCGATCCTGGAGTCGGGGTCTTCGCGGTGGTCCGCGACTGCCAGGACATCCGCATCCGCCCACAGCCTGTTGGCGGCCTCGATAATGGCGTTTTCGCTCTCACCCAGCCTCGCGGGAAGCAGCGGAAGGCCGGGACGGTTCCACTGTGCACGAATGCTGGGAACACGTTCGTCGCGGAAGGTGGCAAACCAGACGTGGTCCACGTCCAGCGCCTCACCGAAGCCACGCACCACGTGGTCTGAGATCAGTTGGGGATCGTTGGTCTCCCGGATCGCCGAGGAGACATTGCGGAGGCTTTCGCGCAGTGCTTCGATTTCGCCGCGTGAACGCGCGCGTTCGGCAGCCCGGCCGATCAGGGTTTCAACCCGGTGGACCAGTTCCCCGGATCGCACGGGGCTGATGACGTAGTCCGCTACGCGCCAGGATTCCACTTCCTGGAGGTCCAGGGATTCCAAGGAGGCAAGGATCAGCAGCATCGGAACCCCGGGGCTGCGCAGTCCGTATGCCAGGGAACTCTCAGCTACCGCTACCGAGGGGGTGCGGTGCTGGAGATGGGCGGCCAGGGCCGCGGCATCCACGGCAGGGAAAACGTTGAATCCCGCTGCGGCAAGGGCGGCCGTCGTCGCGGCCAAACGGTCCTTGTCTGAATCCGCCACTACGGCGGAGCGGGCATGCTGTACGTCGGCAACGGTCTCGCCCACTGAGCCCCTTCCGTTCCAACGGTTCATTCACGGTGTTTTCATGATGTGGCAACACCCTATCAGCGGCATTGCGGCCAAAGGTGACCATGCGTCAAATGGGGTGGATGAGTCCTGGGACACACCTTTACTTTGCCCTTGGGATTCGACAGCCTTGAGGATGTCAGCAGAGGTAACCGCTGCAGCAGCACCAACCGCGCAAGGAGCACTGTGGACCACCCAGCAACACCGCAGGACCATCAACAGGTGACGTTCGAGCTGGAGCTCGAAGAACCAGGCATTCTTCGCCTGACGTGGCCGCGCGGGGCAAGGATCAAGGAACCTGACGCCCAACGGGCCATGGACCGGGTGAACGAGCTCTGCGGCGAGGAACGCCATCCAATGATCGTGGACATGGCCACTACGGATGATGTCACCCGGGGTGCCCGTTCCGTGTTTGCCAAACCGTGCCAGGCCAACCGCATCGCGCTCTGGGGCTCATCTCCGGTGGACAGGGTCATTGCCAACTTTTTTCTGGGCATCATGAAGCCACCGTGCCCCACTAAGTTCTTCACATCTGAAACAGAGGCGTTGGAGTGGCTGGTGGAGGCCTAGCGCCACCTATATTTGGAGAATGTTCTCCGCTTTGAGGAAGTACCTGCTGATTCCCCGCCTCATCAGGCTCTCTTCCGCTGCGCCCAAGGATCCCCGCACCGCCTGGGACCGGTTCTGGGGCGATATCCGCTCGACCGGTGCCACTGGCGACGTCCTGTGGGACTCGGGCAGTGACCATGAACTCAACGGCTACCTCCCCCAAATGGCGCAGTTGGACCCTTCCCTGCCCGTGGTGGACGTCGGATGCGGCAACGGCAGTTTCACGCGCTTGCTGGCGCAACACTTCCCGCACGCATTGGGCCTGGACTACTCTGCAAACGCGGTCGAGCGGGCACGGCAGGAGTCAGCAGGAATCACGACGGCGTCATATGCGGTCTGCGACATGACGGCACCGGACGCAGCGCAGACTGTCGCTACGGCCCTCGAAGCGGCGGGCTGGACGGGGGACGCGAACGTCTTCATCCGTGGTGTCCTGCACGTTCTGGACCGAAGCGGCCGCACCGCGTTGGCTGCGAACCTGCTGCCCGTCGTCGGGACCCGCGGCGGCGTGTTCCTGGCTGAGACCAACTTTCCGGGCACACCGGTGGACTACGTCAGCCATCTGGGCGCCACCCGCAAGTCCATCCCCGCCCCGTTGGAGTGGGCCATCCGTGGGCTGCCTATGCCTGGCCGGTTCGGGGCAGCACAGCGGGCCAAGGCCTTCCCGGCCTCGGACTGGACCCTGGTGGAGGAAGGCTCGGCGAGCATCGAGACGCGCCCGCTGAGCAACCCGTCCACCCCGGACTTGATCCCTGGATACTTCGCGCTGCTCGGGGCCCGCCAGCGCTGAGAGTTTTTGTACAGCAGATGCCCTCAAAAGGTCTTCATGAGGGCATCTGCTGTACAAAAACTCCTACTTCAGGCCGGCTCCCGGCAGGAGTTCAGTGGCTCCAAGGGAGTCGGCGACGAACGCGTAGTCCCATGCCCGCTCACGCCACTGGACGTACCGGCCCGAGGCTCCGCCGTGTCCGCCGTCCATTTCGATCTTCATGACGATCGGCTCGGAACCCGTGGACACGGAGCGCAGCGCCTGAACCCATTTGGCAGGCTCGACATACAGCACCCGGGTGTCGTTGAAGGATGTCACCGCAGCGATCTTGGGGTAGGCAACGGCCCCCACATTCTCGTACGGAGTGTAGGACTTCATGTAGGCGTAGGCCTCGGGGTCCGTGATCGGGTTGCCCCATTCCTCCATTCCAGGGCGGACAGCGGAAGCTCGGGATCCAGGATGGTGGTCAGGGCATCCACGAACGGCACCTGTGCCACCACGGCAGCATATTTTTCCGGGGCCATGTTGGCGACTGCACCCATGAGCAAGCCTCCCGCAGATCCACCCATCGCCGCGATTCGGGACGGTTCAACCCATCCCGATCCAGCCAGCCAATCCGTGGCCGCGATGAAGTCCGTGAAGGTGTTCTTCTTGGTGAGCTTCTTGCCGTCCTCGTACCACTGACGGCCCAATTCGCCGCCGCCCCGGATGTGGGCGATCACCATGACGATGCCGCGGTCCAGGAGGGACAAGCGGGCCACGCCGAAGCCCGGATCCATGCTCATCTCGTACGAGCCATAGCCGTACACCAGCCCTGCTCCCGTGCCGTCCTGCTGGACCGACGCGTGACGCAGCACTGACAGCGGGACCCGGGTGCCGTCGTCGGCCGTTGCCCATTCGCGGGTGGCCACGTAATCCTGCGCCGTGTAGCCGCCCAGAACGGGGCTTTCCTTGCGGAGGAGCAACTGGCCGGCGGGCAGCCCGGCGGTAGGGAGCACAAAGTCGTAGACGCGCGACGGAGTGAAGTAAGACGTGTAGCCCATGCGGATGACGGGAGCCTCGTAGTCCGAACCTGCCACCCCGGCGGTGTAGAGCTCTTCGTCAAAGGCCGGCTCCACCGGCGCACCCTGGGCCTCGGTGCCGAGGCCGGCCAGGGGCAGCACCTGGACCCGTTCGATGGTGTCCTTGCGGACAGACAGCACCAGGTGCGTGGACGTCACGCCGGCGCCGTTGACCCGGACGTCGTCGGAATGTTCGACGACGGTACGCCAGTCCTGCTCTGCCAGCGGCTTGGTGAGCCCGGCCGGGTCCACCAGGCTGACCATCGAGTTGATGGCGTCCTTGTTGTGGGTCAGGAGGAGTGTCTCCTTGCCGTCCAGGAGGAAGGGCTCAGCCTCGTACAGAATATGGTGGTCGCGTGAGATCACAGTGCTGAGGCCGGCGTCGTAGTCGTCGAAGCGGAGCAGTTGCGTCTCGCTGAACTCCGAGCAGCCGATGCTGAGCACCAGATGGCGGCGGTCCGCTGAGAGATCGAACCCCAGCCACATGGCGACGTCGTCCTCCTGGTAGAGAACCTCGTCCTCGGCCACCGGCGTACCAAGAACGTGGGCCTTCACCTGGTAGGGGCGCCACGAATCATCCACCACGGTGTAGAAGAGGCGCGTGCCGTCGGGGGAGAAAGCCACTCCGTAGAAGATGTCCTCAATGACGTCCGGGAGGAGCTCCCCGGTGCGCAGGTCCTTGATCCTGAGGGTGAACCGTTCGTCGCCTGAGTTGTCCACGGCGTAGGCGTAAAGGTTGCCGTCAACCGTCACCGCGGCACCGCCCACGCTGAAGAACGGCTGGCCCTCGGCTTCGATGTTGCCGTCCAGGAGGATTTGTTCGCCGTCGATCTCCACGCCGGGCTCCACAGACGGGGGCGTCCAGTCCGCTACGGGGTCCCCGGTGTCGTGGGCCAGGACGCGGCACTGGATGCTGTACTCTTTGCCTTCCACCGAACGGCTGTAGTACCACCACCCGTCCTTGCGGCTGGGCACGGACAGATCCGTTTCCTGGGTGCGGCCCTTGATCTCTTGGAACATGGCTTCCCGCAACGGTTCCTGGTGCGCTGTGACGGCTTCCTGGTAGGCGTTCTCCGCCTTCAGGAGGTCCACTACCTCAGCGGATTCCTTGTCCCTGAGCCACTCGTAGTTGTCCACAAAAACGTCGCCGTGGTGTTCACGGCGCGTGGGGACCCGCTTGGCGACAGGAGGCACCGCTGTTGATTCCGGAGCAGCGGCAGGGACGGAAGATGTGTGGCTCATGTGGCCACTCTATAGACGGGCTCAGACAAGGAACCAGCAATTTCGCTCAGAGCGCCCGGCTCCGCTCCCAGTATTGAGAGTGGTCCATGACTTGGAGCACTACGGCTGGATTGGCGTCATGACTTCCGTGGTGCCCCCACTCCTTATATTGCGAGCACGTTTTTGTGCCGTACCCGGATATATGGAGGTTCAGATGGTCCTTCTTCAACAGCACAGTGTGCACATAGGCAAGAGAGGGAGTGTGCAGGCACGCCGACATTCAGACTCGCTGCGCCGCTCCCGCGTGGATCTGGAGGTGGTCATTCCCGCCTACAACGAGGCCGCGAGAATCCCCGACACCTTGAAACAGACGGTCGATTTCCTGACCAACCAGCCGTGGTCTTCGCGGATTGTTGTGGTGGACAACGGAAGCGTTGATGAGACCGCCGCAGTGGTCCGCAGGATCTCCCGGGAAGAGGGGGACGCCGTTCCCATTTCCGTGGTGGGGTGCTCACGGAAGGGGAAGGGAGCGGCAGTCCGTCGCGGCCTCCTTAGCGGCACGTCCAGGTTCACGGGCTTTTTCGACGCCGACCTCGCCACGCCGCTGGAAACACTCACCGAGGCCATGGCCCATCTCTCAGACGGTGCAGCAGCGGTGATCGCTTCCCGCCATGCACCCGGCTCAACCCTGGTCCGGCCCCAACACCTCGGACGAAGGGTGGGAGGCTCTGCCTTCCGGGCGCTGACCAAGTCAAAGGTCAAGGGCATACGGGACACTCAGTGCGGCTTCAAATTCTTCGAACGCGATGCCCTCACAGCAGCCATGGTTCAGTGCCGCAGCACTGGTTTCGCTTTCGACGTTGAGCTTTTGCTGCGCCTGCAGGACAACAACGCCAGCATCATCGAACTTCCCGTGGCATGGACCGATGGAGCCGCATCAACGTTCCGCCCCTTCCAGGATGGGGTGGCCAGCTTTGCCTCGGTGATCCAACTCCAGAGGGCAACACCATGATGTCCGGCCTTCCTGACATCAACTCTCCAACCCTTCTCGCCGGAAAGCACGTGCTGGTCCTCAACTGGCGCGACGTCCAGCACTCACAAGCCGGCGGCGCCGAGCAGTACATGCACGAGATTTCCAAGAGGTGGGTGCAGAACGGCGTCCACGTCACCTGGTTTACAGGGCGCGACGACGGCCAGTCACCTGAGGATGTCATTGACGGCATCCGCATCCTGCGCGGAGGCGGAGCCCTGTCCATTTATGGACATGCCGCGCTCCGGCTTGTGCGGACCGGCGGGCTTTTGCAGAGCGGGGGGGAATTTGATGCCGTGGTGGACTGCCAGAACGGGATACCGTTCTTTTCGCCCTTGTTTTTGCCACGGAACCTGCCGATCATCCAGGTGATCCACCACGTCCACCAGGAACAGTTCCGCACCAGGTTCTCTCCGCCTTTGGCCGCCGTGGGCCGGTTCCTGGAAAGTTCGGGAGCCAAGACGGTGTACGGCCAGCGTTCCATTGTGGCGGTCTCGCCCTCCACACGGCTGGAACTGAGGAAACTCGGGTTCTCCGGTCCTGTCCACGTGGTGCCGAACGGAACCATCGACATTCCGGAGGAGGTTGCCGCCCGCGCGCCCCACCCGACCATCGCCGTCGTCAGCCGCTTGGTGCCGCATAAGAGGCTGGACCTGCTGATGGGCCAGTTTGCCGTGGCAGTGCGCAGCATTCCAAAGCTGCGGATGGACATTGTGGGGGACGGCCCGGAACGGGCCCGGTTGCAGCAGTTGGCCATGGACCTCGGCCTGGACCACGCAGTAACGTTCCACGGCTACCAGCCCAATGAGGTCCGTGACAGGTTGTTGAGCCGGGCTTGGCTGACTGCTTCCACCTCGGCGTCAGAAGGTTGGGGCTGCTCGGTGATCGAAGCCGCCGCGTGGGGTGTGCCCTGCCTGGCCCTGCGTGTTCCAGGCATCCGGGACTCCGTAGTGGACGGCAGAACCGGTTGGCTGGTGGATACTCCCCAGGAGCTTGGGACCGCAATGGTTGAGGCCCTCACCGCCTTGGGTGAGCCGGACTCGGAAGCGGTGGTCTCAGCGGAGTGCCGGGAATGGGCCCGCTGCTTCACCTGGGACCGCAGCACCAGACTGCTCACTGGAGCCCTGATGGAAGAGGAGAAGATACGGCGCGACGGCGGGGATCCTCGTTCGTTCCACTCTGACCTTTCCACCCTGGTCCGGTTCGTGTTGCCTGAAGATGCCGATCTTCAGTCCATCCTGCACCGGACGGATGAGGTTGCCGTTGCGGATGATGGACATGTCGCTGTGCTGATGAAGGGACGTGACGAGTTCGAGGCCTTCGCGGCAATGCAGAAGATCGGCGTGACGTCTGCGGAACTCCGTTCGGCCGGACGCACCACTCTGCTGGCCGGCCCCGGGAGCGCTTTCACTCCCGCCGATGCCCTTGATGGCCAGTAACGGACGTTCATCCATGGATTCATCCCAGAAAACAATGACTCTTGCTGTGCGGGAAAGACCCCGGTCACACCGCAGGGCCTTGGAAAAGGACCCAGGCATTGCGGCAAACAGCGGCTTCCTTGCCGTGTCCGCAGGGGTTGTGGGCGTCATGAGTTATGGCTGCACTCTGCTCATGGCCACCATGCTGGACACCGCGGACTACACGATGTTCGCCGCGGCGGCGATGATCCTGGGAGTGGTGGGGATCGTGGCCAATGCCTTGGTCCCGCTTCCCTTGTCGCACGTTGTTGCCGTCCATCAGGCAGGCTCCGAGGAACGGCGTAATGGCTTGGCCTTCTCGGTCTTCGTGTCCTGCCTGGCGGGCGTTGCCGCTGCAGTGATCTCAGGCAGCGTGACGCTCGCGCTCGCCGACCCCGTCCTGGCCGCAGTGGTGGCGTTGGCGGCCTTTGTCATCTTCGTGGCGAATGCACCCGCGGGCTGGTTGCAGGGTGAGCTCCGTTTCACCTGGTACGCGCTGTCCACTGTGGGCGAGGTTCTCCTGAGGCTTATCTTCAGCGTGGTGGTGATCGCCATGGCATGGGGTGCCGGGGGAGCGGTCCTAGGTTTCGTAGTGGGGTGCCTGGCGCCGTTAATAGTGCCGTGGTCCTTCTACCGGGACTTGCGGTGGCGCCCGCGGGTTGTGCTGGAGAAGTGGAGATGGGCCGAGACCAGTGACATCGCCTCCGTTCTCGGCGTTGTCTCCGTGCTGGTGGGTGTCGATGTCGTGGTGGTCGGCTTCCTGGACAGCGGATCGGCCGATGCAGCAGGTTTCCAGGCGCTTGCCACCATCGCCAAAGGGCCTGTCTACGTGGCAGCCGGAACCGCTTTGGTGGCCTTCCCGTTGCTTCGCACGCCCGGTGCCAACGCGGGTCAGGTTCTTGGTGCTGCCTTCGCGTCGTTCGGGCAACTTGCCGTGGTGGCTTTCGCCATCATCGCCACAGCTCCACCACTGATGGCCGGATTCATCGTGCCGCAGAAGTACCACGGCTCCCTGGGGCTCCTGCCGTGGCTGGCTGCTTCCGGTCTTGGTTACGCGGTCCTCATGGTCCTGTCCACGGTGCTCCTTGCCGTGCGGGCCTACCGCCGATGCCAGATCGGCCTCGCCTGCGCGTGTCTCCTGGTGGTGGGCGGGCTCTGGGTTGGCTGGCAGGTGAACGCCGTCACCGGCATGGCCGTGGGCTCCGCTGTGGGCGCCCTGACAGCGGGCGTGGTTCTGGCGCTGCTGGCGCGTCCCGTCCTGGTAGCAGCACACCCAGGGAGGGGAGCCGGCCCGTTCCTGGTCCTGGCCATCGCCCTGATAGTGGCACTGGCAGTGGCCGCCGACCTGCAGCCCCTTGCGTGGCTGGCCCTGGCCACCGTCAGCGGCCTCTTGGTTCTCGCTCACCAGCGGGGGCTGTTGCCGCACGGGAACGACTTCAAAATTCGACGACGACGGCACGTTGGCGGGCGGTCGGCTGGCACCCGTGCTGGTGGCAGCCGCCGTCGGGGTTTCAAGCGCGGAGGTGACCGCCATAGTCACGGCGACCACAGTCCATGGCCTCCCAACGCCCGAAGGATGGAAAGACAGCTATGAGAGTTTTGCATTTGGGATTCGAAGATCCGCGCATGCCGGGGGCCGGCGGGGGATCCGTGCGGACGCACGAAATCAACCGTCGGCTTGCAGACAAGGGTTATCACATCACGGTGCTCACCACCCGGTATCCGGGCTGGACGGAACGTGTGGAGGACGGCGTGCGCTACGTGCCGATCGGGTATGGATCCGGCCGCAATCGGCTGACCCGGTTGGTGGCTTACGTGGCACGGCTGCCGTTCGAAGTGAGCCGGCGCCGATCATCGGTTGACTTGGTGGTGGAAGATTTCTTCGCCCCGTTTTCCACCATGGCAGCCCCGCTATGGACCCAACGCCCCACCATTGGGGTTGTCCAGTGGCTCCATGCCAGGGACAAGGCCCGGCAGTACAAGTTGCCGCTGCATTGGATGGAGCGGCTGGGGGTACGGAAGCACCGAAGACTCATCGCTGTTTCGCAGGGCATAGCCGAACGGTTGAAGAAACTGAATCCAAACGTTCATGTGGACGTGATCGGCAACGGTGTGGACCCCTGTGTGTGGAGCAACCCGCCGCGCCATGGGAAGGATGTCCTCTTCATCGGCCGTCTGGAGTACGGGCATAAGGGGCTTGACCTCCTCCTGCAGGCTTGGTCCCAAGCGTGCAGCAGGGTTGAGGGAAATCTGCTGATTGCCGGCACCGGTCCGGACGAAGACAGATTGCGTGCAGCCGTCCAGGAAGCCGGTCTGTCCGAACGTGTTCAGCTGCTGGGCTGGTTGTCTGGGGATAGGAAGTTCAAGACCATCAGCGAGGCCCGTCTCGTGGCGGTGCCTTCCCGGCACGAGACGTTCGGCTTGGTGGCCATTGATGCCTTGGCTGCTGGTACGCCAGTGATTGCTTTCGATATCCCGTGCCTCAGAGAGATCCTCCCTGCCGGGACCGGATGGCTTGTCACCCCCTTTGACGTCACTGCTTTCGCCCATCAGATTGCCACCCGCTATTCCCAGCCAGGGCTGGAGCAGGTGGCTGTGGAAGGACGCCGGTTTGCCGCCGGCTACAACTGGGATGCGCTCGCAGACTTGCAGGCTCAGGCCTACGTCACCGCACTGGGTGAATTGAACACCTCCCAACCCCGGCAGGAGCAACTCCGCCGTGCAGAAAGGGCCTGAATGCCGTTCCAATCCAGAGTTGATCGTTCCATGGCCGGAGACGCTCCATGGCTTTTCTTGTCACCCCATCTGGACGATGCTGTGTTGTCCTGCGGGGCTCTCATCGAAGCGCAGGCCCAGAGGCGTCAGATCGTCGTTGCGACTCTTTTCACTGAGTCATCTCCCGCTCCGCACACCAGCGCGGCAGGGTCGTTCCTGCGTCAGTGCACGGTCCCGGATGCCGGGGAACTCTTCGAGGCCAGGAGGTCGGAGGACCGGGCCGTGCTGGAAGACATGGGAGTCCAGTCCCTGCATCTAGGGGAAGTGGATGCGCTGTTTCGACGCCGGAGCAAGCCACCCAGGTTGGGAAGCAGTGCCTGGGACAGGCTTCTTCCGGAACTGACGCACAGATACCCCACCTATCGGTTCGACATCGCCTTGGGCAGAATCTCCCGGGGAGACCGGGAGATGATACGTGCGCTTCGCGCACGGGTCGCCGGGCTCTTGGAGCTGACCGGGGCGGAGCTGCTCTTTTGCCCCGCGGGAGTGGGCCGGCATGTTGACCATCTGATTACCCGCGACCTTGGCAGGGACCACCCGGCACATCTCGTGATGTACTCGGACTTTCCCTACGACCTGTTGGCCGGACCGGATGAAGCGTACCTGTCCAACAGAGGATTTGTGCGGTGGTCATGGGACATGGGCCTGGATACTAAGCCCGGCCGCATCAGGCAGTATGCCACGCAGGCCGACGCCTTGTTTCCTGCAGGGGAGATCCCTCTGATTCCGGAAACCTACTTTGTGCCCGCAGTGCCGTCAGGCGTGCGATGACTTCGCTTCACCGCGCTGATGCGCCAGCGCTAAAGTTCACAGCACGACGGTCTGCCGGGAAGCGGCGTCAGGTAATCCAGCACCCGCTCTGGGTCGCAGCGCTTGTGGGAGTGCTGGCTCTGGTATTTCGGGTATTCGGAGTCCAACGGGCAAACGATGTCTTCATCGACGAAGTGACGTACGCAGATTTGGCCCAACAGATGGCAGACGGGCAGATGCCAACAATTCTGGGCACTCCCTTTTTCCTGCATCCTCCGGGCACCTACGCCCTCAACGCCCTGGTCATCCGTGGCTTGGGCCTTCAAGGGAGTTCGATGGATCTGGCGCTGCAATTGCGGTGGGTCAACAGCATCCTGGGGGCAGTGACGGTGGTGGTGTGCTTCCTGGTGGTTCGCCGCCTGGTGGGCATCGGAGCTGCCGCGGTGGCAGGGGTGGTCCTGGCAAGCGATCCCTTTGTCCTCCGCATGGATGGCCGTTTGATGATGGAGACGCCGGCAGGTTTGGCCGTTCTGACGGGCTGGCTCCTGGTCCTCGTGGTGCTTGACCGCCGGAAGGGACGGGCACGTCTGTGGCTGGAAATCAGCGCCGGCCTGGTGTTCGGGCTGGCCATCGTCATGAAGGACATGACGGCCGTGTTCACCGTGGTTCCGCTCGTCGCCGGCGTGTTCTGGCGCAGAACCATACCGCCGTTCACTGCCTGGCGGATTCTCGCCTCAGCCCTGGTTCCCTACGCGGTGTACCTGGGTTTGCTGACCGCCATGGGACTTCTTCCACAGTTCGTCGAGCAAAAATCGGTAGGCATTCTGAGGATGGTGGGTGCCGTTCAGATGACCGGTTTCAATTCGGTCTCCGAGGTAAGCCTCGCAGAACGCCTCGTGGATCTAGTGGGACGGTTCGGCACCAGCTATATGCTCTTGGGACTTTCCGTACTGGTCGGCGCCGTTGCCGCCACCTCGCCTTCGGCCAATCGCCGCATTATCGGTTTGTTCTCGATATTTACAGGCCTGGTGGGGGTCTACTCGGTTTTTTTTGGTGCTGCAGAAGAACAATTTGGTTACTGCGTGGTCCTTGCAGGCGTGGTCTCACTACCCGTGGCTGGAGTGATGGTTGTGTCGTGGCGGCCCCGGCTGGGACGGTTGGTGGTTGTTGCGACGGCACTCATAACTGCCCTCAGTCTTTTCCTTGGGGTTCAAGCACGCTCCGTGGTGGATGACGGGCTCATCCAAGCCAGGAATTGGATGATTGCCGAGCTGCCCGCGTCGGCAAGAGTGGGCTTGACGTCCGTGACGGGTGAATTCGCGTTGCTTCCGCATGAGAACTGGGAGGTTCTGCCCTCGTTGGAATCCTTGAGGGACGGGGATGCCCAGTACGTTCTGACCCAAGGCAGACAGCTAAGCCAAGGGTACGGCTTTGCTTCTCCTGGCTTTTTGGACTGGCTGCAGAACAACGCCCATCCCGTTTTTACCTTTAGTGGACCAACGTCAGGTGAGACCGTGGTGTGGCGATTGGATCGAACCAAGCTGGAGGCCGCTGTTTCAGGCGGACTGGTACTGCCGCCTGTATCTGGTGGGTACAGGTGAAGCGCGTGGCCCTTTCGCTGGTGCTGTCGATCGTGATGGCTGCCATGACTGCCGGATGCAGCGCTGGCTCCCAGCGTGCAGTACCGGAGCCTTTGGCATTTGGAGTTTTAGGCGCAACCTGTGAACCTCAACGCCTCGCAGCGCTTCGCGGGGCCGGGGTTTCGATCGTGGAACTGCCTGTGGCTTGGGACCGTTTCGAGCCTCGCCAGGGAAGGGTGGACGGCCAGTATGTTGCCGCCGTCGTGGCACAGCTGGAGCAGTGCCGTCAGGCCCGCATCAAGGTGATTTTGTCCCCCGGTCTGCACTACCCGCCCGCATGGGTACGAGGACTGCCTGGTGGTGAGTTGAGGGGAAGCAAGGGAGGCTTGCCACGGGGCAGCGGTGCCGAGCTGATCTTCAGCTCCGCGGTGAGAAAAGCCGCCCACAGGTACTTGTCGCGCCTTGTCTTGCGATTAGGGGTGGACCAAGGAATGGAGAATATTGCAGCAATAAGGGTAGGGACAAACTCCAGCGGGGAACTGGGGTATCCGGGGCCAGACGACGGTGGCAACGAGCGCGAGTTTTGGGCGTTCGGCGACGCTCCACAAAAGGGCACGGGTTTAGCCGAAGGGGTGGCACTCTCCCCGATGCCGGGATGGGTGCCCGGCTCGGCTGTATGGAATGGCCGGGCTGTGACTGGCCAACAGGTCCATGAGTGGTGGGACTGGTACGCCGGATCGGCTGTGGAAGCAGTGGTGTGGCAGGTCAAGGCGTTGCGTAGTCTGGGTTATCAGGGACGGGTCCACGTTCCTGTCGCAGGCCGCGGCGTCCTGCCTGCTGACAAAGAAAAGGCTGTTGCCGGGCATCTGGATGGGCGGGCGAACCCTGATGGTGCCCAGGAGCGCGGCCTGGATTACCTGGCACAGTTCGCCGTCTTGTCGATGGTTCCCGGCGTGGACGTGGACTTCACCGGGCTGGATGACGTCTCGGCAGCCGCGGCCCGTTCCACCGTTCCGCGCCAGGACCGGTGCAGCCCCGGCGACGAAGAGAAGGCGGTCAAGGAAGACGTCTCATCGTGGTCCTCGCAGCGGTATACGAGCGCCTTGGCCCGACGCGCGGGACTCGGCTTGGTGGGGGAGAACCCCGGTCCGCCGGACTTCCCGTTTACGGGCGGCTCCTCATTGTCGGACAGTCTTGCCGAACAACTGCGGACCGCTCCCGGCTACGCCGTGGACTGTGGAATGACCATGTTCCTGTTCGGCTTTGAAGAGAATTTGTTCGACGACGGCGAAGGTGGGGTCACCTTGGATGACTACAAAGAGGTCATCCAGCAGAGCCACTGATTCTGGCGGCAGTCCTCGGGCCGGCGTCATGTTCGGCGAGCTGCGCTCACTTATTAGATGAGTCGGCCGCGGACCCCGCTGCCGACTACAGGGTGGACGCGGGAATTGCGTACATAGCGTTGTCGCCTTGCTGACAAGGTTCGATGAGGAGAACATCCATGACCAATGGCAAAAATGCCGCCGTACCCATGCCCCTGTCACCCAGCGGTGCAGAGGGCGGCACTTCCTTCACGGCTGCCCGGCCATTGCGCCGTGAGGGTCGGCGGAAACAGGGTCCACCTCGAATCCTGTCGGCCGTAGGCCCCATGCTGTTGTTACTGACGTCGATGGCACCCGTTGCCATCCCGGCAGCAGCAGCGATGCCGGTCCAGAGTTCGCTGCCCCTTGCCGCGGCACCCTCTGCCTGTGCCCAGAGCGGCGCCACAGGCAGTAGTGCCACCAGCATCTACGCAGTCACTGCCACCCCCAACGACTCCATTGATGACACCGCAAGCATCCAGGCAGAATCAACGCGGCGGGTATTGCCGGCGGAGGAGTGGTGAAACTCTCGACGGGAACCTACATCATCAATGGAAAACTGCAGATGCAGAACAACGTCACGCTTGAAGGTCAGGGGCCGGGCACAATCCTCAAGGCCGGTCCTTCGTTCACGAACAACACCGGACCTGCTGGCGGATATCCCCTGGTGACTACGGCGGGTGCAGACAATACAACGCTGTCGAACTTCACAGCGGACCAGTCCGGGGACACCTTGAACGGCAATGTGGCGGGACGCCTCAATGAGTACGTGATTGATGTCCGCGAGTCCATGAACTCACTCGTCCAAGACGTCCATACCAAGAACCCGTTCACTTACTCGATCGCCTTTGTTGGCGGTTCCGGGTGGTGTGTCAGGGACAGCAGCACCCAGTCAGCCACCAACGGTAAGTACGTGGAGCTGGACGGCATCCACGCGATGAACACCAGTGACGGTGACATCGTGGGAAACATCGTGGATCAGCGCAAAGGCACGGATGGTGACGACGGTATAGCTGTCCACACATTTGGCGACGAAGACGTTCACGACATCCGAATCGCCAACAACAATGTGCGTGGCGGCCGGCATGGTGCTGGGATCGACCTCGCTGGAGGATCCGGTGTCATCCATAACATCAATCTCACGGGTAATACCGTCTGGGGCTCTCCGCGTGGGTTACACGACGCATACTATGACGGCACGGAGCAAATCCACCACATACAAATTGTGGGCAACACCTTTATGAATAACGACATCAAGACAACGGGCGGTGCCGTTGACTTCGAAAGGCCGGTGACGTATGTGACGATGACGGACAACACCGCGTGCAATTCCGGGGACTATCGTCTTCCTCCAGGTACAGGGAACATCAACGCCCGGAATACCCATACTGCGTTGTGCTGATGAGATCCACTGACCCTGTTCATTCCATGCGGAGCGCGCTGGCCAGGTTCACCCGGTTTCGGCCGGAGGCCTTCGCCGCGTAGAGGGCAAGATCGGCTTCACGCAGGAGTTGCTCGCTGCCTGCCCGGTGCCCGTCCGTGAAGGCCGAGACTCCGGCGCTGATGGTCAGGACACCGTCCGGATCTCCGGAGTGCTCGATCCGCAGGTCATGGACCGCGGACCGGACACGTTCCATGACGGAAGCGGCGGTGGCAGGGGACTGGTCTTGCAGGACCAAGAGGAACTCTTCGCCACCAAAGCGGTAGACGGCGTCGGCTTTCCGGACTTCGCGGGCAAGGGTTGTTGCGATCGCCACCAGCGCGGCATCACCGGCCTGGTGCCCGTAGATGTCGTTATAGCTCTTGAAGTTGTCCACGTCCACCATCGCAAGGCAGTAATCGTGATTGTCGAGGCTGTGCAGGAGGCCCAGGTCCTCCGTGAGTTTCAGGCGGTTGTGCAGCTTGGTGAGGGGGTCAGTGCGCGCCTGCTCGGTCAGCGCCGATCGGTAGCGTGCAAGGTCTGCGTGCAAGGATGTGATCCGCTGGGCAGCCAGGAGCCTGATGTGAAGGCTGAAGGGGTCCAAGGGCTTGGTGACGTAGTCGTCCGCACCGGCCTCCATGCCTGCCAGCACATCCTTCCGGGAACCGTGCGAGGTCACCAGGATGATGTACGTGTAGCTGTCCTCCTCGGACGCGCGGATGGCGCGGCAGAGGTCCAGCCCGTTGAGGCCGGGCATCATGAGGTCCGTAACTACGGCTTCGGGGCCGTGCTCCTGGTACAGCTGCCAGGCCGAGTCGCCATCCTCCGCCACGATGCACTCGTGCCCGGACTGCTCGACGGCGGCCTTGGTGATCATCCGGGAGATCTGGTCGTCGTCGGCGATCAGGACTTTCATGAAGCTCCTTGGAGAGTGCGTTCGAGGGCAACGTCCACCTGCTCGAGTTCTGACTGCAATTGCGTGAGCACCGGCATACCGATTGAAGCCAGGTCCGGTCCCGCCTCGCGGCCGAACCGCTCCAGATCCTTGCACAGCACCGCGGCGCCAACTGCTCCGATGTTGGAGGCCGCACCGGCGAGTTTATGTGCGGCCGCTTCCACGGCAGCGGCTTGCCCCGCCCCAGCGCGGTACGCAGTGCTTCCAGAGTGGTTTGAGCGTCCTGCCGGAAAGCCCGGATAGCGTCGGGCAAGAGCCCCAGGCCGTCTGCCGGCCCAAGCTCGCGGAGGATCTGCAGCCGGTCAGCGTCAAGAACCACAGCGTCGGGAACAGCGGCGTCCTCAACGCCAACATTCGACGCCGATGCTGCCGCCGGCATACGTTCGACGCCCGCCGGCACCTCCGCGACGCCCACCGCCGCTGCGGGCACAGAGCCGCCCACCGCCGTCGATGTTTGCTCTTGTTCCGGAACCCAGCGCGTCAGCACACCGGCGAGCTTGGCGAGGTCCACGGGTTTGCTGAGGTAGTCGTCCATGCCGGCGGCGAAGCAGCGCTCGCGGTCCTCGTCCAGTGCACCCGCGGTCATGGCGATGATGGGAATGCGGGCTGCGTGGCCGTTCCGGGCGCGGATGGCCCGGGTGGCGTCGAAGCCGTCCATCACGGGCATGTGGCAGTCCATCAGTACGGCCGCGTACCTTCCGGACAGGGCTGCGGTCACTGCTTTGGCGCCGTCGTCCACAATGTCAACGTCGTAACCCAGCCTGTTGGCCATCCCGCGGGCTACCAACTGGTTGACCTCGTTGTCCTCGGCCACCAGGAGTTTGCCCAGCCGTGGCACCGGTTCGGCCAACGCAGCTGCATCCAACTGCACGGGCTGCGCAGGTGATCCCACAGTCCGGGTGGCCATCAGGCGCAGGAGGCGGTTGTAGAACTCTGAGCTTCGCACGGGTTTGGTGAGGTATTCGCGGATTCCCGCGCTGACAAGATCCACCCTTTCCACCTGCATGGTGGACGTCAGCAGGATGATTCCCGGCGATCCGGAGCCGTGACTCTCGCCATTGATCCGGCGTGCCAGTTCCAAGCCGTCGGTATCGGGCATGCACATGTCCACCACGGCGATGTCATAGGGGTGTTGTGTTAACACGGCTGTGCGGTACTCCTCCATGGCGGAGGCGGCGTCCGCGACAGCCACCGGCTGCATGCCCCAACTGGCCAATTGCTTTTCCAGCACCAGGCGGTTGGTGGCATTGTCGTCCACCACCAGGACCCTGCGGCCGGCGAGGGTGGCCGGTAAGGTCCCTGTGTCGGTAGCGTCCGGGCCAATGGGAAGGTCCAGGACGAACCAGAATTTGCTGCCCGTTCCCGGCTCGCTTTCCAGTCCGATGCTCCCACCCATGACTTCGGTGAGACGCCGGGAGATGGCCAGGCCCAGACCCGTGCCACCGTACCGGCGGGTGGTGGAGGCGTCGGCTTGGGCGAAAGATTCGAACAGCCGGTGATGGTCCTCGGCGCTGATTCCAATGCCGGTATCCCTGACTTCGAACCGCAGGGAGGCGTTGTCTGCATCCAGGCTGACCATGGAGATCTGGATTTCGACTTCGCCGGCGGGAGTGAACTTGACCGCGTTGGAGGACAGGTTCAACAGGATCTGCCGGATGCGTCCGGCGTCGCCCATCAGGCGTGCTGGTACGTCGGGGTGGCAGTAGGAGATGAGTTCCAGATTTTTGCCCTGGGCTGCCTCCGCAACCAACCCGGCCACCTCGTCCACCAATGACCGAGGGTCGAAGGCGTTGACATCCAGGTCCACTTTCCCGGCCTCCAGTTTGGAGAAGTCCAGGATGTCGTTGATCAGGGTCAGCAAAACCTCGCCGGCGCCTTTAACGCCCTGCGCGTATTGCCTCTGGCCCTCGCTGAGCGGCGTGTCCATCATGAGCGAGGTCAGCCCGATCACGGCGTTGAGGGGAGTGCGGATCTCGTGGCTCATGGTGGCCAGGAACTCGGACTTGAGCCTGCTCGCTTCCAGTGCTGCCTCACGTGCCGCGAGCAGCTCGGCTTGGGCAGCCCTGCGCCCGGTGATGTCGCGGGAGATGGTGGCGACGCCGCTGATGCCGGCCTCGCCGCGGACGGGGGACAGGGTTACCGAGACGGGGATGGTGGCACCGTCGCCGCGTTTCCGTTCGCTCTCATAGTTCTGCACCTCACCGCTCCGGGCGGTGGATTCCAACGCGAGCCGTTCCTTCTCCAGCAGGTGGGCCGGGACAAAGAAATCGCCCTTCCTGCCGATGGCTTCCGATGCCGGGTACCCAAAGATACGCTCCGCCCCGGGGTTCCAGCTGGTGATGACGCCGTCGGGTGTTTCACCGATGATGGCATCGCCGGAGGAGTTGACGATCGCGCCCAGTCCTTCAAGTTGGGCAGTCCGTTCGGCCACTTTCGATTCGAGGTCGCGGGTCAGCGTCACATTCTCGACGACGATCAGCACCTGCCGCACGATCACGAAAACCACCACCACCAGCCCGGTGACCAGCAGGATGGGATCCGCCCCAATCGGGCGGCTGCGGGAGAAAAACACTGCACTGAACACGGGCACATAGGGGAGCAGTTCAAGGGCTGCGGCATAGGCCCGCCCGTCCTTGCGGGTACTTCCGGCTTCCGGAAGCAGGGGGCTGAGTCCCACCAAAAGGAAGGCGAGCACCCATCCCAGGGCCAACGGAGATCCTGTGACACCTGTGATGCCTTGCAGGGTGAAACTCATATACGTCAGGTCGGTGATGGCCAGGATCCAGAAACCAAGACCCATGCTCAGCCACGGCAATCTGCGTCCGCGGGCTGCGCGCATGGTCAGCACAATGACCACCGAGACCATAAAAACGTCCGCGATGGGGTAGGCCATCTGCGTGATCTGCGCGAAGGCGTCCTGGTTCGTGGCTCCAGCCAAGGGACCCAGTACCGAGCTCCACGCAATGAAGAACATGGAGCTCGCCACTACTCCGGCGTCCAGGATGGTGCGGCGAAGAGGAAGACGCAGCCCCTGGCCCCTCAGCAGCAGGATCAGGCCAATGGAGGTGGGCAGTGCGTACCAAACAAAGCCAATGTCCGCGAAGGACGGAAAGGGGTACTGGTGGTTCAGGGTGATGCCGTTGAAGGTCCACACAATTTGCCCGGCGCTCCACACGGCCAGGCCTGCCACGATGAACCAGCGGCCCGCGGAGTTGTCTTTCCGTCGTCGGGCCGCGAGAGCATGGGTGGCCAGCGCGGTGAGCGATGCAACAAGGATCGCCAAATCGCCTGCAAGTTGCGCCGTGGGCGTTGCTGTCCCGCTTGCCAGGCCGACGGCCAACAGCACCAAGCACAACGCCACGGGCACCAGAAAAAGCGGCCAACCGTGCCGTGCTGACGAGCGCATCGGAAGAACCCCGTGCTTCACTCCTGCCACTGAACCCCTGCCTTCGAAAGTGGCCCCACCAAAAGCGAACAACGCGTCTTGCCTGCGCTGAGGAGAGCATACGCCGAAAACACGCCCAAAGAGCAGGGCAGGCCGCAAGGAATCCTGAGGATTCAGGGGCAGGGGTCGGTTCGCCCCTATAGTTGATGGCTGCAGGCACGCACGCGCTGGAGGAGGTTGCTGGTGGTTTTCCCGAAGGTCGCCCATCGCTGGATCCAGGCCATGTTCGGTGTGTATCTGGTGGCGTTGGCCTTGGTGGTCTTCCTGCCGGCGCGTGAAGCCAGCACCGTCACTGGGTTTGTCGGGGTCATTGCCGGGTGGCTTTCGCTGCTCGGCCTGCCGTTCGGTGCCGCCGCAGTGGGCGTGGAGTTCGCTGCCAACATTGTCCTGTTCATCCCGTTCGGGGCGTTTCTCCGCCTCCTCAGGCCCGCGCTGTGGAACTGGTGGGCGGCGGGGCTGCTCGCCATCGGATCGTCGGCATTGATCGAAACGGTGCAGCTGGTGGTTCCGGGGCGGGTCACAGCTTTGTCGGATGTTGTGGCGAACACCCTGGGAGCCTTGCTGGGTCTCGCGGTGATGAAGAGGCTTTCGACGACTTTCGCTTAGAGGTGCTTCCGGAGGATGTCGGCAACGTCCTTGCAGTGCCCGGCAATGCGCTGGGCAACGTCCCGGTGCACGGCCTCGCTGGCATTGATGGGGTCCGGGATATCGTCCTCGTCGCGGAGTTCGGCGGTGGACCGGACGGCTGCTGTTCGGCTGACCAGACCGGCCAAGGGAGTGTTCGTCACTGCGCCTGTCACCGATGCCCAGCTGGCCGCGGCCGGCGCTGCCGTGCCTTCGCCTGAAGGGACCATCGCTGCCGCGCGGGCGAACTCGGCCATGGTGAACGCACGCTGTGCCGCACCCGGATACTTCTTCACCAGTTCGTCGCGCTGCTTGCGGGTCATGGTCAGCACCAGGCCGGCCGCCTCAACAACCTCGGCCGAGATCTGCCGGCCCACCGAGCCATTCGGGTTGCCGCCGTACTCCCTGGACAGGGCAGCGGGGAGAGGCTCCATGGGCGCCCCTGCCGCAGCGTGCAGGCCGGCACTGACCACCTGAAAGGTGCTGAGTCCGTTGTCATGGAGCTGGGCACGGATCAGTTGCTCGGCCAGTGGTGACCGGCAGATGTTGCCGGTGCAGACGGTCAGAATGGCCGACGGCGGCTGGGCACCTTGGTTGGTCAGGCTCACAGGGCGTTGGTACTTTCGCGGCGGCGGCCACGGCGCTGGTCGGTCATCTGGACCTGCTCTGTCGCGGCCACGGGAGTCGATTCTGCGGCGGGAACGTGGTTGGCTTTGGCCGCTTCCTCGCCGGTGTCCTTGCGGTTGTAGTACGTGTAGTACTGGTAGCCGTAGTCCTCGCCCTTGGAGGATTTGCGGGAAACGCCGTTGATGATGAGACCCAGGGGCCTGCCCTTGACGCGCTCCAGGTTCTGCAGGGCACGCTTCAGTTGGTCGTAGGTGGTCTTGCCTGCGCGGCTGACTACCAGGGCTCCATCCGTGCGGGCGGTGAGGATCGCTGCGTCGGTGACGGGCAACAGCGGTGGGGCGTCCACCAGGACGATCGCGTGCTTGGCAATGTCCTCAAGCAAGGTCCGCATGACGTTGGACCCCAGGAGTTCGCTGGGATTCGGAGGTACAGAGCCGGCGCCGAGCACAAAGAGGTCGCCGCTTTCGCCCCAGGGCTGCAGGACATCGTTGAGGGTGGCCCTGCCGATCAGGACATCTGTGAGGCCTACGTTGGTCAGCAGCCCGAACGTCTTGGCCACGGTGGGGCGGCGGAGGTCACCGTCCACCACAACAACGCGCTGCCCGGAGGCGGCGATGGTTTGGGCAAGGTTGGCCACCACGGTGGTCTTTCCTTCACCCGGGAGGGCAGAGGTGACAACGATGATGCGGGGAGGCTCGTCCACGTCCATGAACTGGAGGTTGGTCCGCAGTTCACGGATGGCCTCGGCGACGGCGTAGTCCTGGTGGTTCTTGTTCTCAAGATCGTTGCCGCCGCGGGACAACACGAGGCGGTTGACGCCGTCGAAATTGTTGTGGAACGGAATGGTTCCGATGACGGCGACGCGCGTCTCGGCTTCGAGCTGGACTGCCGAACGGACGCGACGGTCGAAGATGTTCCTCAGCAGCGCATATCCGATCGCCAGCAGCAGGCCGGCGACGACGCCAATCATCAGCGCGAGCCTGGTGTTGGGGGATGTGGGAGTGGTGGGGAGTTGTGCGGCGTCCAGCGAGCGAAAACTGACGATGGACGTCTCACTGCTGTTGCTGCCCTTTTCAAGCTCGGCAACCTGCTCCCCGACGGCCCGGACCCAGGCCTCGGCCAGGTCGCGGGCATCCTCCGGGCTGCTGGCCTGTGCGGAGAATTTGAGGGTGGCGGTGTCCTGCGGGTTCTGAGCCGAGATACGGCTGATCAGTTGTTCAGGAGAGGTCCCTTGGAGCTTGAGGTCCTGGATGACGGTTTCTGCCACGGACCGGGATTTCGCGACGTCCAGGTAGGACTTTGCGCGGGACTTGGAGTAGCTCTCGCCGGCCATGGCCGTACCGAGATCTTTATTGACGCCTACCGAAATGATGCCGCTGGCATCGGCGCTGAAGACCTTGGTCTGGGTCAAAGTCCAGCCGAATGCGACTATTCCACCCAACACGGTAATGGCAATCACTGAAATCCAGTGTGCCCGCAGGACCTTCCAATAGTCCGTGAGCTCCATGAAATTGGTCCCCCTGATGCTGTGTGGCGTCGACACGTCGACACAAAAAGAACGCAGTTCTTGCACTGCGTTGTAAGTATCGTAACGTGCTGACCTAAAGGGGATACCCACCTCACGGTGGGATGGGGGGTTTATGACAAATGCAGGATACTGACTTTCTCCAAATGGGAGCGGTGTACTTCGCACAGGATCAACACGGTCTTCAGAGGCACGCCGAATGCGTTTTTGGTGAGCTGACCATTAGTTCACTTTCGGGGGATTTCACTGCCCCCGATGCCACGGGACATGACGACACCGTGGACATTTATTTCGTCGCGTCCGGCGTTATCCGGGATCCCCACTCAGGGACGCACCTCCCGGGCGGTGAATCGGTTGTTGTTGTCCCTGGCGGCAGGGGCCTGCCGTCGCCATTCCTCGGGGACGCGGACGCGAAACGGATCCGGATCCAGAGAAGCGCGGCGGAGACTTTCGTCCCCCATGCACTGGACAGCGTGACCGTCACTCCCGTCCGCTCCCGGCTCGATGCTGCTGCTGAGGCCTTCATCGGGGCCATCCTGAATCAGCCCGCCCGGCACGGTTCTGCCATTGAGCTGTACGCCACCGAGCAGATCCTGCTTGAACTGACAGGCAGCCTCCTGCTGGATCACTGTGGAGTTTCCTGGGATTCCACGTCCTTAACGTCGGTGCTCCGGGACCAGGCCATGGCAGTGATTGCCCAGCGATGCGCTGACCGGGAGCTGAATCCCGAAGCCGTGGCCAAGGCTGTCCAGTCGTCCTTGCGGCGGGTGCAGGCCGCGTTCGCGGAGGTGGGAAATTCCATTGCCGCGGAGATTCGCAGGCAGCGCGGCAGGCTGGCACGAACACTGCTCACGGATGCCCGCTATGACGTCCTCAGCATTCAACAAATCGCCGAGCAGACCGGATTCGGGACAACGGCCGCCCTGCGCAGGGCATTGGATGAGCTGTATGGCTGCGGGCCGCGGGATCTCAGGGAACGCCGGGGAGTCGACGCTTCCCAGTCATGAAGATTCACGTTTGTGGCAGGGGCAGAGGACGTTCCGCGCAGACCTTGAACCGTTGAGCGACAAACCTTCGGGCGAGGGCCAGATCTGGACTTTCCGGCAAAAACACGTGGGTAATGTCTATCCCTGATGGGGGAACTCGGCATGTGCTGGATTCCAACCGATGGTTTTCATTCCGAGTTGAGAGAAGAACAATGAGCGACGAAGTCACCGTTTCAAAGCCGCACTCCCGCCGCGCCGTAGTCAAGGGTGCCGCTTGGTCCGTGCCGGTTATCGCCGCTGCCGTGGCCGCCCCGGCTGCCGTAGCGTCCGTGAACACTTTGAGCCTTGCCTTCACGGCTTCCTCTACTTCACTTCTTTCCCTCGCCCTGCTGGACGGCGGCGGAACGCTCACGGCCACGGCCCTGGTCACCGTTCCCACCACCTTGACCTTCACCAACGGTCCGGGCGCCGTGACGGAGACTGCTGCGGTCACGGTATCTGTCGCCCGCCCTGCCGGCATCAACATCAGCGTCGGTCGGGCTCGTGGCTTTGGCGTGTATTCCTTCGATGGAACACTCACCACCGCCGGCCAGCGTACTGCCGTCTACCAGTCGGCGCCCATTATTGGTCAGTACGGCTTCCCGGCTACAACGTGGACCAACAACGTGCCTGTCACTGTCGCCAGCAATGGCACCCTGAACCTTCCCATCGTCTTTGGCCTCGCCGGTGTCAGCACTGGAATTGGTATCAGTGCTTTGGCTACATTCCCCGTCACGGTGACCGTGGTCATTGGCGGCCGCACCCTTACTGCCACGAGCAACATCTCTGTTCCCGTCGGTGCGGGCCTCCTTTAGGCCCTATTCGAAGAACATTTCAGGCGAAAACGCGTCAGTCTTAGGGGCTGGCGCGTTTTCGTGCGTTCCAGGAATGAGAGTATGTGAAGGCCTTCAACAATATTCTCTTTTCGCTTGGTATGGCCCGCTGATCTTAGGTGGAGTAAATGCAGACTGATGACATCCTGGTCAATGCGCTGGGCGGTTTAGTCAGGATTCGATTCGATTTTTCGGGACAACAGGTTGATGAAACGCGCTTGGGGAAACTCCGCGGGCCTTGGTCCGATGCAATGCCTGAAAAAGACGCGACCCCGGTTGTTGGGGATATCGTCGCCGAGCTCCTCTGGGCTTTCCCGGACGACGCCGGACTCCCAGGTTCCGTCGCGGAGCTGTCCACCCACACAACATTGGCAGCCATCGAGGCGCAACGGGGCCGCCTGCTGATGCTGCATGCCGCCGGAATCGCCCACCCCTCCGGACAGGTACTGGCGTTCATTGGTCCGTCCGGGAGGGGCAAGACCACGTTGGCGCGGAACCTTGGTGCTAAGTACGGCTACGTCACCGATGAGACTGTTGGCATCGAGGCCGACGGTACTGTGCATCCCTACCGAAAACCACTGTCCGTCATCCGGCCCGGCGAGGACTACAAGGCGCAACTGGCTCCTTCTGTCCTGGGTCTTGGTGAGTTGCCTGCTGCGTCTCTTGCCCTCGCCGGGCTGGTGCTGGTTTCCCGGCGCGATGGTTTTTCCAGTGCGCCCCGGATTGACACGTTGGGGTTATGCGAAGCCTTGGTCGAGATCGTCCCGGAGATCAGCTATCTGGCCGACATGGACAAACCGCTCCAAACCATTGCATCGCACGTAGACCGCTGCGGCGCGATTCGGCGGGTCACCTACAGCGAGGCCTTTGAGGTCCTGCCCCTAATCCCTGAGCTGTTGGCATGGGAACAACCTGAGGCGTGGGAGGCCGTCCTGCCCACAGAGGAAACTGCCGGCGTGATGAGTCCCCTGGCGCCGGAGTCATATCTGCCTGCCCCAGTGCTGGATGCAGTGGAGGCCGATGGTCTGACCGCCGTCCTGGACGGCAACCGAATGGTCCACGTCCTTGATGGAGTGGGCCCGCTGGTCTGGAGGTCTCTCTGCGAGGGCCGGGATTTTGCTTCGCTTGTGAAGCAGGTGGAGCGCCAGTTTGGTGCTCCACCTGAACAGCAGCTCGAAGAAGCAGTGGTGGGGGTTCTTTCAACCCTTGCGGATGCCGGTTTGCTCGTACGTGTCCCGGCCCCATAACGATGGGTCCCGATACCGCGAAAGCTGCCGGCCGGCGTCGTCGATTGTTCCGTTCGCCGTGGAGCCATGCGCTGTTGGCCTTGATTCTGGTGGCACTGGTCCAAGGTTTCCTGGTGAAGATCCACCACGTGCCTACCGGCTCCATGGAGCAGACCCTCAACGTGGGCGACCGGGTGCTGGTGAACCGGACTGCCTACTTCGCGTCAGTGCCTGAACGCGGGGACGTGGTTGTCTTCCGCAAACCACCGAGCTGGGGGCCCACGCCTGACCGCAGCTTCCTGCGCACCAGCGTGGGCTGGTTTGGTGAACTGACCGGCATTGGCCCTGGCAACACCGAGTACTTGGTCAAGCGGATCATCGGGGTGCCCGGTGACACCGTTGAATGCTGTGATGCCGCCGGTGCGGTCAAGGTCAACGGGGCCGCTGTCACCGAACCGTACATCCATCAGGATTTCCCCCTCCACGCAGGATCTCTTGACTGCTCGACGGCGGTAGAGTCACCGCGCTGCTTTGCGCCACTTATCCTCAGTGAGGGGCAATATTTGCTGCTGGGGGATCACCGCTCTGTTTCGGAAGATTCCGTCTCAGCATGCAGAAACCCCGCGGCCCCTCCCGACTGCGTCAGAACTGTTCAACGGGGGGACATTACGGGGCGTGTGGATTGGCTCGTCTTCCCCTTCGATAAGTGGGGAGCCTTGGGTTCCTGACCTTACCTCTGCCAACCGGACCGACGTGTCAGGCCTGCTGCAGCGCCTTGGAGACCGAACGGTATCTCGCGTACAGCAACAGGCCTGTCACTGATTCCACGATGGTGAGTCCCAGGAAAAGCACCGCCAGTGAATCGCTCCAGAGGATCAAGGCCACGCTGACTGCGAGATACAACAACGACGACACAATCCTGATCCAGAAAACCTGGCCCACCATCCCGGCGCGTCGCAGGTAGGTGAAGGGCAGGGTTCCCGGGATGCTGACCAGTTTCCACAGGCACGCCAGTGACAGAGCACCGAGTGTCACCACGTTCCAGGCAGAGCCGAACAAGGCCTGGAACACGCCAAGAACCTCCAGGACCAGAATGAGCGCAATGGCCAGGACGCTGAGGGCGGACATGCCCAACGCCAGGCTTCTCGATTCCGCTCCGAGCAGCCGCGTCCGCATGTACCCGAGGATGGGCTGAAGCGCTCCGAGGACCGTGATGGTGGCCTTGAGGGCAACAGCTTCCTCATCCCGTTGAAGCAGGTACACTGTGGCCACAATGCCCAACGGGACCAAGGCCACCATGGCAGTTTCAAGAGTGATCCAGGCGGTTGGGGCCAAACGTGGGCGCCCCGACGCCTTATAGGGGGTCTTCAGGGCCCGGATGACGATGGCTGCTGCCATGGATGCGCCCAAAACAGAGACCGCCCACGGTGAATTTTGTTGTGCGAGGACCAAGGCAGCGCCCGCACCCAGGACCAGCGCGGCGGCAGTCAAGGCCTCCATCTTCCACCCAGCCGTATAGGCAGCATGCATTCGCCCTATCTGGAGGGCCACCATGGCGCAAGGCAGGCCAAACGCCAGGACTAAAATGGAGGTCGGGAAAATGACCATTGCCAGTGTTCCCGCAACGCCCAAAGCCGTGGCCCAGGCCGGGATGTACGTCTTGTCGACCAAACGGGAATCGGCCATTCGTGGCTCGAGGAGACCCGCGGCGATCACACCGGCGCAAAAGGCGCCGATGCTCAGGATGAGTGCTATCTGAGCCTGGCCTTCGAGGGCGAAAAGCCGGGCTGCAACGGCCTGGAATGCCGCTGGGACGATGGCCGTAACAGCTCCTGAGGCCACCATGACCAGCGGTTGGAGCACGTTGCTCCGGGTGACCGTAGCAGTGGTCATGCTGTGACGCCCAGGACTGCGTCCTGAAGACTCGCACCGAGCGCCTTATAGGCATCGTCCGTGCTTGCGGCAGAACGGTTCACCGCAGCGTCGTATTCTTCGCGTGCCGACTCATTGTTCAGCAGACGGTCAATGTGTCCGTGAACCGTCTCCGGATCAAAACTGAACGCGTTGTGGACGTACTCTTTGAGGCCCAGATCCTCGAACGCAGCAAACCCTTTTCGCTCGTAGGACAGGTGAATAACATAGTGGCCCGCCTGCAAGGCCATGAGGGCAGCGTGCAACCGCACGGCTACCACCACCCGCTTGGCGGAAGCGCCATTCAGGAAGTCCCCGCGGGTGAGGATCCGCCGCGGGTTGAGGCTCTGCATGGGGGAGAGGTCCTGGTTTCCACCGGTTTGACTCTGCACGTAACCGTCGAACGACCCCACCAGACCCGCCAGCTCGATGACGGGAGCAGGGAGGCCACCACGAAGGTTTCGTACCGAGTACACAGGAGTGGCTTCTACTGGCTGTGTGGTCCGTGCCGGAACGCGGAGGACTGCCATGTCGGGCACGCGTCGGACGACGGACGGCAGCCCAAGCTCCTGGACCGTGCGGTCATCGCGGGCCCAGACCTGGCTGAGCCGGCCCAGGTGCCGCCTGAACCAAGGGGCACTGCCCAGCCTCAGGGGACCGATGCTTTGGGGAAGATAGACAACCTTTGCTCCATGCCGGCTGGCTGCCCGCAACTGGACACCATGGACCAACAGCGCTTTGGCCAGCTCAACGCAGTTTCCGCCGCGCAGGTACCCACCGCCAACGCCCACAATGAGGTCGAAGCTGTCGAGATTCCGCAGGGTCGCGAGGTAGTCACGGTCATAGCCGCGGAGGGACGGCTTGCTTCGACGCAGTGAGACACCAGGGAGATCAAAACTCCCGGGATCGGAGGCGCACAGTGTGAGATCGATGGCCTCGGCGGGGAAGGTCGCGGTAATGAGTTCGATTGCCTCGGTGACCAGCATGCCGTCGCCGATGTTGTCGGCGCTGTAGCCGTGGAGAATGAGGACTTTCATCGTTGCAACACCCGCTCGTATACCTCGGTATGCGCGTCCACGCTGGCATCCCAACTAAAGCGCTTCGCCCAAGCGAGGCCGGCATCGCGTGAGTGCCCGGTTGCTGCGGAACTGCCAAGAGCCCCTGCAATGCCACGGGCGATTGAGTCGGCATCGGTGTCCTCGAACAGGAAGGCCGGACCTGCCACTTCCTTGAGGGAGCCGCGGTCCGAACAAATGACAGGAGCTCCGGAGGCCATGGCTTCGAGAACAGGAAATCCGAAGCCCTCGTAAAGGCTGGGGAACGCGAAGAGGGCCGCATGCTGCATGAGCGCCACCCGCTCGTCGTCATCAACGAAACCCAGATGTTCGATACCAGCAGACTCAATCGCAGCCATGGTTTCAACCGCATTCCACGCGGGTTTTCCCGCGATCACCAATTTTGCGCCAAGGTCCTTGAGCTGGGGCAGTGAGAACGCCCGTATAAGTTCAATCAAGTTTTTCCTGGGTTCAATGTTTCCGAGGTAAAGCACGTAGGGCGTGGATCGAAGGTGCTGAAGCCGGTCGCTGAGAGCCCGTGGCTGAGCAAAATACTCAGTGTCGATGCCGTGGGGAATCGTCGTAATAAGGGCCGGGTCGATTCCGAACACCTCGGAAACATCGTCTGCACTGGACTTGGAGACAGTGATCACCGCATCCGTTGAGTGGATGGCCCGCTGGACCCGGGTTCGCCAGATCTTTTCCTGCCGGGCCGACCTCGCCGTGGTGATCCAGCGGCTCGCAACACCGTGGACGGTCACCACCGAGGGAGCGCGGGTCGGCAGCAGCGGTCCGGTGTCAGCGCTGTAGTGCAGCACAAAGCCAGGTTTCGCGGGCACCGTAAGACCTTGCCATGTCTCCATGAGGGCGGTGAGCACCGCACGCTTCGATGAGCCAAGTTGGCTGATCTCGACGCCTCTCAGCTCAAGTCCTTTGGCGATCTCCCGTGCATAGGTGGTGTTTCCGCCAACGTGGCGGGAGAGAATCCGGGACGGGAACGACACTTGCTTGAGTCGGTTCAACGATCAGGCCCTTTCAGGTCATAGAGGTCACGAAGAGCAGTGTGCAGGGTCGAACGATTCATGCGGGCCAGCAGGGAGCGGTTCGCCGCCAGCGCAAGCTCTCTTGTCCCGGCATCGCTGAGGATGGCGGCCACAAGACCGGCCACGCCGTCGGCGTCACCTGCTTGCAGCAAGCCGGAGTCTTCCAAGGCGCTGATGCTGCGGGCAGCAATGGGAACGCCCTGGGCAGCGGCATCGAGGATGCTGAGGGGAAATCCTTCATACGCGGCGGAATGAACGTAGACGCTGCTGGAAGCGAGGGATTCAGCCACTCCCGGGTTGTCGAGCCAGCCGGTCACCTGGATTCCGGCCTGTTCAAGGCCTCTTCGCAGCTCCGGATCGCCGTCCCCAATCCACTGAAAGCGCGCGGATGGCACCTTGCTCCGCAGAGCAGCGGCAACATCGCTGAAGAACGCAGGGTCCTTCTGCCTGGCGATTCTTCCCACCATGGAGATCACCGGAATTGCCTGACTGGTCAGCGATCCATGCCCGGCTGGGCGGGAGGCGACTGTGGGCAGGTTCGGGATGGAGACGCACGTAGCAGACGGGCTGAGCGCGCGCACCAGGTTTTCTTCGTGGGAAGACAGTGTCCCGAATTTCCAGGTCCTTGGTGCGAGGAATCTCTCGGCACCTCGATAGAGTGCCCGCTTCACTGGGGAAGTGTTTGGGTCGTCATGCTTGAAGCAGTGGGGTTCGTAGACCACTGGTGCCGCTATGCGCCGCGCACGGGTGTAGAGACCGGGGAAGCTGGAGTGCGCGTGGACAACCTGGGGCATCAGCAGATCGACGGTGGTACCAACCGTGGCAATGCGTTTGAAGAGTCCTGGTCCCAGATCGTGGTGCTCAACGGCCAAGCCCTGCCACACGGGGGCGGGCTGCCCTTTCTGAAAAGGCGACAAAACCAGGTGGGTGAACTCTCTGGGGCTGTTTTCAATGTAGCTCCGGACAGCTTTTGGTACCCCGCCCTCGACGCGGTCAACCACATGAAGAATCCGACTGGAATCAGCGGCTACCAACCGGCACCTGCTTGCGTGAACGCAGAGTCGATTTGTTCATTGCACGGCTGGTGATAAAGCCCATGCCAAAATTCCACCATTGCCACGCTCCCCCATTCATCGGCGCATCAGATGTAGACTCACGGCTCGTGGCAGTGCCTCACCTTAAATTTGATGTGAGGGAGGTAGCAACAACGGAGCCCGTCTGGTGTTCGACCAAAGTCAAGGATAACCGATCCCTGGACGTATTCGGCTTTGTGTGGATTGTTTACTGTAAGCGTCCTGACTAATCTGACGGTTTTATTTGCGGTAGATTTATCGGGACTTAAAATTACAGATGCGTGCGGGAATCTCGAGCTGTTCCACGCCGTTCACACGGTCCCAGGGGAGGGCGGCGAATGACGAGCTGGGTAGCAATCGCCTATGGCGCACTGGACCTCCGTGGCTGGCACGAAAATCAGACCGACGTTGAACTGATGCTTTTGCCAACAATGCCGTCGGAACCCATAGGCTTGGCCGGCGTGCCAGCCGTCCTCTGGCGGAAGCTTATGGATGGGCCGGTGCCTGACACCGGCCTCGATGATGCTGAGCAGGCCTTGATCCGCGAGTTCGCAGCGGCGGGCATCGCATCCGATGACCCGTCACATCCCGCACGCATACTCGAACTCAGGGTGCCGTGGATGTCCTCGCCCGTCCATGAGATGGTCTACGCCTTGGTTGCCAGTGTGGCCCGCGACCATGGAGTTGACGCCATATCCATCAAGGGGCCGATGCTCCACCGCCAAGGTCTGCGTGAAAGGGAGCACTCCGGTGACGTGGATGTTTGGGCCGATCCCGCACATCTTGAGGTTCTTTGCGCCGCACTCGAAGCATGGGGATGGAACGGAAGGACGGACCAATGGTCCGGCCTCTCCTTCAACCATTCAGTGGCCCTTGAACCCGGCACGTGGGGCTGTGAGCTGGACGTGCATCGGCACATTCCCGGATGCGCGGAGGACGACACAGCCGTTTTCGCCAAGGTGAGGGAGAGCTCTCAAGCCACCCTGTTCGCGGGGGTACCGATGCTGACGCCCGACCTCCCGGCGCACGCAGTCATCTTCGCCCTCCACGATCTCCGGCCGGAGGCAAGGCACGGGAAAACGGCAGTGGGAGCTGGGGAGCACGCCGAAACCCTGAGGCTCGGGGGAGAAAAGGTGCTGCAGTTTGCCAACAGTGTGAAGGCTTCAGCCGTCCTCGAGCCCGCCCTTCGTCTTGCCTTCCCGGCGGCCCATCTTCGGGTGGATCATGAAGTTCCCCTGAATTGGAGGTGGCGGGAAAGCAAAGGATGGTGGCGGGCCTACTGGATGATCTTCAGGTCTCTTCCAGCCGAAGAACGCCTGCTTTTCATCAGGCGTGCGGTATGGCCCCAAGCTGAGGTCCTGGCGGCTTCCGACGGCCGGGCGGGACGTTCCACACCAAGTCTCATCGGCGCCAGGTTCCGGCGGATTGCGAAGCTCTTCCGCTGGTAGAAGAGGGTGTTGAACGAGTGAAGTTTGCTGGAATGCAGGGCGAATGATCGGTCATGGGGGCCGAAGGAATTCAGGGGCGTTTGTATGCGGAATCAGATCAGTCACGGCGTGGGCGCTTCGAGCACGAACATCGTGGCGCAAGGCACGGACGCCTTACCGGAAAAGCGACTCGTGCTTCCAAGGGCCAAGCCGAAGTCCCTCGGGGAGATACTGACCACAGGACCGTGGTTCCAGCGTTTCATGCTGCTCAGCGTTGTCTTCATGCCGTTCCAGTATGCGCTGACAGTCCCGGTGGGTTTCCCACTCAAGATCAGTGAAATTCTCGGGATCATGGGCATCGCCACGTATGTGCTTGGCCGGAGGTCCATGAGGAGAAAACGGGACCTCGCCAGTGTGGCCGTTGCTGCCCTTGCCATTGCCACCGTCTTCTCTGCCTTGGTGAACCTCACCCCGGGCAGCGGTGGACTCAGATCGGTTGGCTATGACAGGGGCTACGAAACCGATCTCCTTCTGTACAGCGGATACGCTCTTCTGGCGCTGTGTTACTGGTCTGTCCTCCGGCGTGTGGATCGACAAAGGACTGTGCGGGCAATCGTCGCATCGATCTGGCTCTGCGGAGTGGCAGTCCTGATGCAGTGGGCCTCCGCCCTGTCCGGAAACACCCAACTGATCGGCACCCTTGGCTTCCGGACACTGGGCGTCGATGACACGGTGGAGACTCTGCGGTCAGGACCCTTCCTGGAGGGGCAACACCTGGGCTTCTTCGCCGGGGCGGCAATTCTGGTGGCCCTGTACAACAGAAGCTACCTGGCTGCGGTGGTGGCGGCCTTGTCAATTCTGTATTCGCAATCCACCACGGCCTATGCAGGACTTGCTGTTGGAATCGCGATGATAGTCATCCTCAAGTTTTCCAAAGTAGTGGTTCCCTTGATCGCGACGGTACTGGTAGGGGTTTTGGCACTGCTTTTTTCTGAAAGCCTGAGGACCACCCTTGGCCGGCAGTTGGCAAAGATTGGTTTTACCGAATTTGCTCCGGACTACCAGTACGCCACAACGTCATTGAACCTGCGCGGAGTGAAATCCCAGATTTCCTTTGATATGAGTTCAGACAATCCCCTTTTCGGAGTGGGGCCTGGACGCTATGGTGCCTATTTCGATCAATATGTCAGCGGCCGTCAGTTGCCGTGGATTTACTCCACGGACCAGACGCGTCCCATTGCGGAGAATGCCTACGCCCATGTGGCGGCCGAACTTGGCTACGTCGCCCTCATCGCCTTTGGACTCCTTATTGTGGTCCTTCTGTGGCGGAACTTCAGGAATGCATCGTTGCTGGGCATGCTGGCTGTCTTCACGGCCCTTGGTGTATCCACTCAGTCGTCATGGACGTTCTTGCCGATCTGGACCTTCTTCGCCCTGCTGGCGGCTGACGATGTGGAGACAAAGCAGCCGTTGACAGAAGCTCAGGTCAGTAGGCGCCGTCTTTCCCGACCACTGCTTTGGCAGTCCGGAAGAGGATGATGATGTCCTGGGCCAAGGACCAGTTCTCCACGTAGTAAAGATCCAGCCGGATCGACTCTTCCAGTGAAAGATCGTTGCGGCCGCTCACCTGCCACAGCCCGGTCATGCCCGGTTTGACCAAGAGGCGCCTGACGGAGGCGAAGTCATACATCTCCACCTCGCGGGCCACCTGTGGGCGCGGGCCAACAAGGCTCATGGTGCCGTTGAGCACGTTGAGGAGTTGTGGCAGCTCGTCGATGGAGTATCGCCGAATCCATGCACCCAAACGGGTGACCCGGGGATCGTCTTTCATCTTGAAGAAGATGACGCTGTCCTGGCTTTGGGCTTGGAAAGCCTCCAGCAAGGTCTCAGCATTGTTGCGCATCGAGCGGAACTTGATCATTTTGAAGGACTGGCCGCCTTTGCCGATCCGCTCTTGGAAGAAGAAGGCAGACCCGGGGCTGTCCAGTTTGACCAGGATGGCTATCACCAGCATCGGCACGGAGAGCAGCAGGAGCAACAAGGAGGAAAGGCAAACGTCCAGGGCACGTTTTGCGAACGCCTTCATGCCACTGAGTTTCGGTGTTGTGACATGGATCAGTGGAAGTCCTGCTACCGGCTGCATGTGGATTCTGGGACCAGAGATGTCAGTGAGTGCAGGGGCTACGATCATGCCGATGTCGCGGGCGGAGAGTGCCCACCCCAGCTGCCGCAGGAAAGCAGGGTCCAAGTGTGCCCCGCCGCAGACCGCCACTGTGTCTGCTCCGGACTCACCGATGGAGTCGAGGACCATGTCCACGCTGGGAGAGGTGCCAAGAACGGGCAAATTGGTTCGGGCCGTCGACGCTGAATCGGTGAGGAGGGCCGCAACTGGTTGGTAGCCGGACACTATGTGCTGATTCAGCTTGTCTGACAGGTGATTGACGTTATTTGGCGCACCAATCAGGAGCACTCTGTGAAGATTCCGACCCTCGAGCCGGCTCCGGTGCAGGGTCCTCCGTTGGGCGAACCGGACCAAAAGGAGCAGCACGACGCCCAGGGGGAGGGCCACTGATACGTAGCCCCGTGCCGTCTGGAGTTGGAAGACGTAGGAAACGACTGCCAGACATCCGAAGAGCCACAGTGAGGATACGGCGACCCGCTTATATTCGTCTGTTCCGGTGCCAAGAACTTTACGGTCCCTCGTGCCGCCGAACTCCAGTGCGGCAGTCCAGGTGAGAATGAGGACAACGGAGAGCGTCGAGTACGACAACTCCGTGTCTCCGCCGGCAACGGTCACATCTTCGGTGCCGAACCGCAGCAGGTGGGCTCCACCTACAGCTATGACAACGCAGGCAAGATCAAGAAATCTCATCTTGATGCTCTGGGCGCGCAACCACGTAGAGCCTGCAGTGAAAGCGACGTCGCGGGAGGCAGAAACAAAGGCAGTCATGGCGGTCAGCTCAAGAACTGCAGAGTGGCAGCGCGGAGTTGCCTTGTGGTTATCCGTGATACCTCGTACCACAACACAACTGTTTTATTCACGAACCAGCCCCCATAGCCATGCCCCCAACGCCCCAACCGAGCGAACAAAGATGAAGACGCCGTAACACCAGACGGTGTGACTTGACGTTTCAAAGGCAATCGTAAAGGGACTTTAGATGCATCTCAAATTACGGCAGATGCTCAATGCATGACTTTCATCAAGGCGTGAATTGCAAGGTTGCTGGGAAGATCTATTGCGCGCAGAAACTAATAATAATCGCGCATTCAAAGGTTGCTGATAAAGTCCATATCGTGCAATCAATGGTACTTTTTGCGTCGATGGCGGTGAATCCCGACGGGTCAGTTGCCCTTTTCGAGGCCGTGCGTTGTTACGTACTGGCCCAACTGGTCCTTCGACAGGGCTGCTGCGATCTCGGAGATTGCGGTGGTGTCCGCTACAACAATGGACTGACCATCGGCAGAGGTTCCCGTTCCCAGCGTCGGGAGGGTAAACATCACGGTGTCGGAGGCTCGGATGTCCTTCATTCCCAGGGCAAGGCTTCCGATTGCGGCCGCATCCAGGCTCTTGTCCACGCTGATAAAGGGTGACACTGAGGAGACCATGTTGTTGATGGTGATCGGGTTGGTCAGGGTCTCCCTGGCTATGGTCTTGCTGATGATCGCTTTGAGGTAGGCCTGCTGGTTGCGCACCCGCTGGTAGTCCCCGTCGCTGAAGGACTTGCGTTCGCGGACAAAGGCGAGTGCTTCATCGCCATTGAATGTCTGTGGGCCGGCTTCGTAGACATGCCCCTTCATGGGGCCGGAGTTGGGAGAGAAGGGAATCTTGACGTCGATTTCCACTCCGCCGAGGGCGTCCGTGAGGCCCTTGAAGCCTTCGAAGTCCACCATTGCGACGTGGTCGATGCGTTGCTGGAAGAGGGATTCCACCGTCTGCACCATCAGTGGGACGCCGCCGTAGGCAAGGGCCGCGTTGATTTTGGATTCGCCCTTCCCCGGAATATCAACCCAAAGATCCCGCATCAGGGACACGGCGTAGACGTTCTTTCGATCAGCAGGGATGTGCACCAGCATCAAGGTGTCAGCGCGTTGATCGGTGGAAGCATCGGTTTCCACATCCACCTCGGAGGAGCCCCGGGTGTCGCTGCCCATGACGAGGATATTCACCGCTGCTGTGCCGTTAATGGGTTCAGATTTTTGGGGTCGGGTGGACTCGTCCGGGAATGCGACATCGATCTTGGTGGTCCCGGAATTGAAGGTCTGTGCCAGATTGAATATGTAAGCGCCGGCAACCAAGCCGACCACCAGTACCGCGGCGGCGAATCCGAGCAGTACGTTCCGCGCGGTTTTCTTGCCACTCTTCCGACGTCCGGAAGGGGACACTTCAGGTGAATTGTCGGTATCTGTTGGGAGTGTCATGTGTTCCTCGGTGTCGGCATCAGCAACGTTGATTCTATCAAGCGGAAAACAGGCGGCTTCAGCTCAAGAGTTTTGGCACAGTTAAGCCCGCTGCTGGTTTTCGTCCAATTGCAGTATTGGACGAGCCTAATGCGAGGTGAGCCCCGGTCGCGGGAAATTTGACCGGGGCTCCGCCAAGGAAGATTCCTTGCTCAGCGTTCCGGAGTAAGCGCCTTTGAATACAGCACCGCACCGTTGGCGTTACGGAGGCTCGCAGTAAACAGGCCGTCGGCGGCCAGGTCCACGTGCCCGAAGTACTGGTTTTCACCATCACGCGGTGATTCGCCCGGGAAGCGCCCGGCCTTGGCGAACACAACTTCTGGTCCGAAGGTACCGTCCATCTCACTGGGACCGAATGAGCCCGAGTTGATCGGCCCGGCAACAAACTCCCAGAAGGGGTCGAAGTCCGTGAAGGAGGCCCGCTCGGGGCGTAGTGATGCGCCGCGCAGTAGTGCACGTCAGCGGTCAGCCATACCGTGTTCTTGACCCCGTACTTCTTAAACGCTGAAAGCACGCCGGCGATCTCCAGTTCGCGGCCCAGGGGAGCGCCGTGATCCCGGTTGGCCAGGCTTTCCTGGTTCACGGCACCGTCGGGGACGATGATGCCCAGTGGCAGGTCTGCGGCGATCACTTTCCAGGTCGCCTTGGATTTGCGGACTTCTTTGATCAGCCAATCAACTTGCTCCTGGCCCAGGATGTTGGTGGCGTAGGGTTCCTTGCCGTCGGTGTTGGGCGATTTGAAGGTCCGCATGTCCAGGCAGAAGATGTCCAGCTGCGGGCCGCGGGAGATCTTCCGGTAGATGCGCGCCGGCTGGTACTGCCCGGCGTCGACCTTTCCTGGTCGCCAGAGCGCCGCGGCGTCGGCGATCGGCATGTTTTCCTGCCACGCCTGGCGGCCCCGGGCGGCGAGGACGTTGACGTTCCGTTCGGTGTAGCGGGGGTCGTCCAGGATTTCACCGGGGTACCAGTTGTTGGTGGTTTCGTGGTCGTCCCACTGTGCGATCACGGGGACGTCGGCGAACATGGCGCGCATGTTGGCATCCAGGGAGTTGTAGCGGTGGCGGCCGCGGTATTCCTTCAGCGTCTCGGCCACTTTGCTGACTTCCTCGGTGACGATGTTCCGCCACACTTGGCCGTCCTTTTCCGTGACGGTGGCGGCGATGGGGCCATCGGCGTAGATGGTGTCACCGGAGTGGATGAAGAAGTCCGGCCGGGTGGCGTGCATGGCCTTGTAGCCGCGCATCCCGCCGAGGTCCTCGTTGATGCCCCAGCCTTGGCCGGCGGTGTCGCCGGTCCAGACGAAGGACTGCGAGGACGACGACGGCCTGCCGCCTCCGCGCCCGTCTTCCGGGCCGTCGTCGTGCTTTCCGGGCGCTGTGCTGAACGTGCCGCGGACAGCTTCGCCGGCTCCGTTCTCGTCCTCGAAGTTCAGTTCCAGCGCGAATCGGGTGCCGGCGGGAAGTCCCGTGGCGTGGATTTTGGCGGTGAAGTCGCTGGCTTCGGTGGCGAGGGGGCCGCGGATGGTGCGGCTGAAACCGTAGCGGCCACGCAGGATTGCGCCGGAGCTGTCCACTGCCTGCACCAAGGCCGTGAGCCGGCCGGGTCCGGAGGCGCGGGACCAGAGGACGGCGGAGTCGGTGGTGACGTCGCCCGTTGCAATGCCGGTAGGGAGCGTCAGCCGCTTGCGGACCAGCGGCACAGCGGACGGTGCGGCGGAGGCGGGAGCCGCGCTGGTGGCGAGCCCGGTCAGGGCAATGCCGGCGAGGGACGTCTTGACGAGGGTGCGGCGTGTGAGGTCAGTCATGCAGTCCACTCTTGTCAGCGCCCGTGAACGGAAGATGAGGCTGAGGTAAAGGAACCCGGACCTTGACTGAAAACGTCCGCTCCGCATATTCTGAACGAACGGTCGGTAATTTATTAGGAGCAACCATGGCATCGCAGAATCTGCAGTCAGTGCCCGCTGAGCTGTCCCCGGAAGAGCAGGAGCGGGAGGCAGCCGGACAGGCGTATTTTGATCGCATCATTTCGGAGGACTCGCGCATTGAACCGCGCGACTGGATGCCGGCGGCTTACCGCAAGACTTTGCTGCGCCAGATCTCGCAGCACGCACACTCGGAAATCATCGGCATGCAGCCGGAAGCCAACTGGATCACCAGGGCACCGAGCCTGAAGCGCAAGTCCATCCTCATGGCCAAAGTCCAGGACGAAGCCGGCCACGGCCTGTACCTGTACTCGGCCGCCGAGACCCTGGGCCAGTCCCGGGACCAGATGATGGAAGACCTGATCGCCGGCAAGGCCCGGTACTCATCCATCTTTAACTACCCCACGATTTCCTGGGCAGACATGGGCGCCATCGGTTGGCTTGTTGATGGTGCTGCCATCTGCAACCAGGTGCCCCTGTGCCGTGCCTCGTACGGTCCTTATGGTCGCGCAATGGTGCGCATCTGCAAGGAAGAATCGTTCCACCAGCGCCAGGGTTTCGAGATCCTGCTGGAACTCGCCAACGGTACGCCTGCGCAGAAGCAGATGGCCCAGGACGCAGTGAACCGCTGGTACGCGCCGTCGCTGATGATGTTCGGCCCGCCGGATGACGATTCACCCAACTCCAAGCAGTCCATGGCCTGGAACATCAAGCGCTTCAGCAATGATGAGCTGCGCAGCCGGTTCGTCGGCATGATGGTGGAGCAGGTCCGGGTCCTCGGCCTGACCCTCCCGGACAAGGACATCCGTTTCAACGAAGAAACAAAAAAATGGGAGCACGGACCCCTGGACTGGAACGAGTTCAAGGAAGTCCTGGCAGGCCGCGGTCCCTGCAACTCGCAGCGCGTCGAGCGCCGCCGTGAGGCACACGAAAACGGTGCCTGGGTTCGCGAAGCCGCGGTGGCCTATGCCCGCAAGCAAGCACAGAAGGAAAACGCAGCATGAGCCCCCACGGTAACCCGGAAGCACCGGCCAGCGCCGCCAGCGAAATCGCCCGCGAGGCCCCCAAGGTTGCGGCCACCAACGCTGACAGCACGACGCCGGCACCCGCCTCAGGCCCGGCCGTCACCCCGCGCGGCGCCACGGAAGAAACTCCGTGGTCCCTCTGGGAGGTCTTCGTCCGCTCCAGCCGCGGCCTGTCCCACGTGCATGCCGGCTCCTTGCACGCACCGGATGCGGCCATGGCCCTCCGGAACGCCCGCGATCTCTACACCCGCCGCAACGAAGGCGTCTCCATCTGGGTTGTCCCGGCCGAGGCGATTTCCTCCAGCGACCCTGACTCCAAGGGCTCGTTCTTCGAGTCCCCGCAGGGCAAGGATTACCGCCACGCAACGTATTACACCAAGAGCGAAGGCGTGAAGCACCTGTGAACACAAAAGACACTGACTTCGCCATCGACGGCCACGGCGACATTTCCGTCGGCGTCCACGGTGCCGGTGCGTCCGGCGACGGTTCTGCCAGCGCCACCCGCATCACGCCGGGCAACGCACTGCGCCCGGAGGACATCGCGCTCGAGATCAGCCGGGGGCAGGTCAAGCCCACCGAGGATGTTGCGGAGTTCGCCTTGCGCATCGGCGACGACGGCCTGATCCTCGCTCAACGCCTGGGTCACTGGATTTCCCGTGCCCCTGAGCTCGAGGAAGACATTGCGCTCGGCAACATTGCGCTGGACCAGCTGGGTCACGCACGCTCCTTCCTGACCTACGCCGGCGCCGCGTGGGGCAAGTCCGAGGACGACTTGGCGTACTTCCGCCGCGAGCACGAGTTCCGTTCCGCGCACCTCTTTGAGCAGCCCAACGGCGACTTCGCGGTCACCATCGCCCGGCAGTTCATTGTGAGCTACTACCAGTACGAGCTCTACACCAAGCTCATGGAGTCCACGGACGCCACCCTCGCAGCCATCTCCGCAAAGGCCGTAAAGGAAGTGGATTACCACCGCGATCACAGCGCGCAGTGGGTATTGCGCTTGGCCGGCGGCACGGATGAGTCCCGCGAACGCATCATCCAGGGCTTCACGCTCGTCTGGCCCTACGTGGACGAACTCTTCGAAGATGACGAGCTCACCACCCGCCTGGCCGAGGCCGGCGTCGCAGTTCAGCCGTCCACCCTCCGTGCTGGGTTCGATCGCCTCACCGGCGACATCATGGCCGAAGCGGAACTGGAAATCCCCGGCGTCCCGCAGTCCCTGGGCGGCGGTCGCCGTGGCAAGCACTCCGAGTTCCTGGGCTACATCCTCGCTGAAATGCAGGTCCTGGCCCGCGAACACCCCGGCGCGAGCTGGTGACCAGCATGTCGACCCTTTCACGGACTGAGGAACAGCGGGCTTGGGACATCGCGTCCACGGTCTGCGATCCGGAGATCCCGGTCCTCACCATCGAGGACCTGGGGATCCTGCGCGGCGTGCGGGTTGTCCCGGCGGCAGCCGAAACACATGGAATGCCCGACGGCGGCACCGCAAGTACCGCCGTCGAGGTCACCATCACGCCCACGTACTCCGGCTGCCCGGCGATGGACGCCATTGGTGACGACCTGCGGACAGCCTTCGAGAAAGAGGGCTACGCGAGCGTGCGCATCAACCTGGTGTTGTCGCCGGCGTGGACCACTGACTGGATGACGGATTCCGGCAAGGCCAAGCTGGAGGAATACGGCATTGCCCCGCCCAGCGGCATGGCTGCCGCCGGTGGCCACTCGGGTCCCGTCCGCTTGAGCCTGGCCGTGAAATGCCCGCAGTGTTCGTCGTTGAACACCAAGGAACTCACCCGCTTTGGTTCCACGTCCTGCAAGGCGCTGTTCGTCTGCCAGGACTGCAAGGAACCGTTCGACTACTTCAAAGTCCTCTAAGGAATTCCATGACCACCGAAACCCAGACAGCCAGCCGCCGTCGTGCGTCTTTCCATCACCTGACCGTCTCGGAAGTCCGGCGCCTTACGGACGATGCCATTGAGGTCTCGTTCGGTGTTCCCGCCGAACTGGCCGGGCAGTACGACTACCTTCCCGGTCAGTACGTGGCCCTGCGCACCTCGCTGCCGGATGAGAACGGTGAGCCGCACGAGGTCCGCCGCAGCTACTCGATTTGCGCAGAGCCGCGCAGCTTCGAGGACGGCGGCAGCGAGATCCGCGTAGCCATCAAGAAGGACCTGGGTGGCCTCTTCTCCACATGGGCCAATGCCGAGCTGAAGGCCGGTGACGTCCTGGACGTGATGAGCCCGCAGGGTGCGTTCATTTCGCGGCACGGCAAGGACGGCTCGGCCGTTCAGCACAACGTCATGAACTCCATGAACCACCCGGAGGAGCTGGCGGGGGAGCCGGGCAACTTCGTGGCGATCGCCGCCGGCTCGGGCATCACGCCGGTCATCGCCATTGCGCGCACGCTGCTGGCGGCCAATCCGGAGACCACCTTTGACCTCGTTTATGCCAACAAGGCCGCCATGGACGTCATGTTCCTCGAAGAGCTGGCCGACCTGAAGGACAAGTACCCGTCGCGCCTGGCACTTCATCACGTATTGTCCCGCGAGCAACGGATCGCGCCGCTGATGACAGGGCGTATTGATTCCGAGAAGCTGCAGGCGCTGCTCAGCAGTGCCATCCGTGCCGAGGATGTGGACGAGTGGTTCCTGTGCGGGCCGTTCGAGCTGGTTCAGCTGTGCCGTGACACCCTGGCTGCCCGTGGCGTTGAGCCCGAGCACGTTCGCTTCGAGCTGTTCACCACGGGCCGTCCGGACCGCCCCGAGGGCAACGCCGGCCGCCCCGTTGTGGAGGACGAGTCGCAGGACACGTACAAGATCACCTTCACGCTGGATGGCCTGACCGGCGACGTCGCAAGCCCCACCCATGCCCGCGAATCCATCCTCAACGCCGCTTTGCGTGTCCGCCCGGACGTTCCGTTCGCGTGCGCCGGTGGTGTCTGTGGCACCTGCCGCGCCAAGCTGATCACCGGTACCGTGACCATGGATGAGAACTACGCCCTTGAACAGGACGAGCTGGATAAGGGCTACGTCCTCACCTGCCAGTCCCACCCCACCAGCGAAGAAGTGACCGTCGACTTCGACGTCTAAGGAGTCCCCATGATCGAGCTCTCCATTGCCAACGGCATTGCCGAAATTGTCCTCAATGCCCCCGAAAAGCTGAACTCACTCAACGAGGACGCGCTGGCCCAACTGGATAAAGCGTACGACGACGCCGCTGCCGCCGCCTCACGTGGTGAGGTGCGGGCGCTGCTCCTTCGCGGCGAGGGGCGCGCCTTCTGCGCGGGCCGTGACATTGCCGCCGTTACTCCCGAAACCGATGACGCCCAGGCTTACCTCGGCGGTCTCGTGGAGCCGTTGTTGAAGAAGATGGCCGCTTTCCCGACACCCACGTTCGCTGCCGCACATGGCGCTTGCCTCGGCGTTGGGCTGGGGCTGTTGTTGGCCACCGACGTTGTGTACGTGGCGGACAACGCCAAGTTCGGCTCACCCTTTGCCAAGCTGGGGGCCACGTTGGACTCGGGCGGGCACTGGTACTTCACCGAGCGCCTGGGCATGCACCGCACGCTGGACCTGATCTACACGGCCGATCTCATCTCCGGGGCCGAAGCCGTGGCGCAGGGTATGTTCAGCCGTGCCATGCCAGCCGATGTTTTGCTGGACGAGACGCGGGAGATTGTTGCGCGGGTGGCTGTCGGCGCCACTGAAGCTTTCAATGCGTCGAAGGAACTCGTGGCCCACATCCGCGATCAGCGCCTGGGCCTCTGGGCTTCCATGACCGAGGAAAACGCCGAGCAGGCACGGCTGTGCAAGACCGACGACTACGCGGAGGGCTTCCGGGCGTTCCAGGAGAAGCGGGCGCCGGTTTTCAAGGGGTAGCCGCAGGTTCCTCCAAGGTAGATGCGCCTAGCATTGGTCTCATGATGGCTCCCCAACATGTGACCTCAGCGGCCGTAGTGATCAACACGGCATCACGACGCGGGGCCGCAGCGAGCGAATCCGCCGTAGAAGCAATGAAGAAAGCCGGGGTGCCCGTCCGTGCCGTGCACCCTGTGACGTCGGGCGCCGGATTGTTCACGGCCTTGCGCCAAGTGATGGCCGAGCGGCACGATCTGGTGGTAGTGGGCGGCGGCGACGGCACCGTGACCTCGGCCGCAGGACTTCTTGCCGGCACCAACGTCATCCTCGGTGTCCTACCCCTGGGCACCGCCAATGATCTGGCCAGAACGCTGGATATTCCAAATGGTGTACCTGAGGCCTGTGCCGTGATCGCGGACGGGAAAGTGGTGGACATTGACCTTGGGCGGGCCAATGGAGAGCCCTTCCTCAACGTCGCATCCGTGGGGCTTTCGGTGGGTGTCACGGAAGCTCTTAGTCCTCGCCTGAAGCGGCACATGGGGCCGTTGGCTTACGGCATCGCGACCATCCGGGCTTACACCCGGCACCGACCTTTCCGGGCTCGCCTGGAATTCCCGGATGGCGATCACGAGCCGATGGACCTCGACCACGTGCTTCAGGTGGCAGTGGGCAACGGCAAGCACTACGGCGGCGGGAACATGGTTGCTCCGATGGCGGGGATCGATGATCACACCCTGGATATCTACGCGATCCTGGCGGCACCGTTCAAAGAGCACGTCAAAATTGCACGGTTGCTCAAGGATGGCAGCTTCATTGATCACGATCGGGTGCACCACCTGGCGACCCGAAGAGTCCGTTTGGTCACGGAACCGCCGATGTCTGTGAACCTTGATGGCGAAATAGCGGCGGTAACTCCCACCGAGTTCACTGTGGAGCGCAACGCCGTCCACGTCATGGTGCCGCAGGGCAGCAACAGCGCCTCGCTCGACGGACCGATGCGGGACTGACCCACACAGAGTACTGCCGCGACAGAGTACTGCCGCGCAGACGGCAGCGGCCTAAACTTTGAGGACACGCATCGAACGCAGTTTGCGGTTAAGCGTGCATTGAACGGAGATGGCCATGCTCCAGATGATCATGTGCAAACTGAACCTCCACCACCACTGGCATGTGGAGTCAGCAGAGGATGGAAGCGGCCGTTACAGGCGCTGCACCCGGTGCGGCAAATACGATCGCGACTGGGACGGCAGCGGTTTCATGCACTGACTTCGCCGACACCCGGTTGCCGTGTGGCGGAGGGAGGCTCACTTTATAGCAAACACGAAAGCTTCCATCCGGAGACCCTGGCCGGTTGTGCCGATTGTGACGTGCTGTCCAGCGTATGAGGTTGCCTTCTGGATCCAGCCGATGTTCTGGACGTGTGCCGTTGCCCCGAGGTTGTAGCCCGGGGTCCAGAGCTCCACCGCTTCAATCGCCAGGCCCCGCCCCTGGGTCCCGAGTATGATCTGTCTGTTACTGGTTGAAGTGCACTGGACGGCCTGCCACCCCAGTGTGGCAACGTGCGCTCGACCGCAAAACTGACGCGTGTTCACCTGATACACACGGATCGCTTCAAGCCGTAGCCCTTGCCCGACCGTTCCGCTGTTACTCGTCCACCCGACGTTCTGCACGTGAGTATAGACATGAAAATCGCCCGAGTCGTAGGCCACCGATGCCGGCGCAGAACCCATCACTGAACCAACGCTCAATGTCAGCACCGCCAGTAAGGTACTAAGTCGGCGTCGGCCGCGTCGTACAGTTTTCAGGTTGTCGCGAACTCGCATGCTTGATCCTTCGGTCAGGGGGCAAAAACAGCCAAGCGGGGTGTACTCGTCACTCCTAAGAGTGACATCCAAATGCAAAACGTGACGCGCGTGGCAAAACCAGATGTGAGGCAAAGCCCAAGTCCCCAAGGGATCTCCTGCCACAGGCAGTGGTTCACATGCTAGTCGGACCGGACCGTCATTTCGCGCCGGCAACGGCATCTATATCCTTGAGTGATGAGTGACATAGCGCGTTCCACCATCGCTTTCGAGGGGCACTTCGCCCGGGACTTCCCGGAGCTCGCTGTTCCCTGGCGGGCGGAGGAGGCTCCCGAACCGCAGCTTTTGGCACTCAACGAGCCACTCGCCGTCGAGCTTGGTTTTGATCCTGCGTTCCTCCGCAGCCCCGAGGGTATTGGGCTGTTGATTGGTAATGCGGTCCCGGAAGAGGCAACTCCGGTGGCACAGGCCTATTCCGGTCACCAGTTCGGCTGGTACTCACCGCGGCTTGGCGATGGGCGGGCGCTGCTGCTCGGCGAGGTTGCCGGAGCCGACGGGAAACTCCGCGATCTCCACCTGAAGGGATCGGGGCGCACGCCTTTCGCACGGAATGGGGACGGCCGGGCGGCTGTTGGTCCGATGCTGCGGGAGTACATCCTCAGTGAGGCGATGCACGCCCTGCACATTCCCACGACCAGGAGTCTTGCTGTCGTGGGGACAGGGCGTCAGGTTCAGCGTGAGACGCTCCTTCCGGGGGCGGTCCTGACGCGGGTGGCCAGCAGCCACTTGCGGGTAGGCAGTTTCCAATATGCCAGGGCCACGGATGACCTGGACTTGCTCCGCCGGCTTGCTGACCATGCGATCGAACGCCACCACCCGTCGTCGGCCGGTGAAAGCAACCGCTACCTTGGGCTTCTCAAGGGCGTCATTTCAGTCCAGGCGACCCTTGTGGCGCAGTGGATGCTGGTGGGGTTTGTGCATGGGGTCATGAACACGGACAACATGACAGTGTCCGGCGAAACCATCGATTATGGTCCGTGCGCCTTCATGGACGGCTTCGATCCGGGAGCCGTGTACAGCTCCATTGATGAGATGGGACGCTATGCCTACCGTAGCCAGCCGGTGGTTGCGGAGTGGAACCTGGCCCGCTTCGCCGAGTCGATCGCGCCGCTCTTCCACGAGGATGAGGAGCAGGCGGTGGCCCTCGCCGTTGAGGCGCTTAATGGATTCCGCCAGCAGTACAGCGCTGCCTGGTTCAACGGCATGAAAGCCAAGCTTGGGATGCCGGAGGACATTGACGACGACGTTGCCTCACCCCTGGTGGATGATCTGCTGGAGCTGGTCCAGGAGGCGCGCGCGGATTACACCTCGTTCTTCCGCAGCCTCGGCAAGGCGGCCCGCGGGCAGGTTGAACCCGCCCGCGGGACCGTTCTTGACCTGCCAGCGTTTGACGCCTGGCTGGAGCGTTGGCGTGCACTCACGCCGGACGCTGATGCCATGGACAGGGTCAACCCGATCTATATTCCACGGAACCACTTGGTGGAGGAGGCGCTTGCTGCCGCAACTGAGGGAGACATGGGACCGGCAGGGCGGTTGCTAGCAGCCGTATCCGACCCGTGGAACGAACGCTCCGGCCTGGAAGAGTACGCTGCGCCGGCGCCGGAGAGCTTCGGACCCTACCGGACCTTCTGCGGCACGTAGGGGCTAGCTCCAGGCGGCTCGAACCACCATGTCTGCACCTGCCGCCAGATGCTGACCAGTATGTCCTGCATCAAGGATGCAGACATCCTCTGCTTCAGGGGCGCGTGTCGATACGAGGCATTCCGTTGCCCTGAAACTCAGGAGATCTACTGGAAGGGTGTCGCCGATTCGAAGATCGCTCATGGTGTCCTTTTGTTCGCCGGGTGACACCTACGGTGACGCTGACCCGGTGTGGTGGTGGAGATGGTTTTCTCCTTGGGACGCCGGACTTCATCAGCGGATAACTCCATACTGCCCTGATGGATGGCTTCCGTCTACGTGGGACTGCCTTACTCTCAGCTGAAGTTGGGGTGGCGAACGATTGCCAGCAGCTCTTCGCGCAGATTCCCCGAGTCCATCATGATGGCGGACAGCACATTGTTCTCCAAATGGTGGGATTGATCCAGCAGCGCCAACCCCAGATCGGTAATCGATACCAGTTGGCTGCGGCGGTCGAAGCGATTGGGCTGTCGGTGGATATAGCCCCGGGATTCCAGCCTGGACAGCAGCGGTCCCATGGTTTGCGCTTGAACGCGGACGCTTTGGGCAAGTTTCCCGGGGGCGATGGGCCCTGCCGTCGCTACGGCTTCAAGCGTCAATACTGCCGGATAGGTCAACCCCAGAGGCCGCAGCTCATCGTTCCAGGCCAGCTCCACCAGTCGTGCCGCCGTGGACAGCAGCCGGCTGGTTGGCCATCGGTCCATGTCAGGCATTCAGGCCCCCAGGCTCTCCAGAATAGTCAGCTTCCTTACTAGATTACATCAGGCCGGGGCTAAAGCTGGCTGTGGGTCAGGGCTGCATTGCAGTAAGAGTGCGTCGGCGGGACTCGCCGTTGGTTTAGGAGAGGTCGAACGCAGAACGTCCCACGGCTCGCTCGGCACCGTGTACCTGCAGGGCGTGCCGCATGGCTTGGCGGTTGTCTTCGGCAAGTTCAGGCTGGCCGGCGACCCGGTAGAGGTCCGCTGCCCACTGAAACTCATCGGCAGCGGCCCGGAAACGGGCTTCGTCGAAAAGTCGTCGGCCGATGTGGTGACGAACGTAGGCCTCTTCTTCCGGCGACTGGACCGTTCGTAGCGCCTTTTCGTGGAGTACGGCTGCGTCGTGCCAGCGGTACTGGCGTTGATTGACCTGCGCAAGTATCAGCAACAGCTCGCGGCGGTCAGGCGTGTGGGGCAGCAGCTTGAAGCCTTCGTCGAGGGCTTCAGTGTCCCGGCCCAGCAGCGCCAAGTACCGGACGCGCTCCACTGGCGGACACTCACCAGCCAACGCAGCTTCCACCGATTGGCGTTTGATCGCCACGTCGCGGAACGTCGCAGGGTCAGTACGCCAAAGACTCGCAGTATCTTCCACAGTGATGTGCCCCCCACAGGCTTGTTTTGGAGCCAACTGAGTTGCAGCACTGTTCAATGGCAGGCCGCAGGAAACTCCATAATCTCATGAACGACGGGACCCGCAACCTTGTTCCGCTCTGTCGGCATCAGTGGAGTTGGCTGTCCGCTGGCGTAGCCCGCCAGAAGTGGAAGGGTACGGTCAACCCTGCGCGCGTTGGTGCGCAGGTGAAGGGCCCGGCGACGGCGATCGCGTCAGGCGCCAACGGCACAACCCGGACCAGCTGGAGTTCGTCGTCGCCTGAGGCCGCCCGAATGGTCAGGGCATCGCCCGAACGACTGGCCCTCATGCGGACCCGCCCGCCATTCCATTCCGGGACCGGCGCCAAGGACCAGTCAGAGAAGCGGTCCGTGACCACCGCACCCAATTGAGCGGCGCCGTCGGCGAATTCGACGCCCGCCTTGATCCAATGCTCGGCGCTGACGCGGATGAAGATGCCCGCTTGGTCGAACTGTTGGGAGAACGCAGCGGTGAACTCAACCTCCATGGCACTGTCCTGGGGAAAAGGGGCAAGCAGCGCGTGCTCTGTGTCGTGGATGAATCCGTAGGACGTCACGCGCCAAGCGTCGCTGCTTTCGGCTGCAGTCACCAGCAGGTCACCTGCCTGCTCGACGACGGCGGCCGGCTGGTTGGTCCACTCGCCGCGGTTCCAGGGGATGTCGATGTTCACGGGGCTCCTCGGGGTTGTGGCACGTACAGTTCCACAGCTTATGGGCTTCCAGCCTCTGGAGCAGGGTAACCTACGCGGGTTTTCCGATTCTAGGAACGCGAGGCGAGCAGTATGTTATCGTTTATCAATATATTGATAAACGATAAGGAGCGGACGCGTGAAAACTGCATTCTCGATCAGACCATCGGTGAAAGTCGCGTCAAAGGTAGGGCTGTGGCTGCTTCTGGTGGCTGCCTGTGGAGTCGCCGTGGCGGCGATCCTACGGCTTGTCTCCACGGTTGGTTATGCGTTTTCCGGGGTGACAATTGTGGCGTTGCCCGGCTTGGGCTTCAGCGGGGCAGATCCCTCCGGTCCCAGCGTCCTTGGCCCCAAGGTTCAGCAGGTTCGCCATGGCGGCAATATCGACCTCGTCCTCCATGACCTCCCTGGAGACGCGCTGGTCCTGAACACGGCAGCCTCGGTCCTCGGGCAGCTGACCACACTGCTGGTGTGTGCGGCCGTGATCATGCTGTGCTGGCGTTTACTGCGAGGCGTGCCGTTCGCGCCGACGCTGACCCGCTCTATCTCCATCATGGGTGGCGTGCTGGTCCTCATCGGAGTGGTTGTCCCGGTTCTTCAGGGGTTCAGCAAACTCTTGACCGTAAATAGCTTGGACAATGTGCTCACCGTCGAGAGTCCAATCGGCAAGGGCAATCTCGATTACTACATCGTCTTCAGCGTCGATCTCCTGCCAGTGGTATTGGGCGTAGCGCTCCTGCTTCTGGCCGCCGTGTTTGCGAAAGGTGCTCAACTGCAGCGCGACACCGAGGGGCTGGTGTAGCGATGGCTCCGGCTAAGCAAGCCGACGAGGACATGATTCACTGCCGCCTCGATGAGCTTCTGGAACAGCGGGGTATGACGTTGACGGAATTGAGCCGGGAGGTAGGGGTCACTCTCGCGAACCTCTCCGTCCTGAAGAATGACAGGGCAAGGGCTATCCGGTTCTCCACTCTGGCAGCCATCTGCCGGGTACTTGAATGCGAGGTTGGTGACCTGCTCGTCGTCGACTAGGAGTTGCTTGAAGCGGAACGGAGTCCTTTAGGACTTCAGTGGTTCCTTCTGGGCCTCGGGACGTTCGTTGGCCGCGGGTAGGCCTGTCCGTTGGCGCCCCTGAATCCAGCGCGTAACGAAAAAGAGGACGAGCCCGATTCCCAAGAGGATGCCTGCGCGCAACCAGATTTCCGGGCCTTGCTGGAACAGAAGGAGGACGCAGGAGGCCAATGCCAGGCATGGAATAACCGCTGGGACACGGAAGTGCTGGTGTTCCACCTTGTCTTTGCGCAGCACCAGAACGGCCACGTTGGTGCTGATGAAGACGAACAGGAGAAGCAGGACCACCGTTTCGGCGAGGGAGCCGAGGTCGCCCGTGGTGGTCAGTGCCATCGCCGCCAACGTGGTCACCAGAATGGCTACCCACGGGGTGCGCCGTTGGGGGAGGACCTTCCCCAACCCAGTGGGAAGCAATGATTGTTCTGCCATTCCAAATGCCAGACGACTGGCCATGATCATTGTCAGCAGGGCGCCGTTGGCTACGGCAATGAGGGCGACCAGGCCGAAGAGCCAGTCCGGAACTCCAAAGCCAGTAGCCTGGACAACTTGCAGCAAGGGACCCGAAGAACTGCTCAAATCATTGGGCGACAGGGCTATGGACGAGGCCAAACCGATGAGAATGTAGATGGCCCCGGCGGTCAACAAGGCCCCGAACAGTGCCTTGGGGTAGACGCGGTGGACGTCCCGGACCTCTTCGGCAACGTTGGCAGAGGTTTCAAAGCCCACGAACGAGTAGTACGCCAACAAAGACGCAGCGAGGATCCCTGCTCCGGGGGACACTGCGGGGTTGAACTCAAGAACGCGTGAGGCATCGCCGTCTCCGCGGCCGAACATCACGCCCACCAAGACGATCACCAACACCAGGCCGGACACCTCAATGACGGTCATGACCACGTTTGCCCTCACGGATTCCTTGACCCCGCGTGCGTTCAGGAGTCCGATCAGCAGCAGGAATACCAGAGCGGTGGGAGTGACGGGAACGTCCAAGAGTGGCTTGAGGTAGTCCCCGGCGAAGGCGAGGCTCAAACCGGCCGCGCTGGTCACCCCGGCAGCCAACATGCTGAAGCCCACCAGGAACGAAACCAGAGGCACTTTGAAAGCCCGTTCAGCAAAGACTGCCGCCCCGCCGGCCTTCGGGTACTTTGTCACGAGCTCCGCGTAGGAGGCGGCGGTGAGCATGGCCAGGAACAGGGCCAGCGCCAGCGGAATCCACACAGCACCTCCCACTTCGCCCGCAACCTTCCCCACCAGGGCGTAGATGCCCGCGCCCAATACGTCGCCGAGGATAAAAAGGAAAAGCAGCGGGCCGGTTATCGACTGCTTGAGTTTTGACGTCTGGGGCTTTGCCGGGCTGTTCATGGGAACAGATAGTACAGGGAGCTAAGCAACCTTACTAAATCGGTTGGCGGGTCCAAAGGTGCTGTGGCGCCCCCATGCCCAAGTGGCTCTGACCCCGCGCACGGCCAGGACCACTGCCAACGTTGACATGACCAGCACAACGGCGGAAACGGAAACGATTATCACACCTGCGATGTGAATCAGCAGGACGGCGGACATTACCAGGGTGTGCGCGTCGAAGAGTTCCATGGTCATTTCTCTCGAGATGTGGGGTTGAGGGGTTCAGGTGCGGAACCGGGAAGGTGCCGCGATACCCGCACAACCGTCGTGAGGTGGTGCGGGTATCGGGCCGGGCTGAGTCGCTACTCCGCGTACTGGATGCTCGTCAGGAGGGCTTTGAGCTTGCTGTATTGCTCGGTTTCCATCCAGGTCGCAGCACTTTCAGGGGACATTGAAACCTCGATGTTGGCAGTCGCTTGGGCTGCACCGTTGCCCATGACCATGAAGCTGTGGGCCGAGGCGCTGCCAGGGCCCTCGGTCATGAATTCCTTTGTCACCACCCCCATGAAGTACCGGGTTATTGAGGGGTCGAAGGGGTATTCGTCCCTGAAGAACGCGAAGTGGGATGCTCCGTCCCGGCTTTCGAAATCGGTCAGTTGCTGGGAGTCGAGGATGGTGCGGTTCACGGGGCCGGCCACGACGCCGCCGAAAATACCGCTGGCGATCTCCGCTACCTTTACGCCCATCTCGTCATGGATATCGGCTATGACCGTGCGGCGGTCACCGTAGAAGTCCATGGGTATTTCCTCGGTTTGGACGGTCCAGCCCGCTGGCAGCAGGAAGGAGATGTGTCCGTCGGGGAAGGTGAACAAGCCGGTCTGCGGGTAGCTGGGCGAGACGTGTGGCGTCGACGGTACGGCGGGGGTCACCGGAGTTATCTCAGGAGCAGCGGGAGGAACGGTCGACGGCGGAATGGTCGCCTGCGGTGCCGGTGCAGCCGGCGGCGCAGGAACAACAGGCGGTGCCGGAACTACAGGTTCCGCTGCCACGGCGGGAGTTGTCGGCGCTGCCGGGGCCGGAACAATTACTTCCCGCACGGGAGTGATCACAACAGGATCCCCGGGTAGTGGAACAGCGACCTCCGGCTGGCTGGGATGCGCTGGGGCGCTGTCTTCGAAAGATGTGGCAGCGAGTGCTTCTTCCAGCGGAGCTACAGGGAGCTCGACCACGCCGCTGCTTTCTTCTGCGGCTGTGGTGAACGAACTACTGGCGACCGGGGCGGACGGCGCACAGGCTGCGAGCGTGAGTGCCAGGGTCAGCGTTGCGAGAGTGGCGTACTTGGCATATCCGGATCGGCGGTACTTCATTTTGGGTTCCTTCCCCCACGGAGTGATCGAGCAATTCTTGCGCTCAATCATGTTGTTTCCGGCAAGGAACTTTTGATTACACCCGCTGCAGAAATTCTTTGAAAGAGCGTTCCACTTGCGGGGAAGCGGCAAGCGCGGCCAGCACCTTGGGAACGGGACGCGCTCCGACATGACGCCCGCGGGCGGGGCGCTCTTCAGGCCACCATGTGGATAGGCTTGGCAGAGTTCAGTTGATGGGGGCACCGGAATGCGTCGTGAAACAAAATTAGGCTTCGCCCTGCTTGCGTTGCTCACGCTCACAGCCGCGGGCTGCGACGAGCGGTCATTTACCCGTGACTATGCCCGGTCCGTTCCAAACTCGGTCATTCAGGTCGGCGAGAAGACGGACAGGACCTGGGAGTACGTGGACCGCGACGGCGTATCGAGGGAACTCAACGCCTGCGAGGACATGAGCCCGTGGAACGGCGCCTACAGCTGCAAGTCCCCTGACGGCACAGTGGAACTTACCTTCAGTGTGTCCAAACGCATGCGGAATCCCACGCTTCATATCGGCGACGAACAGGTGCCTCTGTACTGCATTAACAACGGATTTTGGGGCGACGGACTGAGGTTCTGTATACCGGCGTCGGACCCTGCCGTCCCGCCGCAGCCGGTTCCTCGCCGCGACTAGTGCCAACGCGGCGGAGAAGCCAAGTTTCGACGGCGGCTGGCCGCCTGGCTGCCTGGTCCTTTGTCTGCGCTGGTCACAACCCTGCGGAAACCAAACCCGATTCGTAAGCCAGGATCACCAGGTGCGCTCGGTCCCGGGCATCCACTTTTGTCATGATCCGGTTGACGTGCGTCTTTGCGGTGTGTGGGGAAATGACGAGGCAGGCCGCGATCTCCTGATTTGTCAGTCCCCGGGCCACCAGAACCAGCACCTCCCGCTCCCGCTCGGTCAAGCGTGAGAGGCTCCTGTCTTCCCATACAGATGCCAGTGGAAGGGGCTCCACGAATCGTTCAATGAGTGCCCGCGTCGCAATGGGGGAGAGCAGCGATTCACCTGAATGGATGGTTCTCACGGCGCGCACGATGTCGTCCGGCTCCGCTCCTTTTCCAATGAATCCACTCGCACCGGCACGGAGGGCGGCCACGATGTATTCGTCCTCCTCAAAGGTGGTGAGGATGAGCACCCGCGGCGTCCGGGCGGATGGACCCGCGATGATCTCCGAGGTGGCTGCTATGCCGTCCATTTCCGGCATCCGAATATCCATGACAACGACGTCGGGGGCTGCTTCGGCGGCGGCGCGGACAGCTTCCCTGCCATTCGATGCCTCGCGCACCACCCGGATCCCGCCGCTGTCGGACAGAATGTCGCGCACGGCCTGGCGTACCAAGGGCTGGTCGTCCACTACCAAGACACTGATCATCGGAGTGCTCCCTTCACGCTTGACGGCACCGTCACCACGAGTCGGAATTCGCCGTTGGCCCTTGCTGTTTCCACTGTGCCCCGTACGGCGGCAACCCGTTCGCGCAGCCCACGCAGCCCGTGCCCACTGGGCACGGCGCCCGCACCGCCAGCACGGAGGCGATTGGTGACTGTCAGGATCACGTCGCCATTGCTGGAGCGGATGACGACAGCGGTTTGCCCGCCTGCTCCGTGTTTGTGCGCGTTGGTGAGTCCCTCCTGCAAAGCCAGATAGGCAACGTGGTCGCTGGCCGGTGAGAGTGCCGGAATGCCTGGCTCCTGATGCAGTTCCACCTGCAGTCCCGCTTGATCGAAGCGTGCCATGAGCTCGTCGAGCTGCGTCAACCCTGCTTGGGGGTGGAGGTCACGACCATCGTTTGCATCCTCGGTGCGCAGCAGGGACATCAGCGACCCGATGTCGGCAAGTACTGTGCGCGATGCACTGCGGATGGTGGTCAGCGCCTCCTGTGCCCGTTCGGGCCGGGTTGCGAGGGACGAGGATGCGACGCCGGCGCTCAGGCTGATGACCGAGATCTGGTGGGCCACAACGTCGTGGAGGTCCCTGGCGATGCGGACGCGTTCCTCAGCCACCCGCCGTCGTGCTTCTTCATCTTTGCCGCGCTCAGCGCGTTCGGCCCGTTCCGTCACGGCGGCGATGTACTCCCGCCGCGATCTGGCGGCGTCGCCCATGGCTCCGGCCAGAACGATGAAGGCGACGAACTGCAACGCTCGGGAGTCAAAGAAATCGCCCAGCGGGAGTGCGCTGATGAGGAACACGAGGAGCGCGGCCAGAGCCACAGCGAGAGTCGCCGTGACGCGGCGCGTCTTGCTCGTCACTGAATAGGACGCGATCACAGCGGCCATCAGAGTGCTGGGTGCCAGTACTCCTGCAACTGCGACGATCACGCTGCAGGCAAGGCTGATCCCGAGCGTTGCCAGCGGGCAACGACGACGGAACGGCATCGCCACGACGGGCAAGAGCGCTATCAGGAGCAGTGCTCCGCGTGCCCGGAAGACGTGGTCGGGAAACGGCAGGATGGCAAAGAGCACTACGACGGCGACCACGATGACGTCGCTCAGGCGCGTGGTGATTCCGGGAGGGCGATGTGGCGGCACCCTCCCAGTATTGCGAGGCAGCGTCGGTGGCCGTTTCATCCTGAGGACGATTCGCCTGTACCACCAACGCGGTACACAGGTGACTACTCAGGGGTGACGCGCGGAGTCCCGCCATGGACGAGGCTGAAGGCATGGGCGCATCGTGCGCCTGGAGAGAGGCAGGTTTGAAGAGGTTTGTGAGGAGAATGCTCGTGGCGGTCACCGCAGTAGGTGCAGTGCTGGCAGTGGGTTTGGGCACTACAACCGTGGTGAACGTGGTGGCGGCTGAGTCGGAAAGCCACCGGATTGAGTCGTATGGGGAGAGGGTGGAAGTCGAGGGCGGCTTGATGAACGTCGTGGTCAGCGGCGAGGGGGAGGACGTTGTCCTGTTGCCGGGGTTTGGTACGTCTTCTCCGTTCCTCGACTTTCAACCCTTGGTGGATAACCTCGCCAAGGACCACCGCGTGATTGTGGTGGAGCCGTTTGGGTACGGCTTGAGTGACGGAACGGAGCGCGAGAGAACCACTGGGAATATTGTTTCGGAGGTCCACTCGGCACTTGAAGCGCTGGACGTTGACCGGTACATCCTGATGGGGCACTCCATCGCCGGGATCTACGGCATTGAGTACGCCGCCCGCTATCCGGAGGAGGTGACGGCGTTCGTCGGTATCGACTCGAGCGTTCCCGGGCAACCCGGCATGGACACCCAATTCCCCACCGGTCTCCTGTCCGCTGCTAAGAGCCTGGGGCTTCTCCGCCTGGTGGCCGCAGCAGGCGACGGGTATGGCGAAGCCTACACAGATCACGCCCGTGAGCAGATGCAGATGCTGACGCAGCGGAACTCCATCTCGTCGACCTATCTCAACGAGATGACCCACATCCGCACCAACTTTGAGCGCGCGCTGGGGACCGGCTTCGCGGAGGACTTGCCCTTGCTGCTGTTCGTGGTGTCGGAGAATACGAAGACTCCGGAGTGGCTGGGGTTGCATCAGAGGCAGGCTTCGAGCGTTGCCGACGGTACCGTGGTGCCGCTCCCGGGCGAGCACTACCTCCACCACACGCACGCAGCAGAGATCGCCGACGGGTTTCGGGAGTGGGCCGCCACCCGCACAAAGTAGGCGGGCGGGCCGAAACGAAAGTGTCCCGCCTGATGGGGGATCAGGCGGGACTCATCAACCATAGACTCGCTAGCTGGAAGTTCGCCGGGTGCCCTTTGCCCTCGTCCTGGAGGGGCGCCGAGCGTACGCTGGCCCTATGGAGTCCGAGGTCAGGACTGTCGCCTTGCGCACGGGTATCAGCGTCCCCTGTTTCGTACAAGGTCGCCTTGAACAAGCAGTCGACGACGGCGGCACGCCCTTACTCTTGTTGCACGCCTGGAGCGAGTCCTGGCGCAGTTTCGAGCGGCTGATTGCCGCGGTTCCGGATGCAGTTGTTGTAGCACCTGATCTTCGTGGGCATGGACTTGCCGAGAAGCCATCCGGCGGTTATTCACTGCTGGAAGTGGCCGAAGACGTGGTGGCTCTGTTTGATGTGTTGGGTCTTGTCCATGCCCACGTGGTGGGTTCGTCCAGTGGGGGATATGTTGCCCAACAACTAGCCGTGATGCGTCCGGAACTGGTGGCTTCGCTGATTTTGGTGGGGGCGCCGTTGAGCCTCCACGGGAAGCCGGCGTTCGCCGCCGAAATGGAGTCGCTGACTGATCCAATTTCAGAGGAGTGGGTGCGCGGGTCCTTGTCTTGGTACCGGCTGCTGCACACCGTGCCTGCTTCCTACATTGAAGACCGGGTGCAGGACGGGCTGGCCATGCCGGCGTCTATTTGGAAGGAGTCGCTGCGCGGCTACTACGAAGCGGTGCCGCCAACGGAAACAGGCACCATTTCAGCACCTGCCTTGATTCTCTGGGGCGCCCACGACCATCTAGTTCCGCGGCATCATCAGGAGACCCTTGCCAGCCGCATTCCGGGATCGCGCCTCAAGATTTATGAGGAGACCGGTCACCTGGTGCTATGGGAGTGCCCGGAGCGGGTGGCGGGGGACGTACGGGAGTTTCTGGGTGCTGTGAGGGGCGGCTGGTCCTGATCGTTCAGGGCCAGCCGCCCTTTACCTCTGATGGCTGAGTGCGTTAGAGGATGGCCGTCATGACGTTCCAGCCGGTGCCCACCTTTGTGGCCGTAGGCCAGGCTGCGCCCCCGCTACCTGCGTAGAGCCACAGCTCGCCGGCCGCGTTGCGTGCCAGGATGTCGGCCTTACCGTCGCCGTTGAAGTCACCGGGCCCAACCAATGAATTCATGACGTTCCAGCCCTGGCCGATCTGCTGAGTCGGGAGCCAACCATTACCGTTGCGGTAAAGCTGAAGTGCTCCGGCTGCGTCGCGAGCAACAAGGTCAGGAGTGCTGTCCATGTTGAAGTCACCCACGCCTGTGATTTCGGACATCCCGTTCCAGCCAAAACCTGCATAATAGCGAGGCAACCAACCGCCGTTCCCGTCGCCGCGATAGACAAATAGCCAGCCTTCGCTGGAACGCGCAACGATATCGACGAACTCATCGTCGTTAAACTGTCCGATGCCCTCAATTGCCGTCATGCTCTCCCACCCACTTCCGATCTGGACGCGTGGAAGCCAACCACTCGAGCCGTTACCCGGGTATAGCCAAAGCAGTCCGCTTCCATCGCGGGCCAAAACATCTGCATTACCGTCGCCATTGAAATCTCCGGGCGCGACGATGGCTGTCATGATGTTCCAGCCTTGTCCTACCTGCTTACGGGGCAGCCACCCACCTGAACCGTCGCCGGGGTAGAGCCACAGCAATCCGGCCGAGTCCCTGGCAACGACGTCCGCCGTGCGATCTCCGTTGTAGTCGTTCTTGACGGGCGGTTTTGTGTTCCCATCAATGACGGATATGTGGTTACCGACCACAGTGTAGACCTTGTTGTTGGACGGGTTTACGGCAGCCATGAGCCACGGCGAAATCCTCAGCGTCGTTGTGCCGTTGTTCCGACCGTCAATGACTGTGGTACCTCGGTCGGCCATCGAAACATAGATCTTGTTATTCGTCGGGTTCACCACGATTTTCTTCACCCGCGTAGGCGTGGGGATTTTTGCTGTCTCCTTCATAGTGGTCCCATCGACAATACGGACGGATCCACTATTGGATGCAGCAGCCGAACCGATGTAGAGCTGGTCTGTCGCCGGATTCAGGGCCCAGTTCTCCAGGGGGCCGTCCCAAGATAGCGTGGCGGTGATGGTGTCGCTGACGCCATCGATCACTTTGAGGCTGGAACCGGATATCGTCTTGGTTGTGATGTAGATCTTATTTTTCACAGGATTCACTGCCCAGTTAAGGACGTCAATTCCGTCGACGTTCAGGGTTGAGGTGATTTTTCCGGATGCATCAATGACACGTACGCCGGCATTTGAGAGTACGTATGCCTTATTTGAGACTGGATTGACAATGGTCCTACCACGGCCTGCGGAACCCGCCACGAGAGTGGGGGTATTAGTGTCTCCATCTAGCACCGTGATCCCTGCGTCCGTGTTGACGTAGACCCTATTGGCCTTCTCGTTCACAGCAATATCACCGACGTATGAATCGAACGGAATTAGGGTGGACTCCTGAGTCCCTTCATCGATCACTACAAGGGCATTTCTCTCCATCATCGACGCGTCAGAACTTGCGACGTAGAGTCTGTTCGTCGTCGAGTTGACGGCCAACACCCCAGGCGAGTCACCCGCCCAATTCACCGGACTCGAGCCTCGGTCTTTGACTCTGAGCACGGCGCCATCTGACCGTATGTACGCTGTGTCAGTTGTGGAATTTACCGCGATGGATGCGGCCTCACCCTCAATGTGGAAATCATCCCCAACAATGTCAGCCGAGGCCGGCCCCGCCGTCATTCCCAGCGACAACACCAGCGCCAAACCGGCGGCCACAGACGTAGACGCAGCTAGCCGTCGTCGTTGATTTAAATTCTTTGACGGGCGCGTTTCATCCAAAGCAACAGACATAAGATCCCCCATTGATAGTGACGCTCAACAGCGTCGGTAGTCGGATTCTATAGCGGATAGACCGACGGCCAACCCAAATTCGATCAGGGTTGGCCGTTGGTTGTCATGAAATGGTGTCAATCAGAGAATGGCGGACATGCCGTTCCAGCCTGAGCCCACTTTGCTCGAGGTGGGCCACGATGCTCCGCCGTTGCCCGCATAGAGCCACAGCTCGCCTGCGGCGTTGCGGGCGAGAATATCGGCCCTGCCGTCGCCGTTGAAGTCGCCGGGACCAACAAGTGAATTCATGTTGTTCCAACCCTGTCCAATGGTCTGCTTTGGGAGCCAGCTTCCATAGCCGTTGGGCGGATAGAGGAACAGAGTTCCGGCGCCGTCGCGGGCTACGAGATCAGAGACCCCATCACCGTTGAAGTCAGCTACGCCAGTAATCTCGGACATTCCGGTCCAGCCGGAACCGGCCCACATCCGGGGCAGCCAACCGCCCTTGCCATCTCCGCGATATACCCAGAGCGCGCCATCGCGGGCACGAGCTACGACATCAGCGAATCCGTCACCATGAAAGTCGATCGCCTCAATTGCGCTCATGCCTTCCCAGCCGCTGCCTACCTGCACACGAGCGAGCCAGCTGCCGGAACCGTTGCCTGGGTAGAGCCACAACACTCCGCCTCCGTCTCGAGCCAAGACATCGGCATTGCCATCTCCGTTGAAGTCGCCGGGAGCCACGAGGGCGTTCATGACGTTCCAGCCCTGTCCCACCTGGAGGCGCGGCAGCCAGCCGCCGGAGCCATCGCCGGGGTAGAGCCAGAGCACCCCCGCAGTATCTCTGGCTAAGATGTCGGCCTTGAGATCTCCATTGAAGTCGTTCTTGACGGGCTGTTCCGCATTTCCGTCAATGACGCCCACAGAATCACTCTCGGAGTTGACCACGTAAACCTTGTTGTTGGACGTGTTCACGACTGCAGCGTCGGGTTCCTGGCCCGTATAAAGCGCTCGGCTGGTGTTGTTTCGGCCATCAATGATGGTGGTTCCACGGCCAGTCATGGTGGCGTAGATCTTGTTGTTGGACGGGTTTACCACGATGCTGCGAACCCGGGTAGCCGTGACTATATGCGCAGTTTCCCTCAGAGTGGCGCCGTCGATCACCTTGATGGATCCGTCGCTGTTCCAGGTACCAGATTCGACGTAGATCTTGTCGGTGGCGGGGTTCACCGCCAAAGTTCCGAGCGGGCCTTCGGATGCCATGGATCCAGTGATCTTGTCAGTGGCACCGTCGATGACCTTGACGCTGGATCCATACTTTGGTGTCGTCGTGACGTAGATTTTGTTCTTTGACGGATTGATCGCTATAGCGCCGATCCCGCCCGCACCCACGGACACAGTTGACGTGATCTTTCCGCTGGCGTCGATGACTTTCACAGTCCCGGCGGAAAGAGCGTAGGCCTTGTTGGTGGCGGTATTGACTGCAATGTCTTGCGCGCCGGCGGAGTTCAGGATCGGAGTGGCCACGTTTGTAGCGCCATCGATGATCTTGAGGCCATTTGCAGTGCTGACATAGACCTTATTGGTCTTTTCGTTTACCGCAATGACGTCTGCATTAGCGCCAACTGAGACGGTGGTGGCTGCGTGGGTCACGCCGTCAACTACTGCGACCGAACTGGAATCGCTGACGTAGATCTTGTTCGTCGCCGAGTTTACAGCGATGCGCGACGACAAGATATCGGGCTGATACACATTCGCCGTGCCACCCCCGCCGATGCTGTAAATGCCGCCCAAAGTCGACACGTAGGCTGTGCCGGTTACCGAATTCACGGCTATATTGGAAGGCTGCTCACCCACTAGGACAGCATCCTTGACAACGTCAGCCGTTGCCGGCGCGGTAGCCGCTCCCAACACCAGTGCCAGGGTCAAAGCGGCGGTGCCGAGCCCAGAGACTGTTTGCCGCCGTCGTATACCCACCGGCCCGCACGCGCGCGAACCACACAAAACATTACTCAAGGAATCCCCCGGAAGTCGTGACGCTGATGTGCGTCTTTACGGGCATTCTATAGCCCGTATGCGATCGCGGATGAATGCTACCGATGACGGTCGAGTGGTGTGGGGCGGGCTGCTTGAAGCCCTAGGGAATCGCCGGGTGTCAGGACCAAAGCAAGGGGACGGGCATTAGAGATTTGTGATGAAAAAAGTCGCAAGTAATATGCTGGAATCACAAATTCTGTATGTGAAAAGCTTCTTGGCTTTCGGTCTATTGCCAGTAGAGACCTTGGACGTTACGGTGTGATCACCATCACTGCATCGTGTTCTACTACTGGGGGCATTACATGAAACGTTCTATGATCGCATTAGCGGGCGCTCTTGCGCTTGCGCTTACGGGCGGCGCCACCTCTTCGGCCTTTGCCACTACAAGCATTACGCCGGCACAAATCACTACTGGATTCGCGGGATCCGCATACGGGTCATACATTTTCAACACAGACAAGACACTGACTTCCGGTCCAACTGCCAGCGCGAGCATTGCCTGCACGGGTGCTACGGGTAAGACGGCCTCCAACAACGTCAGCGGGCTTAACGTCCCCGCTGTTGGAACTGTTGGAAATGCAACCACGACTGTCAAGACAGTGCTCACCACAACAAGTAAACGCATTGAGGGGAAGTCGACCGTAGCCGGGGCGAACCTGCTCGGTGGTCTCATCACCGCGGGTGCCATAACCTCTGAAAGCACCGCAGACAAGAACACCGCTGGTGCTTTTGCCGGGACAAATCAAACAACTATTGCCGACCTTAAAGTGTTGGGCATTGCTGTAAACGCCAATCCGGCAGCCAATACCGTTATTGATCTCAAAGTGCCGCTTCTGGGTTCGGTAGGAAAAGTTACACTGAACGGGCAGGAGAAGCGCCTGGTCGGCACCACCTACCAAGTCTCCACGACAGCACTGCGGGTGGAGATCCTTAAAGCTGGGCTTCTTGGCCTAAAGGTCGGAACAGACATCCGCCTCGGAGTTAGCAACGTTAAATTGACGCCGCCGCAGACCGGTTATCTCGCTGGGACAGGTTACGGCACTAGGGCAACTCTGGCATCCGGTCTCATCGGGTCCGGCCCGACTGCACTGGCGTCCGTCAAATGCGCTGGAGGAACGACATCGGCGAATGTGGCCGGAGTTAGCATCCCTGGTGTGGTCTCGGCTGGAGCTTCGGTGACGACAGCTACGGGCGTGCTGACGCCTGAGGCAAAGAGCACTGTGGTCAATACCATCGGCGGAGTCAATGTTCTGAACGGCGCCATACAGGTTGAGGCCATCAAGGCAGAAACCAGCGCAAGTCGTGCTCCGAGTGGGGGCCCGGTTAAACTGACGGACACGTCGACATTCACGAATCTCAGGATCGCTGGATTGCCGGCAATCAACGCTTCAGTTGCCCCGAACACAGTCATTCAGGTACCGGGACTGGGCCAGGTCACCCTACATAAGGTCAGCAAGTCATCGACCACGATCATCGTCACAATGGTCGAGATCGTCCTTAGCCAAGCGCTTGGCACTCTACCGACAGGGTCCAAAATTCAAATCGGGTACTCCAACTCAAGCGTCGGAGCCTAATCCTCGTAGTTCTCTGATCTACCCAAATCGATTAAGTCCCGCCAACGTCAAGTTGGCGGGACTTTCTGGTGGGAACTAAAGCCCGCCCAACACCCCGGGCCTCGCTGGTGAGTCAGGGTCAGTACAAGAGCTGGGCGCCCCTAAAGCACGGGTGACAAGTGGGTCCGTGGCGCCGCATCGGATAGTGTCGTCTGCGGGCCAAGTGCCCACGACCTGTACTGCTACCCCCAGGAGAATTCCACAGTTATGAGACGCGCACTCTCCGCTGCCCTGATCACACTCGCCCTGGCTGGGTGCTCCGCCCCGAGCCAGTCCGAGCCCCAGCCTACGACTACGGAGTCAAAACCAGCAGTCCCCAAGGTGACGGAAGAACAGAGCGCTGACCTCTTGAAGCGCATTTCTCCAGTGGCTCCGAAATTCACGCAGGAAGAGATCGCAACCAATTCCCGCTATGTCTGCGCTGCCATCCTTCAAGGCGGCAGCGACAAAGCGCTGGTGGCTACTGTGGTCAAGCATTTCAACCGTGCAGACGATCCCATAGCGGATACCGAGGCGGCCGGAGTTGTGGAAGCAATTCGAGCCAACGGGTTCTGCCAAGAGAATGGCGCATCCTAACGATTAGTGCCCGCTCCGTTTCCGTTCGAATAGCTCCTGCGTCATGGCCTGACTCGAATGGGAACGGTGCCCAGTTCCACGTGCCAGAGGCCGGGAAGCCACAAAGAAGCCCCTGGACGCGACGAGTGCGCGTACAGGGGCCCAGGCCCAGCAACAACATTTGCGGCTTGACTCCGGTGCTAGTTTCCTTTTTCCAGAGCGTGGGCAGTGACATAGGCACCCAGCTGATCCTTGGAAAGGGCTCCTGCGATCTCTGCTATGGCTGTTGTGTCTGCGACAACAATTGACTGGCCGTCAGCTGAACTGCCCGTGCCGAGAGTTGGCAAAGTGAACATCACAGTGTCATTGGCTCGCAGATCCTTCATACCCAGGGCAAGGCTGCCGATGGCAGCCGCGTCGAAGCTCTTGTCGACGCTGATGAAAGGAGACACTGCGCCAACCATACTGTTGACGGTCACAGGGTTGGTCAGAGTTTCCCGCGCGATCGTCTTGCTGATGATTGCTTTCATGTATGCCTGCTGGTTCCGCACGCGCTGGTAGTCGCCGTCGCTGAACGACATACGTTCACGGACAAAAGCCAGCGCCTCGTCGCCATTAAGTGTCTGCTTTCCGGCTTCGTAGTAGTGGCCCTTCATAGGGCCCTTGGCCGGTGCAAAGGGGATCTTTACGTCGACTTCTACTCCGCCCAGAGCATCAGTAAGACCCTTGAAGCCTTCAAAATCGACCATTGCGACATGATCAATGCGCTGTTGGAATAGGGACTCAACAGTCTGGACCATAAGTGGCACGCCCCCAAGAGCCAATGCAGAGTTGATCTTTGACTCCCCCTTCCCCGGAATATCTACCCAAAGGTCACGCATAAGTGATACTGCGTATACGTTCTTGCGGTCTGCCGGGATGTGCACGAGCATCAACGTGTCAGCTCGCTGGTCGGTGGAAGCCTGAGTATCAACGTCGAGCTCCGCAGACCCCCGAGTGTCACTGCCCATCACAAGGATGTTCATTGCGGCGGTGCCATTCACGGGCTCGGTCTTCTGAGGTCGTGTCGACTCTTCAGGGAAAGCCGTCTCGATCTTGGTGGTGCCCGAATTGAACGTCTGAGCAAGGTTGTAAAGATAGCCACCCCCAATCAGACCCGCGACGAGCACGGCGGCTGCAAAGCCAAGGAGTACGTTCCGTACAGTTTTCTTGCCGCTTTTCTGCCGTCTGGGACGGGACTCTGAGGTGGGAGTTTCGGTATCGTTCGGGAGCGTCATGTGTTCCTTGATGTTGGCATCAGCAGTGACGATTCTATCAAGGCGAATATACGCCGTCCGCAAACTCCATGTTTTGGCCGGAGTCTTGCCGGTTGGTGACGTTCACCAGGTACGGGGTTCCGGGGGGCAACGTTGATCCATCGAGACTAATGACGATCGATTCAAGTCTTGGATTAGAGCCGCCGTCCTCACCGTATCTTTTCGCCGTGCTTGAAGGGTTTGAGTCCAGCTCATGGGAAGCGCCGTCACTTGTGGTCCAGGACACTTTCACTTGTCCGCCGGAGAGATTGAATCCGACGACGGTTATTACGCCTGCGTCAGCGTCGACTTTAGCGTCGGTCACGATGGGCGACGTATGCCCCGACTGCAATTGCTCCTTGAGCGGCGTGCCGGTGCCTTTGCACGTGAAGTAGGGATCCCACATGAATGAAATTATCTTTTCAGCCTGAGCCATCTGTTGAAGCTGGCGATCCATTCTTTCCAAGGTGGTTTGCCCACGAAGGCTGTTGCCGCACGTATTGGTCTTTGTAGAGGGGGCCATGCCTTCCAAGTTGGCCCACAAAACGGCACCTGTCCCGGTGATGCCATCCGCTGCGGCTTGGAAGTAGTCCCTATTGGGTGCCACGTACTTCTCACCCCACGTCCCGTTGCCGACGATGGTTGCGGCGAAAGTATCCACGGGCCTGTCGCCCTCGCTGGGCATATAGGCTGCGCCCTTTCCAGTTCCCATACCATCTTGGATGGCGATGTTCAGTGCGAGGCCACCCGAGGTCTGGGCGATCCGGCGTATCCCGAGCCGGGCATCTTGAGGGCTGACGTTGGACGCCGCCGATCTGGACTCGATATATGGACTAATGACCGCTGAACGGGATGGAAGTACGCGCTTAATTGCCGTGTTTTGCATCTTGTAGAGAGACAAAACAGGGTCGAAGAATTGATTGGAGCTAATCGGCATCTCGAAGTGATGGTAAAAGCCGGCAAGGCCTGGAACATCATTATTGGCTGCCTGGTACTCCAAGAACCGCTCCGTGAAAAGGTCGAGGGTATTCATGTAGGAAAGATCGGGAAGGTAGTCCACGTCGGTCCGCTTGACTGGTGCCGGGAGACCCGCATAGAACTTCATGTCCAACTCCGTTGCCGCCGACGACAACGCGGCGGCTGGATCTTCGGCAGACTCTTTGCTGCCCCCCACTATCACCACGTCATAGGTTCCGTCGGGGGAGGTGCAGCCGCGGCCCTCTGTGGGCAGTACCAAGATGGTGTAGGACTTATCAGCGGATGAGACACTCCGGTCATTGGGACATTTCGCCACAGAGTCCCCCCAGTGGCTTCCGTCGGAATAGGTGAAGTATCGATGAACGCTCAAGGACGTGCTGACGAATTTGCCGCAGGCCACACCTTGCACAACGCAGTCGGTCGGAAGGGATTCCACCGTGGCCGGTCTCAAAAGGGTGCCAAAAGTGATCGCTGTATCTCCACCCAAGGCCTTGATATCTGCCATCTTCTCCCTGTTGGCGGATGACTCGGTATTGGCGGTGATGAAGTAACCGCTGATGGGATGGGATGGCGGTGAAGCGGGGGCGTTGGGTGTCACGGCATTGTTGGGTGTAACGGCCTTATTGTCCCAGGGAGCGAAGATCACGCCCACGACGACCAGGAGGGCCGCGAGAATGGCGAGGGACCATCGCCCAGCTCCTCCGGAAGATGGCCTCAGCAGCCATGATTGTCGGGAGAAGTTTAGGGGTGTCATGTAATCCTCTGAATCGACGTCAGCAGAGACGACTCTACCAAGGGCGGCCATAATCAAGCCCAGTGGGGTGGACTCGCGACGAGGTCCCTGCGGCTGAGGGGGGCTGGGTCTAATCCATACGATAAACTAACGTGGGTCGCCCCTCCGCGGAGGGGGACGTCCGCGCGCCGTCATGTCTCAGGCGGTAGCGATGGATGGATCGTAGATAGCGTTCTAAAACATACACAACGGGGGGAAAGTTGGGCACTGGAATCAAACGTGTTCAAGCCATGCTCGTGGTCTTTTTGCTGGCCATTATCGGGTTCATTGGCATCCAACCCGCCATCGCAACCGAGTTGGAGCCGGGCCCCGGGACCGAAACCGGGCAACCAACCGATCCGGGAGTCCCGACTAAACCAGTGGTGCCGCCTGTCGTTGTCCCTCCCATTTTGGAGCCGTCTCCGACGCTCACCCCGTTGGAGCCTGAGCAAAGCCCAGAACCCGTTCCTCCGCCAGTAGAGCCAGCACCTGTTGCTCCGCCCGTCACGGAGCCCGCAGTCCCACCGGCCGTTGAGCCGGTCGCACCCGCGTCTCCCACGCAAGAATCGCCGTTGCCGGTCCTGCCCACGGACTCCGGGATTCAAGGCTATGTTGAAGAACCTCTGGTTCCTGTCGAAACCACGACAGCCCCGGCGGAGCCCACCCCGACCCCAACGCCGACACCGTCGGCAACTAAGTCAGCGGCGCCACCTGTTGCCAGCGCCGATATTGCCGGCCCGCTGAAGGTTGCGCTGGCCCCCGTCGCTGAAAATAACCCCATCGTCCAAGGGGTTACTGTTCTGGTGCTGATTCTGCTGGGTGTTGCGTACTTCCGGGCTCTGCGTTCCAAGGGGAGCCCTCGCCCCCGCCTCAACGGCAAGTAGGCCCATGGTTAACTCCCTCACCGGGGACAAGGCTGCGGAAATTCCCGCTCCACCGATGCGCCTCATGCTCCTCACGCACTCTTACTGGCCCGAACATAGCCCACCTCAACGTAGATGGGCATCCCTCGCTCGAGAATTCCGAAGGGCTGGCTGGGACGTTGACGTTGTCGCACCTGTAGCGCATTATCCAAACGGCCGGCGCAATCTGCCCCGCAGGCAAGCGGGACTCGCCTTCTCGCACCAGCGGGGTCTCCATGGAGAGACTATCCGCCGTGTCCCTTACCTGCGACACATGGGCACTTCGTCCCTGGCCCGATTCATGGATCAACTCTTCTCTGCCATTATGTCCGTCCCCGTAGGTCTGGGAGGAAAGAAGCCCGACGCAATCCTTGCCACGGCTCCCAGTCTCCCAACGTTGGCTACTGGATACGTTCTCTCCAAGCTCAGGGGAGTCCCGTTCATTGTGGAGATGCGTGATGCTTGGCCGGACCTGGCACGGGATGCCCGTATCGTCCAGGGCAGCGTAAAGAGCGTAGTTGAGCACGCCGTGGAGTTCTTGCAGCAACGGGCCGACCTCGTCGTGACGGTGACAGAAGGATTTGCTGACACGCTACGAGCGAGGGGCATCAAGCACGTAGCCACAGTAAGTAATGGCCTGGACCTCCATACCGTCCCATTCCTGGAGCCGCCGGCTCTGGACCGGAAGGAGTTTCGTGCTCTGTATCTTGGAAATCACGGCAAAAGCCAGAAATTGGACGTCCTTATCCGCGCCAGCGCGTTGTTGGGTGATGGCTTTCATCTAACCTTGGTCGGCCAGGGAACAACCAGGCCTCAACTGGTCAAGCTAGCCCGAGAGCTGAATGCGCCGGTGACGTTTTATCCGTCGCTTCACGGACCTGCTGTTCTGGAAAAATATCGGGAAACGGACACATGTATCGTGTCTCTTCGCGATGACTGGAAGTCGTTTGAAACCACCGTTCCATCGAAGACATACGAGGTTCTCGCAATCGGCAGGCACGTGACTGCAATTGTTCGAGGTGAGGCTGAGCGAATTATCCGCGAGGCCAAGGCAGGTGATGTGGTTAATGCCAATCCCGAAGCTGTCGCTCAACTATGGCGCGAGCTTGCTCAGGACCGCCAAAGGCTTACCGCAGGCAAAAGTGGGCGGGAGTGGGTAAGCGAGCACGCGGACTATGCACACCTTGCCCTTCAATATATGCAGGAGATCGCCACAGTAGTAGGTAAGAATTCCCATGCCTCAGGACGGCGGGGATCACGATGATCCACGTCATGAACAACTTGAAGCTGGCCATGAGCACAGTTATCGAACACATGACGGAAGCGCCGTTCATGCTGGTGCTCCTGATGCTCAGGCGGCTGCCATCATCCGTGGTTGGACCTGCTGCGCTCATTGTCGCCAAAGTGGCGCCAAGATCCGCTAAACCGCTATTTTTGCTCGCAAGCCACGCTGCGGGTGATACTCGCGGGCTGGTGAGGCGGTTCGAGTGTGCCGCTGCTCAAAAAATCTCAGCTGGACAGGCTCGGAAGGCAAGCGAAGTTGCCCTTGCCGCAGGACAAACTGAATGGTCCGACATATTCTTGCGGCAGGCATCAGGAACACGTCATGCTCCCGCGACTTCGGCGCGACGCAAGTGGTACGACGGTGACATGTCCGGAGCCGTAGAGGCTCTTGCAGGTCAGTCCGCAGGCATGGCCAGGCAGCGAAAGCGCCTTGAATCAGAGTTGAGGGTCTTCCAAGGCTGGCATCCCGTTCTGCCGAAAGTCAGCTCGGAGCCACAGCCTCGCCGCGTCATGCACCTTTTGACAAATTCAGTGCCCCATACGGCCAGCGGTTACGCCCGGCGTACACACTCGATCCTCACGGCCCAACAGAACTCCGGTTGGGAGACGTTGGCCGTCACCCGCCTGGGGTATCCGGTCCAGATCGGTGCGCTCACGGCTCGGAAGGATGACGTGGTGGATGGGGTTCACTACACGCGCTTACTGCCAAGTCACATGGCCAAGTCCATGGATGGTCGATTGCAGCAACAAGCCAATGAGCTTCTCAAAGTAGCCCGGCGTTTCAATCCTGGCATTATCCACACGACCACTCACTTTGTCAACGGTGTGGTCGCACGCGAAGTAGCCAGCGCTTTGGACGTACCTTGGGTTTACGAAGTTCGTGGGCAGTTGGCCGATACTTGGGCATCAACCCGCGGGGATGAAGCACGATGCAGCGAACGCTATCAACTGTTTGTGGAGCGCGAGGCTGAAATCATGCGCAGCGCTGACTTGGTGGTAACTCTCGGCGAGGCCATGAAGAGCAATATCGTTGCGTCTGGAGTCCCAGCCAGTAAGGTGCTCATCTGTCCGAATGCTGTCGGCGGGTCCTACTTGAGCGAACCCCTGCAGCATAAGGCGGCGCGACTGGCTCTGGGTCTTGACCCAGAGGGACTTTACATAGGAACTGTCAGCAGCCTCGTGGACTACGAAGGGATTGATGATCTCGTCACAGCATTTGCGCTGCTTGCACCTCGGCTGTCAAAGTTGAAGTTGATCGTGGTGGGAGATGGGGCGGCTGCTCCTGCGCTTCAAGACCAGGTCCGGCGGCTGGGTCTATCGGACCGGACTCATTTCGCGGGGCGAGTGCCACCAGCGCAAGCGCATCTCTTCCACCAGGCTCTGGACGTATTCGTCGTGCCTCGGAAGGACCTCGCCGTAACGAGGGCAGTTACGCCGTTGAAACCCGTTGAGGCATTGGCATCGGGGAGGCCGGTGGTGGCCAGCGATCTTGATGCCTTGAGGGAGATCGTGCATGACGGGGTGAACGGCCGCCTGGTACCGGCGCAGAATCCCCACGCGCTTGCCGAAGCACTGCTCGAGTTGCTTGAGGATGCAGGTCTGCGTCTGCGGTTTGGCGCCGCCGGCCGTCAGGGAGTCTTGGACACCAGGACGTGGAGTGCAAACGCAGATTTATACGGCAAGGCTTACGAGACACTGAGGGGCAACTGATGTCAGGGGACAACATGGCGACGCCTGCGGTGCCTGATGGCACCCACAACGACGTACTGGTTCAGTTGGCTGGAGCTTGCGACACCGTGTGTTCGAAACGATCTAGGAGACCCATTTAGTGTCGGCAAAGAAGGCTAAGCTTCCACCGCCGGCGGCAATACAGCCGTTGTCGGTGGATATCAGGAAGCTCTCCCGGGTGGGGTCCCGTCCGGGGTTTCTGGACTACCTGGTCCAATTATGGGACTACCGTCAGTTTATTTTCTACGATGCCCGGGCTCGCGTGCAGAGTGGAACGCGAAAAGACCGGCTAGGTAGCGCGTGGCTACTGTTGAATCCCGTTTTTAACGGACTGACGTATTACTTCGTGTTCGGATTGTTGCTGCAGACCAGCCACGGCATCGATAACTTCGTCGGTTACTTAGTGGTTGGAATCTTCCTTTTCCAGTTCAGTTCTGGCGCGATCACATCAGGTGCGCGATCAATACGCAACGGCAAGTCTGTCGTCCAAGCATTCAACTTTCCACGGGCAGCCCTGCCTTTGGGTGCCAACATGCGTGAGATGCTCTCAGCCGTGCCCTTGATCTTGGGCATGCTTCTTCTCATAGTCATAGTGCCGCCCGCCGAGAAGGTCAGCGTTCTCTGGCTTCTCACCATTCCCGCAGTGATTCTTCAGGGAATCTTCAATCTTGGGATCGGCCTGATACTTGCACGCGTTATTTCGAAGGTGCATGACGTTACGCACCTCCTTCCGTTCGCTATTCGTGCCTGGATGTACGGTTCGGCTGTCTTCTACTCCTACGAACGATTCGTGTCCGATCCGACGATTCTCGCCGTGATGAAGTTCAATCCGCTCTTCAACGTCATTGACATCGTTCGCAGCAGCGTCCTTTACGACCGTGTGCCTTCTTGGGAGTCATGGGCAACTCTGGGTGTCGTCGCACTGGGGGCACTCTTGGTTGGCTTCGTATTCTTCTGGCAAGGGGAGGAGACTTATGGGCGCGATTGATTCAACTGCATTTCTGGACGGTCCTCCATGCGTAGTGATAGACAAGGTCCGGATGACTTATCGGGTGCCATCTTCTGATGGACGCAGCACGTCCAGCAGACGGGGAATCAGGGGAAGAATTACAAGCCTGCTTGAGCGGCCGAACTTGGTCACCGTTTCTGCGCTCAAAGAGATCTCTTTGGTCGTGGAAAGGGGCGAGTCTGTCGGCATCATCGGGCGGAATGGTTCTGGAAAAAGCACAATGATGAAGTTGATCAGCGGCCAGGTGGCGCCTACCGACGGCGCTGTCTACGCTTCAAGCACTCCCGTTCTCCTTGGTGTCAATGCCGCACTGGTCCCTGAACTTTCCGGCGATCAAAACGTCGTTCTGGGCTGCCTCGCTATGGGTATGACCAGGGAGCAGATCGATGCTCGCTTCGACAATATCGTCGAAGTCTCAGGTTTGGATTCCGCCATCTTCCTGCCAATGAAAACGTACTCTTCAGGCATGGCGTCCAGACTGCGCTTTGCTATTGCAGCATCTGTTAATCCGGAGATCCTCCTGGTCGATGAAGCGCTGAACACTGGCGACGCGCAGTTCAACAACCGAAGTAAAGCGCGCATGGATGAGCTGCGGGCCCAAGCGGGTTGCGTCTTCATCGTCAGTCATGGTCTGGATACCATTCGGGACATGTGCAGCAGGGTGATCTGGCTGGATAAGGGCGAGCTCATCATGGATGGACCCGCTGAAGACGTGACAGCTACTTACAAAGACTTCTCATCCAACCTATCCCGTGGGAACAACCTCACAGCCGCAGGTATCAAGGATGAAGCCCGTGCAAACCTTGTCGCTACACGTGTGCTCGAACGAGCCAGCGGGCGTCGTATGGAAGGACGCTGACATGCTAGTGATAGAGGACATGCGCAAAGCTGCATGGCATTTCCGGCAGGGAGGACTAAACCAGCTCCTGGAGTGGCGCAGGAGACGAAAAGTCGAGAAGCGAATCAACAGTTCTCGCGGCAAGAGCAAGACTCGGGCTGGTTCAATCTCAGAGCCGGGCAACCTGGTGGCGTTTGGGCCCTATCGCGTCCCTGATCGTGATCCCCGGCGCCAGGACCTTACAGTTGGCGTGATTCTGGATGACTTTTCGAGTGCTGCCTACTCCTTTGAATGGAACCTGCTGCATCTTCGAAAAGACTCGTGGCAGGAGCAACTGGCGGCAACGTCAATCGATTTCTTGTTCGTAGAGTCAGCCTGGAACGGCAACCAAGGCTCCTGGAAGTACCAGCTCATGGGCACATCCGGACCAAAGCCCGAGTTCTTGGAATTGGTTGCCTGGTGCCGGGCGCGTCAGATCCCAACGGTCTTTTGGAACAAAGAGGATCCGCCTCACTACGATGACTTCCTGCCTGCGGCTCGTGAGTTCGACATGGTTTTCACGAGTGATTCAGACCGTATTCCCTCCTATCAGAGGGACTTGGGCCACGACCGCATAGCTCCGCTGCCGTTTGCTGCGCAGCCGGCAATCCATAATCCGATTCGTATCGGAGAAGGACGTCACTCACGAGGGGTGGCCTTCGCGGGGATGTACTTTGCTCATAAATACCCAGAACGCCGCCAGCAAATGGATCTACTTCTTAATGCAGCGAGGGATGCATCCTCTAAGTCAGGGCCAAGGCTGGACATCTTTTCGCGTCAACTCGGTGGAGATTCCAGTTACCAGTTCCCAGTACCGTTCAATGAGAATGTGGTCGGGAGTCTGGATTACGCAAAAATGTTGACCGCATACAGGGCGTACAAGGTATTTCTTAACGTCAATTCCGTTGTCGGCTCGCCCAGCATGTGCGCGAGACGGATTTTTGAGATCACCGCTTCGGGGACGCCCATCGTCTCAACACCGAGCTCCGCCATCGGTCACTTCTTTGAGCCGGATGAAGTCTTCGTAGCGGGTTCGCAGGAGCAAGGTGAACATCAGATCAGGATGTTGGCGCGCAGCTCCGAACTCAATGACCGAGTAGTTCACAGGGGCCAACGACGGATCTGGAGCGAGCACACCTACGCCCACAGGGCGGAAACAATAGTCGCATCAGTTCTCCCGGAGCTGTTGCGACCGGTCCAGCTGCCAACAGTCAGTGCACTCGTGCCGACCATTCGACCACATCAGCTGGAGAATGTGTTCGCGACCATCGGTAGTCAATCGGACGTTGATGTTGAGTTGGTACTTCTAACGCACGGATTCGAAGTAGCCATGGACCATGTCGAGGATTTGGCCGCAAAGCACGGGGTTCAGCGCTTCAAGCTTCTGACTGCGTCCAGAGACTTGACGTTGGGTGAATGCCTGAACCAGTGTGTCGCCGCGTCTTCGAGTGAAGTTCTCACAAAGATGGATGACGACGACTACTATGGTCCGCAATATCTTGTGGACCTCCTTCATGCACTTGATTACTCGAAGGCAGACGTGGTGGGAAAGCAAGCGCACTACATGCACTTCGTGTCGACAAAGGCGACGGCGCTCCGTATCGCCCATATGGAACATCGTCTAACCCGCTTTGTGGTTGGACCGACTATCACGGCACGACGTGAAGTCTTTGAATCCAATCCTTTTGAAGCTGTTAACCGTGGAGAAGATACAGGCTTCCTAAAAGCCGTCACCACGGCGGGTGGCTTCATCTATTCTGCCGACAGATTCAACTTCTGCCAGATCCGGCAGGGCGACGGTCATACTTGGGATGTCTCAGATGAGGAACTGGCCGCGTCCGGCGAAATCAGGTTCTTTGGAGATCCCAAAGAACACATCACTGTTTAACTAAAAAGGGGAAGTAAATGACGAACATCAAAACAGTAGCTGTTGTTGGCCTTGGATATATCGGGCTTCCGACTGCCGCCATCCTCGCGACCAATGGGATCAACGTCGTAGGCATCGACGTGAACCAAAACACGGTCGATGCAGTAAATCGAGGCGAGGTCCCGTTCGTGGAGCCCGACCTGGGTGTCCACGTGGCCGGTGCCGTAAGCCAGGGGCATCTCAAGGCGACAACGGAAACTCCGTCTGCCGAGGCCTACATCGTGGCTGTACCCACGCCGTTCCGTGACGACCACTCTGCCGACTTGAGCTACATTGAGGCAGCTGCCCGCGGAATCGCGCCTCAGCTCAAAGGCGACGAACTCGTTATTCTCGAGTCGACTTCACCCCCACGCGCCACGCGGCAAATGGCTGATTACATTCTCGCTCTGAGGCCTGACCTCTCGCTTGACGGTGCCAATGGTGCACCGGTTATTCATTTTGCTCATTGCCCTGAGCGGGTTCTGCCCGGCCGCGTAATGATCGAACTCGTCACCAATGACCGAATTGTGGGTGGCATTACGCCCGCAGCCGCGGAACTGGCAAAAGACCTCTACGCAGTGTTCTGCCAAGGGGAAATTCTGGTCACCGATGACGTGACGGCTGAAATGGCGAAGCTCGTTGAGAACTCGTACCGCGATGTCAACATTGCTTTCGCAAATGAACTCTCCATCATCAGCGACAAACTCGGCATCGACGTGTGGGAATTGATCCGGTTGGCCAACCACCACCCGAGGGTTAACATCCTGCAGCCAGGTCCAGGTGTTGGGGGCCACTGCATTGCTGTGGACCCGTGGTTTATTGTGGCCGCCGCTCCGGAGGAAGCTCAGCTCATCCGCCAAGCCCGCATTACCAACGACTCCAAGCCGGAATGGGTTGTTGCCAAGGCGCGCAAGGCTGCTGAGGCAGTCGGAGCCGCACCCGTTATCGCCACGCTCGGTCTGGCGTTCAAGGCGAACATCGATGACCTGCGCGAGTCGCCGTCCATTGGCATCACAGCTGAACTGGCTGAGCAGCTTCCGACGGCAAGACTCCTGGTAGTGGAGCCGCACGTCGAGGCACTTCCCGCTGCCCTTCGGGACCGTTCCAATGTGGAGCTTGTGAGCACGGAAGAAGCCATTTCCAAGGCTGATGTCATTGTGGTTTTGGTGGACCACGACGAATTCAAGTCCATCTCTCCGTCGGCATATGCAGGCAAGACGGTAATCGACTCCCGCGGCATCTGGGGACCGGATGCCAACGCTGTAGCGGCTGCCACCGTAGCCCACGCCGCCAACTAACGGCACTTCGGTTACCACAGAGGAGGATTCGCTACTTCATGGACCGCAACAAAGGGGACGTCGAGCATATTCGGCAGGGCATTAGCCGTGCGGCGCTTGCCCACAATGTCCAGATCGAAAAACTGCAGGCTGAATTGCGCGACGCATACCAGCGGGAAGTGGAGATGGCCTCTGTGGTAGCCGAAAGGCGGAAGTTCAGCCAGGAGCTTTTCACGGCCCGCCTTAAACTGGACATGTACCGCGAGAAATATGCTGACATCCAGAGGGAACTGGCCGAGCGCGACAAGAAGCTCGCAGCATTGTCCAATTCGGCGCTCGGTGCGCTGCAACTGAAGTACTGGCGCCTACGCAGGCGCCAAGGACGGGGAAAAGCCTGATGGGTGACGCGGAGAACCGCCTATGGCGGTCTAAGAAGCGTTTGGAAGAACTCGAATACTGCCAAGCAGCGTCGGACTCACGGCAGGGTTTTTACACCTCAAAGTACTATGTGGATTCAGTACTCGCCGGCAAGCCCGTTTTGCCGTCGAACACAAAACGGAAGTATCTGGCCCGGCGGAATGCGTCACACATCGAGGGCTATATTGAGGATCTCCGTCCTATCCTGGAAGACATTCCCGAAACGCTGGGTTCGAGAAGCCTCAGGCCCCATGCGGTTGACGTTGCCATTATTGCCGATGAGTTTCTTTACAAGAGTTTCGACTCAACCGCTCGTCTCAGCTACGTCACTCCTGCAAACTATCAGGACATAGCTGCTGATGCCGGGCTGTTGCTCATAGCGAGTACCTGGCGTGGACTTAGCGGTGAATGGAAAGGGCTTGCAACTCCGGAGTCAAAGAAGAGGAAATTTCTTCTTGAAGAGGTAGTCCCATACTTCAGAGCCAAAGGGACGCCAGTTGCCTTCTATTCCAAAGAGGACCCTCCCAACTACAGCCAATTCCTTAGCATTGCCAAGGCCGCCGACCATGTTTTCACTTGTGCAGCAGAAAGCGTCCCGGACTACACTCGGGATTGCCCTGATGCGGCATCCATTGGTGTGTTGAGCTTTGGGGTAAATCCCTATCACCACTCACCTGTGTACTCACGCAGACATCGTCTCCCGGATGTGTTGTTCGCTGGCTCATGGCACACACAGCGGTATCCCGCACGCCGATCGGGAGCGAAAGCCATCTTCGATGGCGTCCTCGAATCGTCACGGAACCTTGTGATCATTGACCGCAACTGGTCGCTGGAAAACAGCCGGTACTTTTTCCCGGAGGAATACCTCCAGCATGTGGTACCCACTGTCGAACATGATCTGCTTTTGAAGCTCCAGCGAATATCCGACTTCAATATTAACTTGAACTCCGTGATATCCAGTGCTTCGATGTACGCCAACCGGGTTGTTGAACTTCAGGCCATGGGGTCGATGGTGCTGTCGAACTACAACGTAGGCGTCAATAATAGGTTCCCTAACGTACTGACGGCGCAGACTACGTCAGATGTCCGTGACGTTCTGGACGGAATGTCTCAGACCAACCTCTATGAAGTCCAAATGGAAGGCCTCAGGAGGGCTTACACGGACCACCTTGCCCACGATCGCATGGCAGAGATTTTGGAGGCTGCAGGCCTGGCAGCGGGGGCTTCTCCGGCGAGGGTGTGTGCGGTCATGGAGGCACCCTCCGAGGGACTTCAGCGTGTTATACAGGAGCAGACTGTCCGCGGAGTCGAAACCGTGAGCCCGGAACAGTTGCGCCGGCGTTACAAGGAGTTCGACATCGCCATACCCGTTTCGGATCGGTTCAGATATGCTCCCACGTACGTTGAGGATCTGGTCAACGCGTTCAAGTATGCTGATGCTGATTTCGTCACGAAGTCACTGCCGAATGTCGGTACGGACACAGCCCCAATGCCCGAGCATGAGTCCTTCTCCGCCTTGCCAGAACCTTCAGCGGGTGCCCTTTGGCTCGACTCTGCTGCCGGCGAAGCGTATCGCCAAGGTGGTCGCGTTCAAGGCAACGGCTACGTGCTCGATCCTCTGGGCATCGGAATGCGTACAGATTCCTTGTCAATATCGGAGTCAGCCGAGGCCCCTTCGAAGCCCTTCTTTCCGTCATTGTGCCAGTTCATAACAACGGCCCGTTCCTTCTGAATAAGTGCATCAGGTCCCTCGAGCGATCGTCACTTTTCGCCCAGATGGAGATCATCCTGGTTGACGATGGTTCTACGGATCTGCGCACTCATCAAATACTTGACGAGCTGGCGGAACGCCACAGCCAGATTTCTGTTTTCAAGTTTGGGGGCACTGGCTCGGGTAGCGCTTCCAGGCCACGAAATAAGGGGCTGGAGCTTGCAACAGCACCATGGGTGACTTATTTGGATCCAGACAACGAAGCAATCAACGACGGTTATGCACAGTTGGTGCAACTCGCCGTTGATGAATCCTTGGACATGGCCTTGGGTGACATGCTCAGATACTCGGACGGCATCAGAACTTTCCACAACTCTCGAAAACTTGGCCGCAACTTGGACGTCTTGCCCGAAGCCGGTGACGGTGTTCCGGACAGCCTTCTCAGTCGTCTGGACTTCTATCCGATGAGCATCCAGGCTGCCGTGCTCAATTCCACGTGGTTGAAGAATCTTCATCTTGAGCAGCCCGTGGGAGCGCTTGGACAGGATTCATTCTTCTTCCAGCAGTTGGTACATTACGCCCGCAGGATCGACGTTCTCGAAGTCCCGATCCACATCTATTACGGTGCGGTGGAGAACTCCGTGGTGAATACCCTCGGACCCCGGTTCTACCGCAAGTATCTGCCGTTGGAGACGGCTCGCGCCGCATGGCTCGAGGAAGTCGGGCTGATGCCGGACTATAAGGCTGGCCGCGCCCAGACCTTCATGAAGCACTGGTTTATCCACAAACTCAAGCGCGTCCCTGAGGCTGATGTCGCAGAATGTGTTGAGCTGATCCAGCAACTGGGGGAGATTTACGCGCCCATAACCTGGGAGGATCCAGAGGTTTCGGCAATTATGAAGGGCGACACCACGGCGCTCCACACTGCCTAAGCGGCTGTTCGCGGTTCGCGGCGAGCGTTTTGCCGTGGGGGATATTCCCGCCGCTGTCTGGCGGCACTGCGCAGCAGGTTAGGCGTTTGTAGTTCCGAGGAGGTGATTCCTCTGCCGGTCCTTTTGATGTGCTTGCTCGCGGTGGCAGCATCGTGGCGCCGGGAACTTTGCTTGATCAAGGATCGTAGCTCCTGACTCTTGATGAATGCGTAGAGATCATTCAACACAGCAGGGCTTCGAGAACTTCAGCTTTCAAGTCAGGGAGTCCGTTTCACAGGGAACCATGAACCATGGAGAGCCGTCTAGGCTCCGCGACACAGATGCCCCCACGCGCTCTAATGGTGGGGCATCTGTGTCGGTTGTGGCTACTTGTGTTTGTGCATGTCGAAGCGCTCCAACATCAGGCGTTCATCTTGGTAGGCCGGGTGTTCAGCCCAAAGTGACGGAGCATGCCGCCATTTATCGAGGTAATAGCCCAGAATCTCGCTTCCAGACTGCTCTACGATTTTCGTGAGAGTGTCGATGTGAATGAAGTGGTAGACGTTGAACTGCCGCCCCGTGAGTTTCTTGGAAAAATTGGTGGGGTGCGCAACCATCTCCGCAGCAATCCACGGCACCGCAATCTCAAGAAGGTTTTCACCGGGAAGTAAGTCGAACTCTTGAAGGTGCTTCTGACCGGTCACCTTCGGCACGCTCCCGAACGGATTGTACGTCGTCTCGCCAATAGCCACTTTGACTTGCGCTGCACGTTCAGCCGTGACCTTCAGCAAAAGCCTGTTGGGCGAAGGCCACGAAAACCTACTCAAACGAACCTTGACGCGCCCCAGCTTGCCGTCTCGAATGGCCAGGGGGCCGGCCTTGAGAGCTTCCCCCGCCTGGTCACCGTCGACGTTCGCAGCAAAGACGCCGGCTGATGGGACAACCACGTGGCAGTCCGTCACTTCCAAGTCGGAGCCTGCAGCCGTGAGCTGGAACGTGGCGTCGCCTTCGAGTTTGTAACGGGAGTTGGCGAGCTCAGGGACGTCGTAGAGGCCGATGACGCTTTCCATGCCTCTAACGGATTTGTGGAACACTTCCCAATCGCCGTCATCGTTCGTGGCCTTCGCGACGTCCAACAGGATGCACGTCGCTGTGGTCCATCCGTTCAGGGTGCAGTTCGGGAAGGTAGCCGGGTACTCCTCGATAATGAGTCCACCGTCGCTGGTGTAGCGCGCAACGCCGCCGTCCTCTACGGGGATGGTCAAGCTGGTCAAGACAGCCTTCAGTGGTCCGCGGAACCGTTCGGTATCCGGGTAGGCGAGGAGCCTACTGAGGACGTCCACGTAACGGGACTGCGTGAGGCCGCTGTACCAGGTGCCCTTCTTGCTGGAGACCTTGGCCCGCTCCTCGTCATAGTTAAATACCAAGCCGTCGTGCAATGGCTCCATCATGGCGACTGAGATGTCAGCGACCCGAATGGCAGCTTCGAGGAATATGGGATCCTCGGTGAGCCCATACTGGATCAGGTAGTCAGTGATGACGTAAGGGCCATAGATCGGGTGCGCCATGAGCACACCGTCAGTCCGGCGGCCAGGGTATCCATTGGGCAAGAACTCTATACGGTAGTAGTCCCAGATGGCTTTGCGCTCCATGCGGAGCGGTGGCAAACCAACCTCGTATTCATTGGTCACATAGTCGGTAGCTGAGCCCATGAGTTCCCCAGTTGTTAAGTCGATATTACCAAGGACCAACGTTACCGGTTGGAACAGACCTACCCCTTGTTCAGACGGGAATCGCCGTCACAATATGGCTGCCTGATGTTGATGGAGCCTGATAAACAAAGCACTGACTTAGCACGCAGCCATGCCTCAACGCTCGTATGAGGGTTGCTGAATGTTTGAATATCTCACGCCGGGCGCGGAGGGTCGGTTTGAAGTCAGAGAGTTGTAGGCGTGACTCTCTCTTGTCGCTACTGAGAAAAACGAGCCAAGAGGTCCTATTTGTCTCACTCTTAGGAGATCGTGCTGGCTTGCCTAGTTATCGTTGTCGAAGGTAAATCTGCTCCTGAACACGTGGTGACGGGTTTTCCTGGCCTCCAAACAGATGGACCAAACGCCCTCGCGGGTTCCGTCCTCGACTGACCGCCAGCCCCTGAGAGGGTTGTCGGATTCACGTACTGGGCCGTGGACCGAAGTGCCCGGTTCCGTCCTTAACGTCAGATGCCACTCTCCACCGGCTGGAGACCAGGAAAGCCCGGCAGAAGGGGATGAACTTAATTTCAGTGCTCCAGAGAGATTGAACCAAACCTGGTAGTCCCGCTTGACGGCATCCGTGGACTGCACGTCATCTGTGACGGTGAGACCAATGCCGGGTTTCAACTCAACCGTCCGGCGGTGGGTCCATCCTCCATGGTCCATGCGGCCGTTCAGAACGAACACGTCGCCCACCTGCTCACACAGCCCAAGACCAGAGCCTGCAGGGGTTCGACGCCGGTCGTGGTTCCTTCCGTTGGCGGTCACCGTATTATGAGCCATCGTAGATTCGACGAACCGACGGAAGGGATCGGCATAGTAGAAGCCGTCCGCGCGAAGGGGCGAATCGACGGGCAATTGTGCACCGTACCCGTAACGGCCGCCTTCGACCAATATCTCCTGCCCCCGGTCATACCAGACGAAATTGAGATCGTCCGCGTGTTTGTGCGCTCTGCCGTGGAAGGCCGCTGTGAAAGCGAGGTAAGACGAAGTTGACTGTCCGGCTTCTCCTCGTGGCTGGGGTGAACGGACAAAGGCATAGCCAGAGTCCGGAAATACTCCCAGTTCTGTTGGGCACGCCTGACCGAATGAACCTCCCGACATCAGAAAGTTGGTTTCAGGGCTCAGAGTCAGAGGATGACTCCCGTCTATCATTTTGACGTACGGGGTATCACCCAACGGGACCAGCGAACCATTGGGCTGGATCATCCAGCCCAGCAAGTCCGCGGCCTTGCGGAGGCGGCCCGTCAGTTCGGAATCTTCGATGAGGCCGTTGTCCACCGCAATCTGGAAGGATTGCATGAGCATCCGATGGTATTCGGGGGAGTGCTCGCTGTGGCCGCCGTCCGGAAGAAACTGTGTTCGGATCATGACTGCCAGCCGTCTGCGGCCCTCCTCAGCCAGCCCGCTCAACTCTGGCACAGCTTCAAGAGCTGCGCCCAGTACTGTCTGACCGATGGCCACAAAATAGCCATGGTTAGTGCGTGGATTGAACGAGCTTTCGAGAGCGAATTCGAGCCTGTGCCTGTCTACAGCACTGAGCAGGGACCGCAGTTCCTGAATAGCTATGCCGTTTTTTGCCCCCAGATAAATGAGGCCAGCGAGGCGAAGGGCGCGCTGTCCGAGAGCCATGTTGTACCAGACGATCGCGTTGTCTGTCTCCTGGCCAGAATACCTCTCCGACCAGGAGACTGCACGATCCAAGCACCATTGAAGGTAGATCTTTTCACCAGTACGGATAAACTCCTGGATTGGCCTGTCCATGAATTTCCAGCCGTGGAGCTGGGAACCCCAGCTTCTGTCGTCCGCGCAGAGACTATCCCAGGCGAGTGGCAGCGAAAGATCCAGCCGATCGTAGTCTCCGGCCTTCCAGCCGTTGTTAATAACATCCGAATCGGAATCACTGATTAGGCTGTCGAACCAAACTGCGTCCGAAAGATCGGGGCGGTGACTTGAAGCGACCCATAGCCGAAGCGCTTCAATATCAGCGTCCGTTAATTGCTGGAACAGCAATTCAGACGCGGATTGCATTCGCCGCCAGATTCGCATACTGGTTGTTATAGACAGCCGCGTTGGCTTCCCATGAGCGACTTTCACGTACCCAAGCCGCGCCGGCTGCCGCCATCTGGCTCCTCGTCTCAGGGCTTGAAACAAGGTCGGCTAGTACGTCCGCGAGTGAGTCACTGTTTCCAGCCTGGAACAGAGCAGCCGAGCCGCTTGCCTCTGCAATTTCCTTGAGCGCGTCGACGTCAGACATAACAATCGTTCGTCCCGTTGCGAAGGCTTCAAAGGGTTTCAGGGGCGTGACGAGCTGGCATACAGCTGCTGCCGTGCGTGGGACAACGAAAATGTCGATGAGCCCGTAATACCCCAGGATGTCCTCGTGGGGTACGCGCCCTGTGAAGAGAGCATCCTGAAGTCCGAGCGACGCAGCTGTGGCCTTGAGAGAGTCGAGGACTGGTCCATCGCCTACCACGAGGAGCCGGACAGGAACGCTCAGGCGTTCACGCAACTGTCGGAAGGCATCGATAAGTACCGGTACTCCCTCATACTCGACCAGGGATGAAATGTACCCGATGACGATCTCGTCGCTCTGTATGCCTAGCCTGCCAGCCAACTCGGCATTTCGCGTTTGAACCGGGAATTGGGCGCCGCTGACAGCGTTGGGCACTACCGAGGTCTTGTCCTCCGGGCACCCTTCGGCCGTAATTCGGCGTTTCATGACCTCTGCAAGGGTGAACACATGGTCCGCTGCTTCCCTGCAATCACGCTCGCGTTCCCGACGCCATGCGTAGGTGTCAGGGATGCCCCAGCGATTGCTGAATGCCTCGATGTCTTCGATACCGCTGGCTTGGGCCATTCGGGAAAGCCAAGACTCTTCCCAGAAGCCGCGGCTTTCGTAAATCACAGGAATCTCGAAATAGTCACCAACAGCCCTTGCGGAGAGGGCATTGAAGAAGTCTGAGTGGGCATGGAGAACAGCAGGACGTACCTCTGCAACCACTCTCGCGAGTTCCTCAACGTTGGCGCTTAGCCAAGTAGTCAGGGGAGTGTTCAGTCGGATGGGTCCTGTCGGGAGATGGTAGGTGACACCGTCAACGTCCATCTGCGCGGCTACATCGGCGTTCACTGCATCGCCCACCTGATTGCACACGTGTACTTCCAACCCGGACTGGATCTGGGCTAAGGCCGTGTAGTGCGTACGCAGCGTATATCCCGACTGTGTAGTCGGGAGAACTTTGCCCACTACGTGCAGGATGCAGTTCGGCTTGGGAGCAAAGCGCTCGTACGGTCCTTGCGGCTCAGGCTTGAAGGCACCGGAGAAGATCTTGACCTCTTCATCGCGTAACGCGACTGCACTGGCCAATTTCTCGTTGTGCTTCCGGCTAAGTACTACCCGCAGGACGTGCTGGCTCTTGGCTGTGTATCCGAGCTTGCGCAGCTCACTTGCCAGGCCACGCAGAGACGTCATATTGATCTTCTCAAAGATCGAATGGGCTTCGAGCATCTCGTAGACCGCCAAGGGCTTAGCGTTGAACTGCGTCTCCGCAAGTTTCTTAACCTCGGAACCGGAGAAAGAGTCCCAGTTTTTCCCGTCAAGCGCCACAAGATCGAACTGCCGTTCGAGATGTCGCTCCTCGGCCTCCTGGACCCTTTCTTCTTGTTCGGTTTTAAGGTCCTCGACGAGTTGCAGCAAGCGCCCGTGCTCGGCCTCAAGCTCAGGCTTGGGGACGGGCAGTGTCCTAATCGCGGTTAGGACCGCATCTGACAACTGTGCCGTGGAGGCGTTGTGGGCTTTCTTCAGGTCGGTGAGCTGTGCTGTGGAGGCGTTGTGGGCTTTCTTCAGGTCGGTGAGCCGTGCTGTGGAGGCGTTGTGGGCCTCCTTCAGGTCGGTGAGCTGCGCCGTGGAGGCGGTCTGAGTTTCTCCCAGATCAGTCAACTGCCGTTGCAGAGTCAGCAGGTACTTCTTAATTGAGGCCTGGGACTCGCGCTGCAAGCGCCGGTTCTCCTTCAGCCTCCCAATCAGGCCGGTGGTGGCAACGCTGAAGGCGACACTAGCCACCACAAACAAAGCGATGATGACCACCGCGCTTGCCGTCGAAGCCGCCAGCGGCAGGAGAGCCAACAACGTTCCAAAGAAAATGAAGGCAAAACCCGCAACTGCGGAAAGGCCGATGGTCCTGTCAGAACTGAGTCTTCTGTTAATGTGCAACGTGTTTCCTAAGTCAACGAAATCTGGTCGGTGCAAAAGTGTTGCATCAGTTGATTAATGAACTGGTACTTTTCGGAAAGTGCTCCAAGGCGGCGGAGCGGAAATGGGCATAAAGCTCGGCTTTAGCGGCCACGTGCCCAGGACCCCACTCAACATCAACGAATTCGATCCGATCTTCATGGTGGCTGTGTTCAGACTCCAGCATTAAGCGGAACGGGTTACGGTGTTTTGTGACGTGGTGGGTATCGCCTGTGTTCTGGACGTAGAGGATACGGGGGAGGTGTTCCAGCATCGCATACGTTTCGACCACGGACGTGGAAAGCCTGAAGGCGCGTGCTTCTTCCACATCGACATCAGACTTCAAGCAGGTGGATAGAGCCACATCTGCGCTGGTCCGGAAGTATTCCTTTACGTCGGTTTGGGGGTTGAAGACCAGTGCGACGGAATCGGGGAGGTAGGCGGCAACTTGAAGGGCAGTGAATCCGCCACCCGAGCTGCCCGACAGAAGAATACGCGTGGCATTCGTTTCAAGCTGGAGCTTGCGGATGCACTCGGCCATGAACCGATGGACATTGATGCTGCCATCTCCGAGGTACCAAGAGAGGGTCATGTTCTTGTTGAGGTCCAGTGAGGGATCCTGGAAGACGGCATGGTTTCCCCCTTCCATAAGCTCGGAAGTCAGCCCCTGGAAGAAAGGCAACGTTGTCTTGGTTCTATTGATCGCGCCGTGGAACCTGACGGATAAGAGATCAGACGGACCACGCCCTACCGCGAAAGGCAGAACCAGGCCTCCCAGGTTGGCGGAGTAAATCTTGGACTTCTCGCCGTCCTCGAAACCGATCTCACTCGGCGAACTGATGGTCTGGATCTCGCGGCCATACGTCTTTGAGCGAAGATCAACGCCGGCCCAGGCAATCAGCGGCTCACGCATCACGCCAAGAGCGCTGTTGTTAAGCTCGAGTTCCTCGGTGAGGTCGTTCCCCAGGAGATCCACGATGCCCGCACGCAGGCCTTGGTCTTCGCTCGCGTTATCGGTGGCGTCGAGAAGAAGGTTGAGAAGAATGCTCAAAGCTTCCAGCCGCGCACTTCGGGTGTCGTCCTGTTGGGCAACCCATGCCTTCAAATGGCCCCAGTACCTCGTCGTGAACAAGCCGTCATCTGGTTTGGGCGCTGACCACACGGCGCCTGCGTCGCGGCAAAGGTCCATGGTCTTAAGCCATGCTGACCTCACGTCGTCCAGTTCGGAGGAAATCGTTCCTTCCTCGCCGAGGGTGACCGAAACGCGATCCTCTTCGACGGTCAGGTTGAACTGGTAACGTCCGGAGAGCGCACTCAACGCTATTCGTCCGCCGGTGGCATCCATTTTCTTAACAGAGAAGTTGCCTGATTGTGGCGCGGCGATGATGGTGATGAACCGGAAGCGCCGCCCGCTCTGTGTCGCGGAGACAACCTGGGTTGGCAATTTCTCCATCCATTTCCTGGACATCCAGCCGTCGAAGGGTTCTTCTGAACCCTTCACAATTGAGATGGCAGGCGCGTTGCCCTTCCAAAGGAGGAAGGAGGACGTGCCATCGCGATCCAGTCGCAGGCCGCCCGGGATATCCTCCACCGCGGTGTCCGTGTCAAGATGCCAACGCTGTCTGGCGGAGACCTCGTCAGCACTGAACACGTTGTCTATGACGAGTAAGAACTCGCCACCACGGCAGTAGACGACACGCCTCTTCAGTTCGACGCCTTTATACCCGGAATCCGCGAAGGTGAAGTCGTCAACTTCATCGCTGGTGAATGACCGGATGAGGGCCACTTCGGACTTGGGGTTGTATACCCTGTCCTCGACTTGCACTACGTTGTGTCCAAGCCGGGACAAGCAGTAGTCGCGCATGGCGTCTTTTTTGTACGCGTATTTACCGGCGTCAACCAGCCATGGATGGCCGTTTGAATGAAGGGTCAGGGAAGCGCCATCTTGGTGACCATGTACGCGGTTGGCCTTGCCGAAGGACAGGGAATAGAAGGTTTCCTTCTTGAAATCACGTTCATGATCGCCCCAGCCGCTGCGCCCGAAGACATACCCCTTCTCGTAAATCTTTGTGAGCTCCGCGGGCGGTTGTCCCGTAGCACCTTCCGACTTCACGTAATCCAATTCGGGGGACGACAACGCTCCCGGAGTGGTGGCTTCAGTATCACCAATCAGTTCAAAGGTACCGTCGGGCTTAGTGGCATGGGCAAGTTCCAGGTAGGCGAGATTCAGCCTCTCGGCTGAGGCCGGACGGGGCACGCCTTCCACATCCAGACGCTTGAAGGCCTCTTCCCACCACACAAGATTGTTCTTGTGGTAGCCAATGGCCCCTTCGACATTTACGCCCTGTTCGTCATAATTTTCCTCGAACAAGCTCGTGAGGCGCTGTGTTGCCAGTTGCGTCCATTCCGCGTTGCCCAGGGCTGAACCGATGACGAAAAGAGCCTGGTGCTGGTGCAGGGCATGATTTGAATGACCGAGATGCTTGGAGTCCGCCAGCCACAAGCCGTGTGCATAGATGGACTCCGCCAGCCATTGATCTTCGCCCTCCTGAACCAGCGGGAGACCAAACGTCAGGACCATGGCACGTAGCGCCTCCACCATGTCAGCCCATGCATAGCTGACAAAATTGCCCTGTTGGTCCTTCTCCTTCGGGTCCGACTGAGGATTGGCTTCAATCCACGACTTGCACGTTTGGAGCCAAAACTCCTGGGCTTGCCGGTCTCCATCCATAGCTACCCTGCGGACCGGCTCCAACCAGCGCAGCATGTGAAGTTGCGCCCGCCAATTCCGTTGCCCGAACGGATCTGCATTCCAGTCGATGTCATCCTGGAAATTCCACGTCGGGTGAGGACGCATGCTGAGCTTGCCGACGAGGAGCTCGTCAGCAAGAGCACGGTCAGTTGACCTCTTCCTGAACATCTCTCCGAACGTCTGGCGCCGAACGACGTCGAGATCTACTGTGTGGGTGGTCATGCGATTCCTTACGCCGTAATCGGGCTATCTGCCCCTGAACGGCCACATTCGAGCACTATCTTAGGTGAGCGCCGCCAGGAGCAACTGTCACAAACAGAGCGGGACAATGCGTAACGGTCGCCCGGAGGCAAGAGTGCCTACCCACAACGGATAGGCAGCTGCCCTGACTGGACAAGCCAGCCAGGGCAGTTTCAAATTAGCTTACGAACTCCGGGATGCGCGAGCCGGTCCCGAGGAGCTGGGCCACAGCTGCAACTGTCCGTTCGGCAGCTTTTCCGTCACCGTAGGGGTTCACGGCGTTGGCCATGGCGTCGAATGCGTCCTGCTGATTCAGGAGGCGGTCAACTTCCTTGACGATCTTCTCTTCGTCAGTGCCGATAAGCGTCACAGTTCCGGCGTCAACTGCTTCCGGCCGCTCCGTGTTATCGCGCATTACCAGAACCGGCTTACCGAGACTCGGTGCCTCTTCCTGGACTCCGCCGGAGTCTGTAAGAACAATGTGCGCCAAGGAGAGCATCCGGGTGAATTCGCCGTAAGCCAAGGGCTCAGTGACGATGACGTTCTCCTTGCCTTCAAGGGCGGGCAGAACCGCTTCGCGAACAACAGGGTTCTTATGGGCAGGCAACACAATCATCAGGTCCGGCTCTGCTTCGGCAATGCGAGCCAAAGCGCGTCCAACACCACGCATCGCATCGCCCTGGTTTTCGCGGCGGTGCGTGGTCACCAGGAGGATTCGGCGGCCGCTGGCAGCAAGCTCCTCCAGCTGCGGATCCGAGAACGGGATGTGCTTGTCCACGGTGGTCAGGAGTGCATCAATGACTGAATTGCCAGTGACGACGATGTCGCTTTCGGAAATCCCCTCGGCCAGCAGGTTGCCGCGGCTGACACTAGTCGGGGCCAAGTGGAGGCTGGCGATCTGGCTCGTGATTTTGCGGTTCGCCTCTTCAGGGAACGGAGAGAACAGGTCACCGCTCCGGAGTCCGGCCTCGACGTGGACCACGGGGATGCCATGGTAGAAGGCAGCGATGGCGCCGGCCGTGGAAGTGGTCGTGTCACCTTGGACGATGACTGCATCGGGTTTGTTGGCCGCAAACAGTTTGTCCAAGCCGTCAATCGTGCGGGTCATGATGGCAGACAACGATTGACGTTGCTGCAGGATGTTCAGATCGTGGTCCGGGACGATTCCAAATAACTCGTTGACTTGGTCCAGCATCTCGCGGTGCTGACCAGTGACGGTCACTACGCACTCGAAGTCTGCAGACTCTTGAAAGGCGGTGACGATCGGAGCCATTTTGATGGCTTCCGGACGGGTACCGAAAATTGGCATGACGATGGGCATGGATTCCCCGAGAAAGGCAGTGGCTGACCAGCCGATGCTATCGCACCGTCCCTCGAGGTCCTTAATTACGTATGACGCAATATATTGCTTAGCGGCCAAACATCAAGGTCAGAGCCAGAATCGGAATACTCAGAGAGACAAGCGTCACAACTGCGAGGGCTACAATGCGTTTGCGACGAAGGCTGACGTCCTTGGACGGGGTCGAGGGAGGCTTCGAGGCCTTTGCCGCAGGCGCCTTAATCTCTGGCGGCGCCGAAGATGAGGTTCGATTGACCACCGCGGGCCGCGCGCGCTCTGCAGTCGTCTGACTGTGCTGGTGCCCAGGCAGGAGCGAAGAAGGAACGTCACCCCTGAAACGACGCCGTCGCATGTGGCGCGGAGAAGGCGAAAGGGCAGCTGTTCGGGAAACAGGGTTCGTCACTTCATCACTCCTCAGGTGCGTTGAAACGGGACAGGGTCATAATCAATTCTTGCATCTGGGAAGTCGAGTGACATATCCGACCGCATGGACAGTGCCTCAGAATGCAATCCAAGGAGGTCTTCATAAACACGACAGAGCGACGGCGGCCGCTTCACTATGGTGGGCGGCCGCCGTCGGCAGTGGTTCAACCCCGATCAGAATAGAGGGCGTCGTTCTTCACTCCCGAACCGTTAGTCACGTTGACGAAGTAGTTCTTGCCCGAGCCCAGGGAGGTGCTGCCCAGCTTTGCCGTCACCGACTCAAGAAGTGGGTTGATGCCCAATTGCTTCCCGTACGCTGCGTTGTAGCCCGTGGCAGTTACGGTCTTGTCAAACACCCTCCCATAAGCGTCGGTCCACTTGACCTGTACCTTCCCACCGCTCAAGTTGTGACCGGTGACCAACACATCACCATTCCCATAGAAAATGGAGTCCGTAATCACAGGAGTCGTGCTGGTGGTCTTAAGCCGCTCCAGCATCGGGGCAAACGTCCCAGAACATGTGAAGTATGGATCCCACATGAAGGAAATGACCTTGCCAGGAGTGTTGCCCAGTTGCTGGAGTTGCTTGTTCATTCTTGACTTGGTTGTCTGACCGCGCAGGCTGTTGTCGCATGGATTCTGCGAGGTCGCCGGCGCCATGCCTTCCAGGTTCGCCCACAGCTCGGCTCCCGTGCCCTGGACACCTTCAGCCAGGGCTACAAAGTACTCGCGTGTTGGGGCCATGTACTTGGAACCCCAGGTTCCGTTGCCCACTATCGCGGCTGCATACTGATCCACGCTGTTTCCGGATTCGCTTCCGAAGAATGAAGCGCCCTTGCCGGTACCCATGCCGTCCTGTACTGCGATCGCGAGATCCACGCCATCGGCAGTGTTGGCAATGTTCTCTACGGCTTCGCGCGCCTGATCAACTGTGACTCTGCCGGAGAAAGCGCTACGCGAGTCGATGTAGGGGCTGACAATTGCTGAACGAGTTGGCTGGTACTGGGCAATCCTCGAATTCTGGATTTCGTATACCTTCAGGACAGCATCCCAGACGGCCCCATTGCTGAGTGGCATCTCCGTGTGGTGGTAGAAACCTGCCAGGCCGGGAACATCGTTGACTTTCGCTTGATAGAGCAGGAAACGGGCCGTGAAGAGCGAAAATGTCGCTTGGTAGGAGAGATCGGGTAAGTACGTTATGTCAGTTCTCTTGACCGGTGCGGGCAGACCAGCGTAATACTTCATGCCCAGGTCGGTGGCTGTCTTGCCCAATGAAATGGATATTGATGACTGGCCACCGGTAATCACAACAACGTCATAGGTATTTGTAGGAGAAGTGCAACCGCTTCCTTGGGTGGGCAGCAGCAGTATGGTGTATTTTGTCGTGCCGTTCGTGACGGTCTTATCACGGCCACACAGCACGGCCGGGGACCCCCATGAGCTGTTGTCCGAGTAGATGAAGTAGCGGTTCACGGTGACCCCGGAAGCGGCGGCCTTCGCACAGTTGACGCCCGAAATTGTGCACCCAGCCGGGATGGTCGACAGCGATGCAGGCTTGAGCAGTGAGCCGAAGGTGATGACGGTGTCACCACCCACTGACTTTATGTCCGTCAGTTTCTTTAGATTGTTTGCATCACTGGTGCTGCCATAGATGAAGTAACCGCTGATGGGATAAATAGGAGAAGTTGCAGCTTGGGCCGGGGACCCGTGAAGGATACCGAGCACCAGAACGACCGCTGCCATAAGGCCGGCTGTGAGGTGACGGGACCTGCGGGGAGGAAAAGGTGTCGGCTCTGCTCTGAAAGTGGCCACGGAGAATCCTTGGGCTCGTAGGGTGAGACCTTGGACCTATGGCAAAAGGATGGGGCGCTGCCTCCCCAAAACTCAATAGCTTGACCAGAACCTTCATGTAGCCAAAAAGTTTGCAAAACGTATGAAGTGCTTTGACTCCGAAGCCGACAGCGATCGATATGGAGTTACTGGATTTGTCACAACAGCCAAGTCGGTGGACCCGGCTCTAACTACTCGAGCACTCCGGTCGCATCCACGTGTCGATCAACCCACCTGTTTCCACCACAAACCGGTCCAGCCAAGCTCCCGCTGAGAGGTCCGGTTGCGACCCAACCATCTGCACTTCCGCCGAAGTGCATTGCTCAATCAGAGTGCCTGCCCGAATCACGTGATACTCAGAAGTCACCACAGTCACGGACTTCCAGCCATGGTCGGCAATCAACCCGCGCAATGCCTCAGCCTCACCTCTTGTATTCAGCGGCGAAGGACGGAAGCACACCAGGTCGGAATCACCCTGGTCCTCATCGCACAGTGCGTCACCCTCCGCGTTGCCGGCCAAACCAGTCGTCGAGACCACAAGGACGGGGATATCCAGTTTCTTTCGCAGTTTCTGGGCCACGGGCAGCCGCTCCTTGCTCATACCGCCCAACACCACAATCGCATCCGTGCGGTGAGGCGTGGCCTGTGGAGGGTCGTAGAAGAACTGAAAGGCCGCGATCATCCAGAACAGCGCCGCCAAAAGACACGCCACCACAAACACGCCAATGGCGCGGGTGGCGGAGGCAGTCTTGAGGGGCACGGGGACAGTCTAAGGTTCGGAAATGGGTGCTTCCTCCCAGCAATGGACCGTCCAGGGGCCTTACCGGGTATCAACGTCCTCAAAGACAAGGAAAGTCTGGGTATCCTGCACTCCGTCCATGGACTGCAACTGGTCGAAGATCACACGCCGGAGGTGGATGTTGTCCGTTGCCCGGACCAAAAGGATGACGTCGAAGTCTCCGCCTACCAGAGCGATGTGGTGGATCTCCGGGATCGCGCGCAGCTGTTCCTTGAGTTCGCGCCACGAGTGCTGCTGAACTTTCAACGTCACGTAGGCCGATGACCGAAGGCCGGCTTTGATGGGATCCACCAGGGCCGTGAACTTGGTCAACACACCTTCGCCCGTGAGGCGGGCGATCCTTGTATAGGCGTGGGCGCGGCTGATGTGCACGTTCTCGGCCACTTGGGTGACGGACATGCGCCCGTCGGTGGTCAGCTCCCGGATGATGTCCTGGTCCACGCTGTCCAGCGGTACGGCGGTCTGCTCCGCCTCGGCCTCGCTCACTGGCTCTCCAATTCGTCTACAGCACGGGCACGTTACCCAGCTCACAATTGCAATTCGTCTTTCAGAATACCCATTCCAGGAAAGGGCTTCCATGATCCAGCCGAAAGCTGGATACGAAACATCTAGCTGGAACATACTGGAAGCACATAGTGGCTAGAGAAGGACGGACCAATGACGATCCACGCAGACCACACTGCGCCGGAAACGGCTGTAGAGGACCAAGCTGCTGACGTTCGGACAAAATTCGGCATCAGCGTTGAGGACTACATGCTTCCCGCCCGGCACCAGATCCAGATGGTTAACCCGGACGGCACCCTCCGCTCCCATGATGAGCAAGGCACCGAACCCGGCCACGAATACCCCACCCCCGGCGACGCCGAGCTGATGGCCGCCTACGAGCAACTGGTAGTGGGCCGGAGGGTCAACGACCAGAACTCCGCGCTCGTCCGGCAGGGCCGCATGGCCGTCTACCCCTCAAGCCACGGCCAGGAGGCCTGCCAGGTTGCAGCTGCCATGTGCCTCAGCGAAGGCGACTGGCTGTTCCCCACTTACCGTGACGCTGTCGCCGTCATGACCCGCGGGGTGGACCCCGTTGAGGTGATGACCATCTTCCGCGGCGATTGGCACGGCGGGTACGACCCCAAAGAGCACAACGTGGGCATCCAGTGCACGCCGTTGACCACCCAGCTGCTGCACGCCGTGGGCGTCGCGCATGCTGCCAAGCTGCGCGGTGAAGACACGGTAGTCATGGCTATGTGCGGTGACGGAGCTACCAGCGAAGGCGACTTCCACGAGGCCCTGAACTTCGCCGCCGTCTTCCACCTGCCCGTCATCTTCTTCGTGCAGAACAACAAGTACGCCATCTCCGTACCGCTCAGCCACCAGTCCGTGGCGCCGTCGCTGGCCCATAAGGCCGTTGGCTACGGCATGGCCGGTGAGCGCGTTGACGGCAACGACCTTGTCGCGCTGCTCGCAGTCATGGACCGCGCAGTGAAGCTGGCCCGCGAAGGATCCGGCCCGCTGCTGATCGAGGCCCACACCTACCGCATGCAGGCCCACACCAACGCCGACGACGCCACCCGCTACCGTCCGGACAGCGAAGTTGCCGAATGGCAGGCGAAGGATCCGCTGGCTCGCATGAAGTCGTACCTCACGGACAAGGGTCTCCTCGACGACGAGGCGAGCAACAAGATCGCTGAGCACGCCGAGGCCGTGGCCACCCAGCTCCGCGAAGGCCTGGGTGAGGACGTCCCCGTCCAGCCGCTGGACCTCTTCAAGTACGTCTTCGACAAGCAAACGCCGCAGCTGAAAGAACAGTCCGAGCTGCTGGCCAGCGAACTCGCCCGAGAGGAGAGCGCAAAATGACCGTCACCACCACTGCCAACGGCACCACCACAGCCAACGTCAGCGCCGCCACCGCCAGCGCCGCCGCGTCCGCCGCGGCCACTGCCGAAGCCACCGGCCCGCAGAGCCTCACCATGGCCAAAGCGCTCAACACCGCCATGGCAGACGCCATGCGCTCCGACCCCTCCGTCTTGGTATTCGGCGAAGACGTCGGAATGCTGGGAGGCGTCTTCCGCATCACCGACGGCCTCATGGCCGAATTCGGCGAACAACGCTGCTTCGACACCCCGCTGGCCGAGTCCGGCATCGTCGGCATGGCAGTGGGCATGGCCATCAACGGCATGCGGCCCGTCATCGAAATGCAGTTCGACGCTTTCGCCTACCCCGCCTTCGAGCAGATCGTCAGCCACGTCGCCAAAATGCACAACCGGACCAAGGGCAAACTCAAAATGCCCATGGTCATCCGTGTTCCCTACGCCGGCGGAATCGGGGGAGTGGAGCACCACTGCGACTCCTCCGAGTCCTACTACGCCCACACCGCCGGCCTCAAGGTCTACACCCCGGCCACCGTTGCCGATGGCTACCGAATGCTCCGCGAAGCCATCGACTCCGATGACCCCGTGATGTTCATGGAACCCAAGAAGCTCTACTGGTCCAAGGACCAGGTGGACTTGGGCGCCCTGCGAGCAGAACACGACGCCGGTACCTCCACCGAGGGCCGCGCGGCTGTTGCCCGTCCCGGTACGGACGCGACGCTCATCGCCTACGGCCCGTCCGTCCCCACCGCGCTCGCCGCAGCAGCGGCCGCCGCAGAAGAAGGACGCTCGCTGGAAGTCATCGACGTCCGCACTCTCGTCCCCTTCGACGACGAGACTGTCTGCGCGTCCGTGCGCAAGACGGGACGCGCCGTCGTGATCGCCGAAGCCCATGGATTCGCGTCCGTGTCTTCCGAGATCGTGGCCCGCGTCCAGGAACGTGCGTTCCACTACCTCGCCGCCCCGATCCTGCGAGTGACCGGCTTCGACGTCCCGTTCCCGTCTCCCAAGCTGGAGCACTACTACCTGCCAAGCGTCGACCGCATCCTCGACGCCGTCGACGACCTTCAATGGGAGGACTGACCATGAGCTCAGATATGCAGGTTTTCAAACTGCCCGACCTGGGGGAGGGCCTCACCGAGGCCGAACTGGTGAACTGGCTCGTTGCCGTGGGTGACGAGATTGTGGTTGACCAGCCCATCGCCGAGGTTGAGACCGCGAAGTCCATGGTGGAGGTGCCCTCGCCTTACGCCGGCACGGTTGCCGAGCTGCACGGCGAGGCCGGTCAAACGCTCGACGTCGGCAAGCCGCTGATCTCGATTGCTCGCGCTGGTTCTTCGGCGGCTGCGCCCGCTGCCGCTCCTGTTCCTGCTCCGGCTGGTTCTGTTGATCCTTCGCCGGTGTCCTCGGGTCTTGACGTTTCGTCGGCCGTGGAAGCTGCTGCTGAGACCTACCGGACTGAAGAGAAGGCCGGCTCCGGCAACGTACTGATTGGATACGGTACGCCCGGCGGAGCTACCGGGGGCCGGACGCGTCCGCGGAAGGCGGGTGCCGGCGTCGGTTCTTCTGCTTCTGCTGTTTCAGTGGCTGAGCCGGTGATGGAGCCTGCTGTGGCGGGGACGCGGATCCCTGGCAAGCTCAGTGCAGTGATCTCACCGCTCGTTCGGAAGATGGCGCGCGACCACGGTGTTTCCCTTGAAGCGATTGAGGGTTCGGGTGCCAGTGGGCTGATCATGCGGCGGGACGTAGAGGCTGCTATTACGGCGCCTTCTGTTGCTGCTCCTTCTGCACCCGCTCCGGAGGCCGCACCCGTTGCCGCACCTGCTGATGCGGGTGCCGTTGATAGCCGGACTGGTCTGCCTGTGTTGGCGCGAACGCCGGTTCGTGGTGTCCGCAAGGCTGTTGCTGCGAACATGACCCGCAGCCGATCGGAGATCCCCGAAGCCACGGTTTGGGTTGACGTGGACGCTACCGCGTTGCTGGAGATGCGGGCCGAGCTCAAAAAGCGCGCACCGCACGATACCCCTGGTCTGCTGGCCTTCATTGCCCGTTTTGTCACGGCTGGGTTAAAAAAATACCCGGCCCTGAACACGCGCTTTGAAACTGCGTCGGACGGCTCGCAGGAGATCGTTGGGTTCGACGGCATCAACCTCGGCTTCGCCGCGCAGACGGACCGGGGCCTTGTGGTTCCTTCTGTACGGAACGCGCACGAGTTGAGTGCCCGCGAACTGGACGCAGAGATCCGTCGACTCACCGCCGTCGCACGTGACGGAAAGGCGACCCCCACTGAACTGGGCTCAGGCACCTTCACGCTGAACAACTACGGCGTGTTCGGTGTGGACGGCTCCGCCGCGATCATCAACTACCCCGAGGTTGCGATGCTCGGCGTGGGCCGCATCATCGACAAGCCCTGGGTAGTCAATGGCGAGCTCGCCGTCCGCAAGGTCACCGAACTGACCTTGGCTTTCGACCACCGCGTGTGCGACGGCGAAACCGCGGCCGGCTTCCTCCGGTACGTTGCTGACGCCATCGAGAACCCGGGTGGAGCGCTCGCGGACATGTAGCACCCCGCAGGCTCTCTCACATCCCGCGGGCTTGGACGGGACCTTCTTTCACATCCCTCGGGTTTGGGCGGGATGCGCTCTCACATGCCGGGCAGTTCCTCGGTATCCGACCACAGGCGGGCCTCCCATTCCGGGTTGCCCGCTGGGTGGGTGGACGCTGAATCCATGCCTAGGGCCCGGCGAGCCCAATTCTTCTTGCAGAAGCAGTGTCGTGGAATGAAGCTCAACCAAAAACCTCCTTCGGCGGACGTTTCAGACATGATGAATACACAACGAGAGGAGTTCGGAATGGGTGCTTGGTCAACGGGAAGTTTCGGCAATGACGATGCCCTCGATTGGTTTGGTGATCTGAAGGAAGCGCCGGAGGTCTTTCCCTTCATTCAGGAAACACTTGCGGTTGGTTCCACGGAGAGCATCGTTGCCGCCGGTGCTGTATTGGCCCTCCTGAGTGGCAACAGCGGCATAGAGGTTCATCCTCATGTGGCCGAGTGGGCTGCTGGCAGGCCTACTCCGCCCTCGGCTCTGAAGCTGAGCGCTGCGAATGCCATCCAGGACATCATCGAGGACCCCGAGGCTGATGGGCACGATGTGTGGGCGGAACTCGGTGAAGACGACGAGGACTATGTGGCATGGCTTGCAAATCTGAAGAAGATCCAAACCCTGTTGCATTGATGGCTGTCCGGTTCGCGGTTCACCGGCGGGTTCGGTAGGGAGTGCACCTGCCGTGTCAGGTTCGCTTTACCCGGGTCTTGACGCCGCACTTGCATTTTGCAAGTATGGGCCGCATGAGCCTTTTCATCACCTGCCCAGTTGAGAGTGTCCAGCGCGCGACCGCCTTTTATTCCGCCCTCGGCTGGACTCTAAATACCGAGATGTCCGATCACAACGTGTCATGCTTTGCGATCGCGCCTGAGCAGTACGTCATGCTCGGCAGCCGCGAGATGTACGCGAGCGTCGGCGGCGCCGAGGAACTGGTCGGCGGACCCGACACCCCCTCGAAAGTTACAGTTTCATTCGACCTCGGCAGTCGCGAAGCGGTGGACAAACTCATCGAACGCGCAGGTGCCGCCGGCGGGCGGATTGGTGACACCGACGACTACCCGTTCATGTACCAGCGCCAGTTCGATGACCCCGACGGCTACCACTACTCACCGTTTTGGATGAAGCCGGACGCTGATCCGACTGCGTGAGCAACCTCGCCGCGGCCCTCGACGTCGTCGGAGCACGGTGGGCCCTGCTTATCGTGGAGCGGCTGCTCGACGGACCACAGCGTTACGGCGATCTGCAGCGTGACTTGGGAGTGCCGACCAACATGCTCGCGACGCGCCTGCGCGAGCTTGAGGCCGCCGGCGTACTTTCCCGACTGCCACTCCGGCACAACACCCGGGCCTACGCGCTGACCGATAAAGGGCTCGCCTTGCGCGAGGCCATCGTTGCGCTGGAACGCTGGGGCGGCGGGCAGTGGCCTGGGGGTGCCCGAAAACCTAAGCTTCCAGACACCGTTATAGGAACCCAGGGATGCTTAGTCCCGCCGAACAGGCTGCTGCAGCTCGGTCACCCAGTCGGATTGATCCTCTGAAATCGCTCGGACGTAAAGTTCGCGGCACGGCCCTGAGTGGACAAGCCCTCGGGCGAAGATCTCAGCGTGGAGCGCTTGCCAGCTTTCTGCAATGTGCTCCATGGAGCCGAGATGGACGCCGCAAACGGCATTTTCAACAGCGGGCAGCTCGATGATCTCGAAGCCGTCGCGGGCGGGTCCCGTGTAGGCGTAACCGGCGATGATTTGCAGGCCGTCGTCAACCGTCTCGTACAGCGCGACTGGCGTCTCTAGAGTTCCACGCTCACCGCCGATGATCTGGGAAACGGAGTCAAAGGAGGGACCCACGACACTTGCGACCTCAGGTTGGTCTGCTACGACCGCGCGGCGGGCTGCGAGGCGGACAGCGGGCAAAGGCTTCTCAATGATCTCGATCTGGGACATGTGGTTCTCTTTCTCGATGAGATGGAGCCGCCGTTGCACGTCGACGAGGCGGCCAGCAGCGATCCGGTGTTCCTGCTCAACCTCTGCGCGGCGAATCCGCAACAGAGCTGCGATGCGATCGGCCTCGACGCCCTGGTCAAGAATCGACGAAATGTCGTTAAGGCCGAAACCGAGCTGGCGCAGTGCAACGATTCGATGGAGACGCTCAAGCTGGGAGGGATCATAGGATCGGTAACCGCTGAACTCGTCAACGTGGGCTGGCACGAGCAGACCTGCGGTGTCCCAATGCCGCAGCATCCGGTGGGTCACCTGCCCGATCTGCGCGAAAGCTCCGATGGATAACATGTCTCAGTTCTCTCGCCTTCCACAGTGTCAGAGTCAAGTATCGCCCGACGCCGATCGCTTTTGCGCTCCTGATCGGAGACCGTCAGGCGGTGAATGCTCCCGGCGTTGTACCCAGAACGCGCCGGAAATGCCTGGTGAGGTGCGACTGATCGTGAAAGCCCGCCTCAACCGCCGCCTCGGAGGCCGGGCGGCCGTCGAGAAGCAGGCGTCGGGCGCGGTCCACGCGGCGCCCCGTGACGTAGCGGTAGGGGGCGATGCCGTAAGCCTTGGAGAAGGCCCGCACCAAGTGGCTCGGATGCGCACCCAGCAATTGAGCCGCTTCGGCGATGGTGAAGGACTCAAACAGGCGGTCATCCAGCATCTCGCGCAGCTGGCGGGCCAGGGGAGCGTCCCGCACCGGCGACGCAGGCGTTCCCAAGTGTGAACGCACGGATTCGCGGAGAGCCAGAACGCCGCATTCTGCCTCCATCGCATCCGCCGGCGAGGTGAGCGCCGTGTGGATGCCGGTCACGGTTGCCACCGTCCGCGGATCCAGCAGCAGTGGCTGCGCCACTGCTGCCTCCGCTGCCTTGGCAGGCAGCCAGTCCTCGCTCAGATACAGGACTCGCTTACGGAATGATTCACCCCCGACGGCGGACCGACCGTCGTGCGGGACATGCGGGGGTAGCAAGGTGATTGAGGCGGGAACTGCCTGATGCTCGGTGCGTCCAAGGTCGTAAGTCACTGCACCTTTGTCGATCAGAAGCACAGTCCAGTCCTCATGGGTGTGGGACGGGTAGCTGTGATCCTCGAACGTTGCATGCAGCACCTCGCGCACGTATGGCACAGCGGGATGCCATGCCTGCACTGAGTTCCCCATGCAAGAAATGTACAAGACGGCCACTCCTGTTGGCGGCCATGCTGGGACACATGCAGGAAAACTCCTCAACAGTTATTGATTCCCCTTCCCTCGCAACCGGCCGCTTCGAGACAAAGGTTGTGGTGGTCCTTGGCGACGATCTTTTGTGACCTCTTTGCCACGGGCCACGATGAGGCCAATCGCGCGGCCGTGGCGGCCGTCGCTGCCCCGGATCTCGATCTCGTGGGAATAGCCCTCCGCGGACCCCGAAACGTTGTTGATCGGATCGTCAAGGGCGCACGAATGCATGCGTGAAACGCCCGACGCCCCGAATGATGACATCAAAAGAAAGAGCTGACTAACATGACCGATTCCGTTCGCAACATCAATGCCGCCCTTAATTCGATCTCGGAGCATTGGCAGCCGCACCGGCTGATCAGTATCAATGACTATGACGTGAAAGTGGTGAAGATCCAGGGGGAGTTTGTCTGGCACACCCATCCTGATACCGATGAACTGTTCATGGTCATCAGTGGCAATCTCACCATTCAACTCCGCGACGGCGATGTGGAGCTAGGGCCGAATGACATCTACGTGGTCCCTAAAGGAACCGAGCACTGCCCCAAGGCTGAAAACGAGGTCCAGGCACTGCTGTTCGAGCCAAAAGGTACCGTCAACACTGGAGACGCCGGTGGTGAAATGACCGCTGGACTGCGTGAACTGGGCTGAATCCCAAGGGTTCCCTGCCGGCGTCGAGTAGCCTTGCACGCAACCGTCCAGCAACAGAAGGAAGTGGTGCAATGCAGCAGTACGTTGTTCTCCAAGTGATCCTGAAAGAGAAAATGTGGGGCGCCGGTTCAGGCAACCTTCCCTCTCTGGAAAAGGCCATCAACGATCAAGCCGCAAAGGGATACCGGCTCCACACCATCACCACTGCCAGCAGCGGGAGCAAGGGCGTGATCGGCGGGGGCGACCGCATCCAGGCGACCATGGTGTTTGAGCGCGTCGGCTAAGTCCTTTTAAGCGTTGGATATTCATCCGTCTCGGCCCTTCCTCCGACGGGCGGGGCGCCTTGGCTGGTTGATTTCGCGGAAGCTGTAACAAACCGCGATTCCTACACCGGAAAGCCGGGAGTCAGCTTACAATTCCTTGGGGGTCAACTGGTGGTCTCCAGTTGCCCGCAATCAGCCGCTCAGGGTTGGTCGCGACGTCCCAAGGATGCCCCTGATGGTTAAAGACTCCCGAATCCGGTCCCTGAGAGCTGCAGGTCTGGCGCTCACTACTCTTCTGATCGGCGGTGGCCTGGCAGTCCAGCCGGCCGCAGCAGACACCCTGGATATTGTTCCCGCGGGGCCGCAGGTGCTGAAGCCCGCCCCCGAATCTCCCACAGATCAGTTCATTGTGGGGATGAAGGACGCCACGGCCCAGTCCGCCGACAAAGCAGTGCGCGATGTTGCCGGCAAAGCGGCGAGCTCGCTCGGTGCTGTGGCCGAGACCTCCCGCCAGAACGCCGCGGGCGGGCATGTCATCAAGCTCGATAAGCCGCTTTCCGCTGCGGAGTCCGCGCTTTTCGTCAAAACGCTGCGCACCGATCCCGCCATTGCCTACGCAGAGCCCGATGACATCATGCATGCCACCGCGGATGCCACTGACCCCGGCTTCCCGGATCAGTGGAACCTGAAGGGTCCTGCCAGCATCAATGCTGCCGGCGCCTGGGACTACGTCCAGGGCGAGAACGTTGTTGTTGCGGTGGTGGACAGCGGAATAACCCGGCACGAGGATCTGGACGGGAACGTCCTGCCTGGTTATGACATGATCTCCTACGCCGAGGATGCCCGGGACGGCGACGGCCGCGATCCGGACCCCACTGACCAAGGTGACTGGGAGCCGGCCGGTGTATGCGAGGTGGGAAGCCCCGCCCAAAATTCGTCGTGGCACGGCACCCATGTCGCCGGGATTATCGCTGCGGTTACCAACAACGGACAGGGCATCACGGGCGTTGCGCCTTACTCACAGATCCTGCCCGTTAGGGCCATGAGCTACTGCGGCGGATACACCTCTGACATCGCTGATTCCATCATCTGGGCCGCCGGAGGGACCGTTACCGGAGCGCCGGTCAACCCCAACCCGGCCCGCGTGATCAACCTCAGCCTCGGCGGTATCAAGCCCTGCTCGGCAACCTACCAAAACGCCATTAATTTCGCCCGCAACGCCGGTGCCGTAGTTGTGGTTTCGGCAGGAAACTCCAACCGTCCCGCTGCCGATGCAAGCCCGGCCAACTGCGAAAACGTCATCACCGTGGCCGCCAGCAACGCCTCCGGTGCCCGTGCGCAGTACTCAAACTATGGCAGCGCAGTGGACGTCACAGCCCCTGGCGGCGACATGAGCCAGGCTGCCAAAAACGGAATCCTGTCTACGTTCAACTTCGGAAAAACCACCAGCGCCGGATCTGCCTACGCCTGGATGCAGGGAACCTCCATGGCGGCACCTCAGGTGGCTGGGCTGGCAGCATTGCTGATCTCGGCCGAGGGCAGCAGCCTCACACCGGCTCAGGTAGAGCAGCAATTGAAAGCAACCTCAAGGCCTCTTCCGGCGGGGTGCCCGGCTGGCTGCGGGGCAGGCCTTGTCGATGCCAACAAGGCACTGAGCACCTACGGCGGGACGGCCCCGGTTAACAGGAGGAAGATCACCGATTTCGACGGCGACTCCCGCAGCGACGTCCTGGCCCGCGACTCCAGCGGGCGATTGTGGCTGTATGCAGGCAACGGCTACCGCGGTTGGCTTGCTGCCCGCCAAATCGGTTCGGGCTGGAATGGCATGACGGCCATCGAGGCTCCCGGTGACTTCGACGGCGACGGCAATGCCGACGTTCTGGCACGCGATTCCAGCGGCCGGTTGTGGCTCTACCCGGGCAACGGTTCCGGTGGTTGGCTTGCTGCCCGCCAAATCGGCTCGGGCTGGAACGTTATGACTGCCATAGAAGCTCCCGGTGATTTCAATGGGGACTACAAGGCCGATGTGATTGCCCGCGACAACGCCGGTGTCCTGTGGCTGTACCCGGGTAATGGTTCCGGTGGTTGGCTTCCTGCCCGTCAGATCGGTCAGGGATGGAATGTCATGACGGCCATTGAGGGCGTGGGTGACTTCAACGGAGACGGCAAAGCCGATGTCGTGGCCCGCAACGGCTCCGGAGCACTTCTGCTCTACCCGGGCAATGGTTCCGGTGGCTGGCTCCCGGCCGGCCAGATCGGTCAAGGCTGGAACATCATGACCGCCATCGAATCTCCGGGCGACTTCAACGGGGATGGCACCGTGGACCTCTTGGGTCGCGCCAGCAACGGCGACCTGGTTCTCTACGGCGGCAACGGTTCGGGCGGCTGGATCTATGCCACCCAGGTAGGATCCGGCTGGAACATCATGACTGCCATCCTCTGAGGCACTGCACGTAAATCAGTGCGCCGCGATAGTCCGGGTTCCGCGCCCTCCCAGCTTTCCGTGGGTAGAGTAGAGGCCTGAACATCGCCGGATTGCACTGTAAACGGAGAATCAATTGTCAGCTTGGCTAGAACTCGGTCCCAACAACTACGTCCTGGAAACCGAGGGGTACCTACTGAACACCGGGCTCGTAGTGGGCTCCGAACTCGCTATGGTCATCGACACCGGCTGTGGCCCCCGCCAAGGCCGGGAGATCCTCGCAGCAGTGCGCGAGAAGACCCAGCTTCCTCTGGTGGTTGTGAACACCCATGCCCACTACGACCACTACTTCGGCAACGCCGTTTTCGCGGACGACGGCGTCACGGAGTTTTGGGCGCATGCCAACTGTGCGGCGGCCATCGAGAAAGACGCCGACAACCAGCGGCGCTTCGTGGCTACCAACGAACCTGAGATGGCAGCGGGGGAGGGTGACGCCGTCGACATCGTAGTTCCCAACGCTTTGGTCCATGACCAGCCCGTGTTGGTGGACCTCGGTGGGATCACTGCCACGCTCTTCTACCTTGGAAGGGCCCACACCGACGGCGACCTCCTAGTGGGCACCAGCACCACGCTGTACGTTGGCGATTTGGTGGAGCAGGGCGCGCATCCGTCATTCGAGGACTCGTATCCGGAAGAGTGGGCCGATGCCTTGCGGCACATCTCCGCTCTCCGCCACCGCTATGAATTCCTGGTTCCAGGTCACGGCAAACCTGCCAGTGACGAGTTCGTGAAGACCATGGCAGACACCATGGGTACGGCAGTCCGGCAGGCCACACAGTCCATCCGTGACATGCCCTCGGACGCGACCAAAGCGATTCCGGTCCTTCCCTACGGCCCTGAGCAGTCCCGTTGGTTCATCAAGAGGCTTCAGGAAACCAATGCCCAGGGTCGTGCGTCGCTGGCCACGCCGGATTTCGGGCCTGAAAAGACCGGGTTCTACCCTTCGTAACAAGGTTCCTTACGAATTTGTCACCTTGTTGACCCCCAACCATGGACTATTGGGTAACTCCAGTCCTAGGATGAAGGCGACCGTTCGGTTCGCGACTACCTGGGGGTGTCGAGATGAAGGGCACACGCGCATTCCCGCGCGCTACCAACATTCTCCGCTCTGTCGTGATCGCTGGAGCCGGCACGGCACTTTGGATGGCTCTCTCCGCAACAGCTGCGAGTGCCGACACCGGAGCTGACGAAAACTACTCGCTTCCTGGCGGAGTGACGTCCGCTGTGTCATCTGTTGAAAAAGCAACGGCCCATCAGTCTTCGGCTCCTCCCGTCAGCGTTCCCGTTCCGAACGTTACCCTGCCCGCACCCGTGAAAGCGGTGGTGCCGGCACAGCCGATTTCCGTTCCGGTTCCGGCAGTGACGCCCCTCGTGGCGCATGTGGGAGAGGCCGTAGGGGGAAATGTCGGGACCGTCGTGGAGGCAGTCGCTGTCCCTGTGACGGAAACCGCGGACCGCGCCGTCGCTGGAGTTGTTCCTCCAGTCACCGACGTCACCAACCCCATCGTTCAGCCAATCATTGACGTGGTTGACGAAGTCTTGCAGCCGGTCGGCTCGGTCCTTCCTCCGGTTCTGCCGACTGTACCTGGAGGCGTGGGATCCTTACCTCCGGCAGCGCCGTCAGGAGACCCAACACCGGGCGTTGGCACTCTGCCAAGTTCCGGCGTCGTAAGTTCACAGCCGGGGGCGGCTGCTACCGAAAATGATGTCGAGGTACCTGCTGCGGCAGGAACCGTGCCAGCAACCCGTGCCATTGCTTCGGGTTCTGCCACGGTGGCGTTGCCGGTGCTGTCCATAGCCCGTGTGCTGGGTTCTGCAAACTCAGTACAAGCCGTTGGAACTGGGTCAGCCCAAGAGCCTACGGAACCCGCAGACCTTCCGGCCGGCCTCGGATCAGTGCCGGCCGGACTCGCAGGCAACGGCTCGGGTAACTCCCAGAACGGGCCCCCGAGCCCCGCCGCGGCATTCCTGCACGGTGCACTGATCGTTCCCGCGGATTCCCTCACTGACCTGGAGACGGTCAGCGATGAACAACATCCAAAGCCGGTTTCATTCGATCCCGGCTCCTCTCCTGACTAGTTCCCCAGCCTCGCTGCGCAACAAGACGCAGCCGACGGCAATTCAGGCGATCCGTCAACGGACGCCTTTGGGAACAGGACTTTCAGGAGAAGATCACCATGAACAGGACCCTACGCAAGTGCCTCCTCGGCACGTGCTTTGCCGGGGGCATCATTGTCCTCAGCGCAACCGCGGCCAATGCCGCGGACACCACGTCCGGCAAGGATGGAGTCCTTTCCGGAACGCAGGTCATAGCGCCAGTAACAGCGCCGATTTTCACGGGCGCTACCTCACTGGAACTGTTGGGGGATTCAGCAGCTACGGTGTCCGCGCCGGGAACTGCTGGAGGTTCGGGCCACGCGCCTGCCGGTACCACCAATGGCTCCAACAGCATCGGCTCCGGGACGCAAGTAGTTGCCCCGGTTACGGTGCCCATAAACCTGGGCTCGTCGTCAGTGGGTCTGCTGGGGGGCTCCACTGCGGCGAGCCCAGCCACACCTGCCGCACCAGCAGCGGCAACACGTTCGACGCCGGCCGCCGGGACCAGCGGTTCCGGCGGAATCGCCTCGGGAACCCAAGTGGTAGCGCCGGTGACGGTGCCCGTCACTGTGGGTTCGACGTCGGCCGCTGTCTTGGGGGATTCATCAGCCACCACCATGCCCGCGGCATCAGTTCCAGCTCCTGCGCCGGCTCAAGCGCCAGCGCGGGCAACAACGTCGGGGGGAGAGTCAATCGCATCCGGCGCTCAGGTAGTGGCTCCGATATCGGTCCCTGTTAACATCGGAGCCACTGCTGTGGGTGTAGCTGGGGATTCTGCGGCTACGTCGGGTTCTTCCGCACCTGCTGCTCCAGATACTCCTGCTGGCACCGCGGGTGGCAGCACTACCTCCGGAGCACCTGCTGCTCCAGATACTCCTGCTGGCACCGCGGGTGGCAGCACTACCTCCGGCGCTGGAGGACTTCTCCCGGGTAGGCAGCTGATCGTTCCGATTACCGAACCGGTCACGTTGGGTCCATCTCGGTGGGTGTGGGAGGTGGCTCGACTGGCACGGTAAACCCGCCGGTTGTCACGCCTCCGGTTGTGAACCCTCCTACCGTGAACCCGCCTGCTGGTGGCGGACTTATCCCTGGAGCGCACTGGTCCACGGGTGGGCATTGCACAACGTAATGCGGGCCCTGACCTCGGTAATCGCAGTCCTAGGATGAAAGGGATGACCAAGACCCAGACAAACCAAACGTTCAGCCTTCGCAGCGTTGCTTTGCCGGCCTTCGGGCCCGCGTTGCTGTTCTGTATCGGTGAAGGGGCGGTCCTGCCGGTCATCGCGCTCTCGGCGCGTGACCTCGGGGCGTCCGTGGCAGTTTCCGCGCTGATTGTGACCCTGATCGGGCTGGGGTCCTGGATCTTCAACATTCCGGCGTCGATCATCACGGAGAAGTTCGGCGAACGATGGTCTATTGTCGGGGCCGGCGCCTTGGGCGCGATAGCGCTGGGTGCGGCAGCGTTTGCACCGCAAATGGAGCACGGCCTGTGGCTGCTGGCGGCTTCGATGACGCTGGTGGGCATGTCAGCCAGCGTCTTCAACCTTGCCCGGCAGAAGTTCCTGACAGAAGCGGTCCCGGTTCTCTATCGCGCACGGGCACTGTCCACATTGGGCGGCGTGACCAGGATCGGTCTCTTCATCGGACCCTTCGTTGGGGCCGGCGTCATGCAGTTCGCGGGCATCAGCGGCGCGTATTGGGTGGGCTTTGCGGGCATGATGGCGGCCGCGGCTTTGTCGCTCACCATCCCGGATTTAGTGGCTCCGGATATGTCCGACGGCGCTCCTCGCCCTCCAGCGTCCACGCTGCGGAGCGTCGCCGCCTCCCATTCGGGCGTGTTCCTGACCGTTGGGTTCGGGATTCTGCTGTTGAGTGCCTTGCGTGCCTCGCGTCAGGTGGTGATCCCGTTGTGGGCGGATCACCTGGGGCTCGACGCCACGCATGCCTCGCTGTTGTTCGGTCTGTCCGGCGCAATCGACATGCTGGTGTTCTACCCTGCCGGAAAGCTTATGGACAGGAAAGGCCGGCAATGGGTGGCCATCCCGTCCACGGTAGTCATGGGATCGGCCTTGATCCTGATTCCGTTCACTGCCGGGTTTGTGCCGTTGCTTTTGGTCGCGCTGCTGATCGGGTTCGGCAACGGCATTAGTTCAGGACTCATTATGACGCTGGGTGCCGACTTCTCGCCGGACAATGGCCGCAGTCACTTCCTGGGCATCTGGCGCTTCATCGCTGACTCGGGCGGAACCGGGGGACCGGTGCTGCTTTCCGGGCTGACGGCCGCCATCTCACTGTCCGCAGGGATCTGGGCCACAGGCGTACTGGGCTTCGCAGCCGCAGTGGTGTTCGCCGTCGCAATTCCCAGATTGAAGCATCGGCGCAATTACTGAGGGGTGCTGGTCATGTCCCGGGATTCTGGGGTCTTCGACCTCCGCGGCTAGACTACCGTGGTGTCTGAAAACCCAGTTGTCGATACACCGACGCCATCCAGCTTCCCGGACCTTAACTCATTCCTGTCCGCTGAAGAGGCTCCTGCAGGGCTGATCGAGATCCAGCACCAGGGCTTGCCGCTTGAGATACTGAACGTCCCCGCCGATTCCGATACCACCTTGGTGTGCTTCCACGGAGCGGCCGAAAAAGACGTCCGACTCCCATGGTTCCTTGGGCAAGGAGTCACCGCCGGGCTACCCGTCAACCGCATTTTTATCTCAGATCCCAGCCTCCGCAAATCAACTGACTTCAACCTGGCTTGGTATGCGGGCTCAAAAGAGCAGCCCGACCTTCAAGAGATCCTGGCGGACGTTGTTAGACGCATTGTGAGGGAGACCGGAGGTCACAACCTGGTGTTCTTCGGCAGTTCAGCCGGCGGATACGCCAGTCTTGCTTTGTCGAGGTTCTTCCCAACATCGCTGGCTCTTGCTGTCAATCCGCAGACCTCCATTTCCCGTTTCTACCCTGGGGCGGTTGAGCGCTACATGACCTACGCCTGGGAGATGGACGGCAAGGATATGTCCGAATTACCGGCGAGCGTGGCTCATAACCTTATTCCGGCGTATTCGGCGGGGTTCAGTCACACGGTGGCTCTTATCCAGAACGCCAAGGACTGGTTCCATATACAGAAGCACCAGCTGCCGTTTGTTGATGTTGTTGGTGACTCGGACAACCTCTTCATGCTGATGGACCGGTGGGGACCCGACACTGGTGATGGCCACATCCCCCGCCCAAGGAACTGATCAGGGCGTGCTTCGAAGAACTGGCGACGTGTCGCGGAGACTGGCGGGCAGGACTCACTGCTTCTGGATTCCAAGCAGAGACGACCCGTCAGGACGTGAAACGGCGAGTGCTGGATACAGCTCCAGCAAAGGCTGCTTCCGGCACCTAGGCTTGCTCCAACGCGGCTACACCAACGGCCGCCAGACAACCCCGTGAGGGATTGCCCGGCGGCCGTTGTCGCATTCAAACAGAACTACTAGCGGACTGCCTGGTTGCCCTTGAACTCGAGCTTCAGGTTGCCCGCGCCCTTCGCGGTGCCGTTCACCGCGGACTGGGTTTCAGCGAAGACCAGCGTGGAGTGGGCAATGGCGTCGGCCATTTGCTCGAGGACCGCTGCGTCGATGTTGTCGATGTCATCGCAGGCCTGGTGGTAGCAGGGGTCATAGGCAACCCCTGCCGTTCCGCCGTAAATTGCCGCCTGCTCCGCCGTCTTGATCTCCTCAGCGCCGGTGAAGAGGCCACCGGCCGGAATGCCGTTTTCGATGAATCCGAAGTAATCCGAGCGGCCGTCGAACTCTGTGGGCTCCGTGGCCAGACCTTGAGAGGCGAAGTAGTCCAGGAACACCTTCTCGATCAAGGCTGAACCGTTGGGCCCCGCGGTTCCGAGCGGTTGGCCGTCGCCGTCGTAGACGAAACGGACCGGGTTGGGTGATGCCACCATGTCGAAGTTGAGGTTCAGTGCGTGGTTCTTGAGGTCACTCTTGCTCAGCTGCGAGACGTAATAGTCGGAGCCAACCAGGCCGTCTTCCTCACCGCTCCACCACGCGAAGCGCACGCGGTTCTCCGGGGAAATTCCGAGAGCCGCGAACTGCAGTGCGGTCTCCAGAATGGCGGCGGAACCGGACCCGTTGTCGTTGATGCCTGGGCCTTCAGCTACTGAGTCCAGGTGGGCACCCACTACAACCGTCCGGTCTGCACGACCCGTCGTATCGGCCAGGACGTTGAAGGTCTCGATCGGCTGGGTGTCGCCCTCGACCTCGATGCGTACCGTGGCTCCTGGGAGACCGGCCAATTCCTCGCCTACGGCAAAGCTTGCGCCAACTGTTGGGACCGTCACTGCGGGGTTGTCAGCCGTGGGGGCACCGAGGGTTCCATCCACCCTGCCCAACCGATCATCGGCGTCGCCCTGGTTGAAGATGATCACGCCCGCTGCTCCGGCAGCTTGGGCGTTCACGGCCTTGGTATTGAAGGGACAGGTGCCACGCTGAATGAGTGCGATGTTTCCGGCCACAAATCCGGTGAAGTCGGTAGCCTCGCAACCACTGGTGGAGGCACGGTCGCCCGTGAGATTGATATCCACCGGGGTTACAGTCCCCGTGACGTTACCGAAGCCGGAATAGGACATCGCACCAAAATCGTCCTCGGTGTACGTTCTTAGGGTTGGCGCTAGCCGTTCAAAAGCTTCACCCCTCAGGTTGAACTTGAGGTATTCGAAGTACTGGCGTTGGGTCACGAAGCCTGCGGCTTCGAGCTGATCCTCGATGTACTCCGCCGAGGCCACATGGCCCGCCGTACCGGCAGATCGCGTGCCGCCATTGGCATCAGCGATCGCTTGGAGTTCTTCGAGGTGGCCGATGATGGCTTCCGCAGTGACTGCGTCGCGGAGGGCCTGAGTGTCCGTCCCCTTGGCGGCCAGAGCGGGTGGTGTTATGGCTACGGCAAGAATGGCGAACGTTGCCACTCCTGCCGCGAGGGCAGAGGTTCGGTTTTCAATGCGTGGTTTGTGCCTTGTATGCATCTCATGCATCTCCCTGTGGGGACCCGGTAATTGGGTGGCCGGGTGCGGTAGCGCAGAATCTACCCCGCAGGGGTCCGCCGGTGAAGGCTTGTTTTTTGCGCCGGCCAGGCTTAGGTGCGCTCAGCCAGCCGCGGCGTCTTCCACGCCCGGTCCGGGACCTTGCCGGTAACAAGTGCCACGGCGACCACCAACAGGACCAAACCCCATGTCGCATTGGTGACATCAAGAGCCTGCCTCATCACCACGAAGGGCGGGATGATCGCCAGGACGGTTCCAGCTGCGATACGCCACATGGGCGGTCGCGAAGCACCGGGAGCCAGGGCAGTGCTGGCAAGTTCCAAGCGGACCAACGGTGTAGAGACCAGCAACACCAGCGCCCACGCTGCGATGTAGAACAGGGGACGACTCAGCCACCACTCGGTGCTGGCAGGCTCGGGGAACGGCAGCCGCAGGACCAGTGCGATCCCGAACAAGGCAATGATCAACGGCAGGTGCCACAGGTAGATGGTCATGGCCCGGCTGCCCACCACGAACATCACCTTCTGCACCCAGCCCACCTGCACGCACCACTGCAGCACCGGGTATACCGTCTTCACCAGCAGAATGTGCGCCAAGCCCACCAACACCAGCGGGAACATGGGCGGGTTCTGGCTGGTCAGCATGTCCACGGGGTAGGGACCGGCACCCGTCAGCGGGACCAGCGCTCCATAACAAGCAACCGCGGCCAGGACCAGCTTCCAGCGGGCAAACCGGTCGAAGAAGCCATCGGCGTAGAAGAACCCCAGCTGCTGCAGCAGCCCCCACACGAACACCATGTTCAGCAGCCCGATCGGATTTGAGTCGAAACCCCACGGGTTGTGCTCCAAGCCCAAGCGAACAACATCAACGACGACGGCGCCCGCGGCCAGCGCTGCGACGGTCCGGTACGGTGCCAGGCCGTGGAGCCTCGCCATGGTAGGAACCATCGCCTGGCAGATCAGGTATGCAGCCAGGAACCACAACTGAACTCCGGCGCCCGCAGCGATAACGGTAAGAAGGTCGCCCGGGACGCCGGCCGCCGTCGCGCTCCACAGCGCAATGGTGAGGAAGGCGTAGAGGGCGACCGTAGGACGAACCAGTCGGAGCACGCGGTTCCGGAGGTACTCGCCGGCGTCTCCGCCTTTGCGTTGCAGGCTCCGCCACGAGGTGAGCGATGCGAAGCCGCCCACCACGAAGAAGAGCGGCATGACCTGGCCGAACCACGTACCCTGCGCGAACCAGCTCAAGGACGTCAGGGGATTCCCCACCCCGATGCCGGAGGAGTCCACGCTGATGCCCATCATGAGCAGGTGGACGGCCACCACGGCAAACATGCAGGCGACGCGAATGAAATCGACCACGAGATCGCGGGACGCCGGGACGGAGAGAGTCGATGCCGTGGCGGGGGCCGGGCGGGGACTGAGGGTGGAAGACATGGGTGCTCCTGGGAAGTTGCCTTGTTTATCCAACGAGTGGATTAACTGTAACCCAATGAACGGGGTTACGTCGACGTCTTGTTCAGAAAGGTCTTGGCATTTGGGTCAGGAATGACCCGTCGGGGCGTAGCCTGAAGAAGGAGGACACGCCCCAGTATCCAGAGAGATTGCGCAGCGCATTCAGGTCCCACAAATCCACCCCAACAATGAACGGCAGCGCTGATCACTATGCACATCAGGGAATTTTGGAGTCAGCTTTCTCCGGAGACGCAGCAATGGCTCATCGACAATCCGGGAAGCATGATTGTGCCCCGAACCATGACTGCCATCTTCAATGACGAAACCGGCGAGGACGGGGCCGTGGACATCCACGGCGGCACTTTGCTCACTGCGGATGACCAACTCTTCATCCGGGAACAGGCGCACCTTCGGGGGAATGTGGCCGCGGAGGACCCCAGGTTCTTCGATTCAGTGGGCCCGGAGGACTAGCCGCTCTGTCGCCACGTTCGGCGCACCGTTTAGCGCGGATCGCCCCCGTAAGCACGGGTGCGATCGGCGCGGAAGGGTGCGCCGCCGTCGTGCGTGAAAAGCGTTTAGTTCTTCCGCGCAGCCAGACCGAAGAGCCACGTGCCGCCCAGTGCTGACAGGTAGCCGGCGATCACAATGAAGGCCGTGCCGGCCCAGAAGTAGTCGATGGTGCTGTCGGTGCTCAAGCCGGGCATGACCTGCAGCAGCGAGTAGCCGGCAACAACACCCGCCACCACCAGTGCGGTTACCGTGAGCCATACCCACAGCCGGGATGCGGCCCAGTGCTCGCCGTATCCCTTCCATACGTTCCAGCTGGTCCCTGTGCGGAGGATGAGCCACCCCGCGGGGAGCATGACGGCACCTACTACCAGGAAGGCCGCTACGACGTCGGCCGGGCGGTGCCATTGGTTGATGAGCGTGGAGACTCCGGTGGCGACGGCGAAGGTGCTGCCGAGGAACCCGGCCAAGGGGCGCCAGCGCGGCGACACCATGAGGAACACGGCCGCGGCAGCGGATGCGGCAAGGGTGGTGTGCCCCGAGGGAAGTGAGTTCAGTTCCAGGGTTTGGACGCCGCGATCGGGGCGGTCCGGGATGATGAATTTGAGGATCTGCGTGGCTGCGTTGGCGGCGATGCATGCGGCCACGGCGATGCCGGCGGCCCTCCAGCGGCGGCGGGCGATGGTCACGAAGAGCACCATGATGGCGGCGATCGCCAGCGAAAGCATGGGCAGCATGTCCAGGAACTCCGTAGAGGCCCTGCCGGCTGTTCCGCCCAGCACGGTGGCTTCAACGAGCGCTGACTCGTCGATGAACTGGCCCATGGTGGTGCGCACAAAGAAGTAGTACGTCGCGGCCAGGCCCACCACGCTGGCGATGGTGGCCAGGATGAAAAGGAATCCTGTTCCAATGCCTGCGTCGCGCTGTTGAAGCGGCCGTTTGCTCGACCTCCCGCTGGTGCGGAATTGCTGGGAACTCATTCTGTCTAGGGTGCCACAGTTCTCTGGAAGGCCGGTGTGAGTTGGGCCTTAGCGTGGCGGGGCAAAGTGAGATCCCTGCAACATACCTGTGACGGTTGACACGTGTTAGGTGGCAGGTTTAGGCTTCCTAACACGTGTTAGGGAAGGAAATCTACATGTCGGGAACCAATGGGGCTTTGCGTCAATTCACACGCAGAAGTGCCCTCACAGCCCTCGGCGCCGGGATTGTTGGAGTAACCGCGGCGTCGTGGCCGCGTTTGACCGGGGCGGACATCCCCGGCCGGGGAGACAACAGCCTCAGCATCGCCATCATGGGCACCGCAGCAGACGCTGCAGCCCGTCAAAAGGTCATCGATGCCTTTGCCAAAGTCCACCCCGAAATCAAGGTCAAGGTCCAGGCGATCCAGGCTGTGGACTGGAAGGACTTCTTCACCAAGATCCTCACCATGGTGGCCGCAGGGACCCCGCCGGACGTGGTGTACGTGGCCACGGAAGGCGCCCAGCTCTTCGCAGAAAAACTCGCCCACCCGCTGGATGAGTACCTGCGCCGGGACGCGGACCACATGAAGGAATACTTCGAGGACGTCCACCCCAGCCTGGTGGAAGCATTCATGTACAAAGGCAGCCTGTTCCAGCTCCCCATCGACTGGAACGCCGCCAACATGTACTACAACGCCACTGCGCTCACCAAGGCGGGACTGGAGCGGCCCTCAGACAACTGGACGCACACCGACTTCCGCAGCACCCTCGCTGCCATGAAGAAGGCCAACCCCAAGGACTTCACCCCCTACTACTGGACCAACCGCCTCTTCGGTGGAGTGGTGCCGTGGCTCTACGCCAATGACACCAGCTTCCTCAAGGAAACCAAGTCCCCGGGCGGCGAATGGTTGTGGGACGGCTTCTACGCCAACGACCCCTCACGCAGCCTCCGCTCCGGCGGCTACCAGTGGCTGGAACCCAACGCCGATGATCCCCGGGTCTTCGAATCCTTCGACTACCTCCGCGGACTGGTCAAGGACGGACTGGGTGTCCGGCCTGAGGAAGGCGGCGGCAGCGCGCTGATCGGCCTCTTCGCCTCCAACAGGATAGGTACGACGCCGGCGGGCGGCTATTGGGTCCAAGGCCTCCACGAGGCGGGGATGACCGAAAACGACTTCGACGTTCAGTTCTTCCCCAAATGGCGCACCCAGCGGCACCAGTTCGGTACAGCCGGGTACGCGATCATGAAGACCGCCAAGGACAAGGACGCGGCCTGGGAATGGGTGAAGTTCAGCTCCAGCCGCGAAGCCATGCAGATCGTCTTCCCCACACCGAACACCACACCCGCCCGGCGCTCCATGGTCAACGAACAGCTTTACGCAGGAACCGGTCCGCGGAACTGGAAGGTCTTCTACGACACCCTGGACAAGTTCCCCACCACAGGGCCCATTCCAGCGCCACCCCAGCAGGCCGCCGTCGAAACCGCCCTCATGAAAAACGTCAGCCTGGCCGTCAGCGGGGACGAGCGCCAACTCAAGGACGCCCTGACCTCCATGCAGCGTGACCTCGAAATTGCCCTGAGGAGGCAGCCATGAGCACCGCCACCAGTACTCCCACAGGCACGGGGAGCGAGCCGGGTCGTCGCCAGGCCGCCCATAAGAACGGACAAATCTCCAAGCGCGGCCGCGTCCAACAACGCTGGCTGCCGTGGGCCTTCCTGGCCCCGACCATCGTGGGCATGGGCATCTTTACCCTCCTGCCGATCGTCGCTTCAATTGCGCTCGCCTTCTTCCGCTGGGACATCATCTCGGCGCCGACGTTCGTGGGTTTCGATAACTTCGCCGAGGTGGTCCAGGACCCCACAGTCCGGGTCTCGTTCCTGAACACCATCGTGTTCGTTGTGGTGGCAGTGGCTCTCCAACTCGGACTGGCGTTGGGCCTGGCGATCATGGTGCAGGAGAAGCTCCCGGCCTGGCTCAGGGTGTTCTTCCGCTCCGCCTTCTTTTTCCCGCTGATCCTGTCTGCGGCATCGGTATCGATCTTCATGCGCTACCTCTTCAACGAGCAATTCGGCGTGGTGAACTGGTTGCTTTCCATCGTTGGCATCCCAGCGGTCCCGTGGCTGACGACGCCAACCGGGTCTGCCGCCGTCGTGATTCTTGTGTACGTGTGGCAGAACTTCGGGTTCTCGTTCCTGCTGTTCATCGGTGGCCTGGCCTCCATTCCGGTGGAGACGTACGAGGCCGCGTCGATTGATGGTGCGACGGGTTGGCGCAAGCACTGGTTCGTTACGCTGCCCCTGCTCAGCCCCACCACTTTGGTGGCCTCGGTCATGGCGATCATCAACGCGCTGCAAGTGTTCGACCAGCCCTACGTGCTCACCCGCGGCGGCCCCGGCGACTCGACACGCACAGCCGTGATGGTCATCTTCGAGTCCGCGTTCCAGCGCCTTGAGTTCGGCGAGGCCTCGGCGATCGGCGTGATCCTGACGCTCATCATCATGGGCATCACCGCCGCGCAATTCCGGCTCAGCAAACGATTCGTCTTCTACCAGTAAGGCCCGCCATGACTACCATTCAAGAACGTGTCACCACCACGGCGCCTGTAGTGAAGCGGAAGAAGCGCGACTGGTCAGTGGCCATCCGCGTCGTTGTCTTGCTGATCGCGTCCGTCTTTGTCCTGGGGCCGGTGTTGTGGACGCTGTCCACCTCGCTGCGACCGCCGTCGGAATCCTTCCAGCTGCCGCCGGCATTCCTTCCGCTGAACCCGGACTTCACCTCCTACGAGCAAGTGTTCAAGCAGCTCAACATCGTGCTGCTGGTGCTGAACAGCGCGCTGGTGACCGGCTTGATCGCGGTGGGGCAGATGATCACCGCCGCACTGGCAGGGTACGCGTTTGCGCATCTTAAGTTCCGGGGGCGGGGTGCCCTGTTCTCGATCGTGTTGGCCACCATGATGGTGCCCGCCCAGGTGACCATCGTGCCCGTGTTCATGCTGATCCGTGGCGTGGGCCTCTCGGACACGCTGCTCGCGCTGATCATTCCGGCCATCCCGACGGCGTTCGGTACCTTCCTGATGCGCCAATACTTCATGGGGTTGCCGGGTGAGCTCGCTGAAGCGGCTGCGATCGACGGCGCCTCGCCGTGGCGGACCTTCCGCTCCGTGTATGCGCCTCTGGCCATGCCGGGCCTGGCGATCGTGGGCATCCTGGCGTTCAACTTCCACTGGAACGAGTTCTTCAGGCCCCTCATCATGACCATCTCCGAGCAGAACTTCACCCTCCCGCTGGGCTTGGTCTCACTCCAAGGCAACCTCGGCACCGGAAGCATCTCGGTGGTCCTGGCCGGTGTTGTGCTCTCCATGATTCCCGCGCTGGTGGTGTTCATGTTCGGTCAGCGTGCGCTCCAGGACGGGCTCACCGCGGGCACGGGCAAATAGTTTCCACTCTCTTTTGAAAGGGGTTCCGTTGACGGACCTTGCACTCTCTTCCTCACTGGCTATGGCGGCGACGCACCCGGATCCGGCGTTCCCGCGATTCCATCCGCGTCCTGCGCAGGGCTGGATCAACGATCCCAACGGCATCAGCTACATCAACGGCCGGTACCACGTGTTCTTCCAGTACAACCCGTCGTCAGCGCGGCATTCGCAAATCAACTGGGGGCACGTGAGCTCCGGCGATTTAGTGCGGTGGGAAGAGCACCCCGTGGCGCTTTCTCCTCAAGCGGGCGGCCCCGACTCCGCCGGATGCTGGACGGGCGTAGTCACCTCGGACGGTGGCGTGCCCACCGCCGCCTACTCCGGGATCAAGGACCACGGCGGTCACTCGCAGGTGGTGATCGCACGCGGGTCTGCTGATCTGGTGACGTGGGAGCAGGACGGGCATGTGGCTGCGTCCATGCCTGAGGATCCGCTGGTAACCGCAGTCCGCGACCCCTTCATCTTCCGCTTCAACGGCGCCCGCTATGCCATGCAGGGTGCGGGGCTCTCCGACGGGCGCGCGGCGTTGCTGCTGTACACGGTGGAGTCCCTTGACGACTGGAAGTACCAAGGGATTTGGCTGACCACCGCTGATCCCGTGGCTGCTGTGCATACGCCGGCCGAGATCTGGGAATGCCCGCAGTTGGTGGAGGTGCCCCTCTCTTCTGGTGGCTCCACCTGGGTCATGATGTTCTCCCTGTGGCTCTCCGGCGACGACCATGAGCACGCCAATGGGGTGGGCTACCTGACCGGCTCCCTGTCCGCGGATCCTGTCACGGGGTTGCCCGTGTTTGCTCCGGCCTCGGGTGGGAAGGCGGACCTTGGCCGCGACTTCTACGCACCGCAGATTGTGCAGCTGGCCTACTCTGCCGGGTCTGCTGCTGCTCCTGCTGCTTTGTTGTGGGGGTGGGCCAATGAAGGTCCCGGACGCGACGGTCGCCGTGGACGCACCCAGGAAGAAATCGACGACGCCGGGTGGTCGGGTGTCCTGACGCATCCCCGCGTTTTGTCCGTGGTTGACGGGGCGCTGGCTGTCACTCCTGCGCCGGAGGTTGAGGCGTACCGGGGTGCTGCTGTGGCTGAGGGGGCTGCCGGCACCGTTGCTGTGCCTGCGTTTGCCGAGGTACTGGTTCGGGGTGGTTCTTCCGGTTCTGGTTCCGGCTCTGTGGAGCTGGTGCTTGGTTCGGGTGCCGATGCTCAAGTGGTCTACTCGGGTTCCCTTGCTGCAGGGGAGGAGCTCCGCATCTTCGTCGACGCTTCCCTCGTGGAGGTCTACCGTTCCGGTTCCGTCGCCACCACCCTTCGGGCCTACCCGGCTCCGGGTGAGGAATGGCAGCTCACCTTGCCCGACGGCGCGACTGCCGACGTATGGGAGTTGAGCCTTTCCGCATAGGCGGCAGGCCGGCGTCGTGCGCTGGTTGAGGGGCCTGCTTTGCATGCTTAGTGCCCGGTTTAGGGCAGAGTGGGCCCCCAACGCGGGGAATCAGCGTGTGGGCGCGGGGCCGGTCGATTCCCGGATGACAAGGCGGCAGGGGACCATCGTTTCCACGGTGGTCCCCTTTTCTGTGGTGTTGGTTCCCTCGATGGCGTCCAGCAGCGTGGTCATCGCGGCGCGGCCGATCTCCCGCAACGGCAACGCCATGGTGGTCAGTGCCGGGACCATGGTGTCCGCGATCCGGGTCTCGTCGTCGTAGCCCATCACGGACAGGTCCCCGGGAACGCTGAGCCCAAGCCGTGCAGCCGCAAGCGTCACCCCGACGGCCAGGCGGTCGTTCGCGCACATGATGGCCGTTGGACGTTCAGCCGGGGACACTCCGTCGAGCAGTTTCATGGCGCCGCGGTAGCCGGCATCAATATCCCAACCGGCCATGAAGATCCGGTCGCTCCGCAGCGGAACGTTGGCCGCTGCATGCGCATCCCGGTACCCCTGAACGCGGAGTGGCGCGGCCGGTGAGTCTTCGTCTCCTGCCAGCAGTGCGATGTTCCGGTGACCCAGCTGCAGCAGGTGCTCGGCAGCTTCGCGGCCGCCGGTGAGCTCATCCGGAATAACGTGGTGCAGCTGCGGCTGGGGGAGGGCGTCGTAGCAGTTGGCCAACACGGACGGAATGCGGAGCATGCCCTGCGGAACGTCGATCGGTTTCAAGCCGACAGTGACGTACATGAGCCCATCCACTTGCCGGTCCAGGAGGGTCTCAATGGCGCCGGCATCCCGGGCGCTATCCCGCTCGGTGTCCATGACAACCGTGACAAAGCCGCGGCTGCGGGCGATGTCATCTGCGCCGCCGATGATGTTGCCGTCGAACGGGCTGACCACCACCTCATCGGACAGGATGCCAATAACCCGTGAACGCTGGTTTCGCAGGCTGAGTGCGATCGCGTTGGGGGAGTAGTTCAGCTCCAGCGCCGCCGCCCGGATCCGGTCCTGGCTCTCCTTGGCCACATTCCCATCACCGCGGCCGTTCAGGACCAGCGAGACCGCGCTTCTGGACACGCCCGCACGTTTGGCGACATCCAACGCAGTGGCCTTGCGGTTCATGGGAGTGTCCTTCCGGTCGTTGACAGCAGTCTACCTAACGCGTGTGAGGTTTCCTGTGGTGCTAGGTGGCGCTACGTGGTGAGGGACGAACCGAAGGACGACATCATGGTCTGCATCATGTTGGAGGTCCAAATGCCGGCCACCACCATGCTGATCACAAAGACGGCGATGGTGATCCACACCGGCAACAGTCCGCGTTTGGGCGCCGCTTTGTTGACGATCACCGAACGGCCAATGACGTAGACCGCCGAGTTCAGGAACGTCCAGGCCCAGTGGAAGGGACGTACGACGCCGGACCTCGCCAACCGCTGATAGTCCAGGTACGCGAAGAACACCGAAAGGCCATAGATCACCAGGCTCGATGCCATCAGCAGGAAGTACCCCGGCGTATAGATCGAGAAGGGGTCAAGGGTGGTGACGCCTTGACGCGTGGTGATGACGCGGAACTCCGGCTGCCAGGTGAGCATGAACACTACCGAGACCAACGGCAGCAACGTGATGGCCCAAATGAAAGGGTTGTAGACCGGTGTCTGCTCGCTGATCGGGGTTCGCGGAGCCTTGAAAACCGGCTGGTACTGCACCTGCTGCGGAGCTTGCCGGGGAGCCTGGTGGGCTGTCGAGGCGTGGCCGTCCCACCACCGGACCAGTCGGGGGTCCGAAGGGTCCGGGTACCAGCCGGGAGGCGTCGTGGAACCGGGCGTTGATTGAGTCATATCTCCCCCACATTGAGTCGTATTCCGAGAATATCGCGATTGCCGTCTCTCGGTTGCCACACACCTCTCCCCAGCGCCTGTGAGGTGGTGTAAGAGTGGTTTATGAGCTTCTTCGACGACCTTCCGGAGCCTCCCGAACTGGCGCGTCAACCGCAGCCGCTCAGGCCGGGGTGGGCCGGGCCGCCGTCGGACGAACTGCCAGGGGTGGTTCCCGGTGGCGGGTTTGTTCATCAGAGCCAGCGGATGGTGGTGGCCCTGAAACTGGTGGAGGTTTACTCCACGGGTTGCCTGCTGGACTTGGTGTGGTCTGTTCGACGCATGGATGAATCCGACCAGGAATGGCGGGAGATCGTTGAGGAGTGCTACAACCACCCGCGCTCCAGCCTGGACACCAGGACGGGGCTGGAACTAGGGGTCGCTTTTGCGGACGGACGCAAGGCGGTCGCTGCCATCCACGGACCGGCGGCGTTCGATGACACCGACGACGTCACTGGGCCCGTGCTGACGACCTTGGGTGGAGGCGGAGGGAGTAACAACGGCGAGTACGTCCAGTTCACCGGCCGCTATTGGTTGTGGCCGTTGCCGCTGGAAGGGGGCACAACGCTGGTGGCCCGGTGGGAGGCGTTGGGATTGCCGGAAAGCTCCCTCGAATTGTCCGGCGTCCAACTGGGTGATGCCTTGGGCAGGGTCCGGAACTACTGGTCCGGGTAGCTTGTCCACATAGCCGGATTGGCCATCCGCCGGGTCAGAGGGCCGCCGGTACAGTGGCACTATGCCTGCGCTTCCATCTCTTGAAGAACTTCTCGATTCGGCCTATGTGGTCTCTCTCCCCATGCGCGTGAAGTTCCGTGGCATCACGGAGCGCGAGACGCTCCTCTTGCGCGGGCCCGTGGGCTGGGGCGAGTTCTGTCCCTTCCCCGAATACGACGACGACGAATCCTCCCGCTGGCTGGCCGCCGCCCTCGAAGCTGGCTGGCTTGGGTTCCCCCCTCAGCTCAGGGACACCATCCCGGTCAATGCGACGGTTCCCGCCGTTCCTGCAGAGCGCGTCCCGGAGGTGCTGGCACGCTTCGGACGGGTGGACGCGGTCAAGATCAAAGTTGCCGAGCGCGGGCAGTCGTTGAGGGACGACGTTGCGCGGGTAAACGCAGTACGTGAAACTTTGCCGGATGCCGCCATCCGCGTGGATGCCAACGGGGGATGGGACGTAGAGCAGGCAGTGAAGGCCCTGGGCAAGCTCTCGGCTGTCGGCCTTGAGTACGCTGAGCAGCCCGTTCCAACCATTGAGGGCCTGGCCGAGGTCCGTCGTCGGCTCTCTGACGCTGGGATGCCGGTCCTCATCGCTGCTGACGAGAGCGTACGCAAGGAAGACGATCCCCTTCGGGTAGCCAGAGCCGGCGCCGCGGACCTCATCGTGGTCAAGGTCGCTCCACTCGGGGGAGTCCGGCGGGCCCTGGACATCGTGCACCAAGCCGGGCTGCCCGCCGTCGTCAGTTCCGCGCTGGATACCTCTGTGGGCATCCGCGCCGGACTCGCGCTCGCAGCCGCGTTGCCCTCACTTCCCTACGCCTGCGGACTTGGCACCGTATCGCTGTTTGCCTCGGACATTACGCTGGACCCCTTGGTGGCCGACGACGGCGCCATCCACGTCCGCGAGGCTGTCGCCGATCCCGGCCTGCTTGAGCATTACGCGGCCCCGGCGGAACGCAGGGACTGGTGGCTGGACCGGCTTCGCAGGGTGCATGCCGTCCTGGCGGGAAACCAGCATCCTTTGTTCACCGTTTCTTAACCGGAGAGACCTCTCAGATTCGGTTTCCGCTGAAAGGCTCAGCGGGAACCTCGTACATCTCTGGAAGGTCTTCCCCATGTCTGAAACCACCGGACGCACGTTTCCGCTGCTCCCCATGCTCGGCCACACCAAGGGCAAGCGCAGTGCGGTTACCTGTGCTTTGAAGTGCGACAACGCCTGCTCTGGCGATGTCTGCAACACGAGCGCCAACGGCTACTTCCGCGACATCGCATCAACAGCCATGTCCCGCCGTGCCGCCCTGGGCCTCGGTGCCGCAGGGGCGCTCGCCATCGTGCTCGGTGGTGCCGTGACCGGTGTCGACACCGCCGTGGCCGACCCTGGAAACGGACTCTCCGATGCTGCCAAGAAGGGCTTCGACAAGTCCAAGCTCAAGTTCACCGCCATCAAGCCGGTAGACGCAGCGGTGGATGCCTTCACCGTGCCTGAGGGCTTTGACTGGAAGCCGGTCATCCGCTGGGGCGACCCCCTCTTTGCCGACTCGCCTGCCTTCGACCTCAACGCGCAGACTGCCGCAGCCCAGGCCCGCCAGTTCGGGTACAACAACGACTACACGGACATCCTGCCTATCCCGGGTTCCAAGGATCGCCGTGCCGTGCTCTTCAGCAACCACGAGTACACCAACGAGAACATCATGCTGCCCGAGGGCTTCGACCCCAAAGAGGCACGTGCCATCGGACGCGCCGGGCATGGCCTTGCCGTGGTGGAGCTCGAACGCAAGAACAAGAACAAGCCGTGGAACTACGTTCAGGGAGCACCCCTGAACCGTCGCTTCCTCACGGACACTGTCTACGAACTGACGGGCGCCGCGGCCGGTACCAACCTGGTCAAGACGATCGATGACCCGGCAGGCCGCTGGATCAAGGGCACGCTGGGCAACTGCGCCGGTGGAACCACCCCCTGGGGAACCATCCTCTCCGGCGAAGAAAACTTCAACGGTTACTTCGCTGCCCCGGGGACCAGCGATGGCGACAAGCGCTATGGAATTTCGGCGAAGCCGACCACCCGCCAGTGGGAACTCGACGAGCCGCGCTTCGACACCCGCAACCCGGGCTACGCCAATGAGACCAACCGCTTCGGCTGGATTGTTGAAGTTGACCCGTTCGACCCCACCTCCACTCCCAAGAAGCACTCCGCGATGGGCCGGTTCAAGCACGAAGGCGCCAACGTCATTGTTGCCCCGTCCGGCAAGGTAGTGGCCTACATGGGCGACGACGAGCGCTTCGACTACCTCTACAAGTTCGTCTCCAAGGGCAAGTACCAGGCCGGGGACTCCCGCGAGGCCCGCAAGAACAATATGAACCTGCTCTCCGAAGGTGACCTCTTCGTTGCCAAGTTCACGGGCGATTCGCCTGCCGACATCGACGGCACCGGCAAGCTTCCTGCCGATGGCGCCTTCGACGGCACCGGCGAATGGCTGCCCCTGGTAGTCAACGGCACCTCCGCAGTTCCCGGCATGACCGTCCCGGAGGTCCTGGTCTACACCCGCCTGGCCGCCGACAAGGTTGGGCCTACCAAGATGGACCGTTGCGAAGATGTTGAGCCCAACCCGCGTACCGGCAAGGTCTACGTGGCCTGCACCAACAACACGGACCGCGGCAAGCCGGGCAAGGAAGGCGCTACGGAGGTCAACCCGCGCACCCTCAACCGTGACGGCCACGTCGTGGAAATCACCGAGGGCCGCGAGCAGACAGGCACCAAGTTCAATTGGAACCTCCTGCTGGTGGCCGGTGACCCCGCCAAGAACACCTCCACGTACTTCTCCGGCTTCCCGGCGGACAAGGTCTCGCCGATCTCCTGCCCGGACAACGTAGCCTTCGACTCCGTGGGCAACCTCTGGATCTCCACCGACGGCGCCCCCGGCACCATTGGCTACGCCGATGGCCTGTTCAAGGTCACCCTCGAGGGACCGGAACGCGGCAAGGTTGAGCAGTTCCTTGCTGTTCCCCGCGACGCTGAAACCTGTGGTCCGATCATCCACGACGAAGAGCGCACAGTGTTCGTCGCCGTCCAGCACCCCGGTGAGGATGGCTCGTTCGCGGCGCAGAACTCCTTCTTCCCGGACTACGTCCCGGCCGGAGCTACCCCGGCGGCGGGCGCGGCGCGGGCCCCCCGCCCCTCGGTGGTGCAGGTCTTCCGTAAGTAGGCTTGGTGCCTTGCGCATGACGAGTGCTCTCCCGCCCGGGTTGCCGGGTGGGGGAGCACTTCCTCTTCCCCGACGCTCTATCACCTCCCGCGTGTTTGGGCCCGACGCTCTATCACCTCCCGCGTGTTTGGGCCCGACGCTCTATCACCTCCCGCGTGCTTGGGCCCGACGCTCTATCACCTCCCGCGTGTTTGAGCCGGACGCTCTGTCACCTCCCGCGTTCTTGCGGCTTGCGCCACAACTGGTAGCGCCCGAGGTGCGGAACAACGGCGACACCCTAGTGTGAGAGGGATGTCCGATGTGGGCCGGGATGTGAGAGAGGGATGTCCGATGTGGGCCGGGATGTGAGAGAGGGATGTCCGATGTGGGCCGGGATGTGAGAGAACATTGAGGGCTCGCCTGCGCCAATAGACTGGAACGGTGACTTCCCAGGACTCTCTGACATCCATTGGTGCCGCCCGGATCGCCGTTACGGCACTGCTCGACGGCGGTGTGCGACACGTGGTGGTGGCACCGGGTTCGCGCTCTGCACCCATGGCCTACGCCCTGGCTGAAGCAGAAGCTTCGGGCCGCGTCCGGCTGCACGTGCGCATCGACGAACGCGACGCCGGATTCACCGCGCTCGGCCTGGCACTTTCCACCGAGGCCCCTGTTGCCGTGGTAACCACATCCGGCACGGCTGTGGGCAACCTCCTGCCGGCTGTCATGGAAGCCAATCATTCCGCGGTTCCCGTGGTGGTTATTTCCGCGGACCGCCCGGAAGAACTCCACGGAACCGGGGCGAACCAGACCACCACCCAACTGGACCTCTTCGGCGATCACGTGAGATTCGCCGTCGACGTTCCCGCCGGCGACCATCCCCAAAAAGCCGTTGCCACGGCTCTGTACGCAGCAACCGGTGCCCTCGAGGACACGCCGCCCGGCCCTGTCCAAGTGAATCTTGCCTTCCGTGACCCACTGGTTCCCGCGCCCGGCGACGCGCTTCCGGTCGCCGCAGGACACGGCGTTTTTCATTACGACGCCGGACCTCAGGCACTGGTTCTCCCGGAAGCATCCACAGCACTCCCAGAGCGACGCACCGTGGTCCTCGCAGGCCACGATGCTGGCCCTGTGGCCGAGGCCTTCGCCCGTGCCCATGGCCTGCCATTGCTCGCCGAGCCGTCGTCCAATGCACGCTTCGGCCCGAATGCAGTGGGACCGTACCGGGTGTTGCTGGAGCACTTCGGGCCCCAATCACCGTCTCCGATCGAACGCGTGGTCTTGTTTGGCCGCGCCACTCTGTCCCGTCCCGTGGCGTCCCTACTGGCACGCGAATCAGTAGAGACAGCCATCTACCAACCCGTTCCTGTGGCTTGGTACGAGGCTGGCCGACGCCGTGAAACGCCGATCGAAACCCTTCCTGGGCTCGCAGAATTCGCCGGCCGCGGGTCCGCCGAATGGTTGGACTCCTGGCTCCTCGCCGGCGCTGCCGCCCAGCACGGCTTGGATGGAGTGCTAGCGGGGGAGACCCTTGCCAGCGGCCCATCCGTCGGCGCCACCGTGTGGGAACATTCCCGCGGACAGCTGGTGCTCGGGTCCTCCAACGGCATCCGCGACGTCGACCTCGCCGGACAACCCCACACCGATCCGATAGCCAGTGTTTACGCCAACCGCGGCCTCGCCGGCATCGACGGCACCATCGCCACAGCCACAGGTATTGCCCTGGGCAGCGGACGCGAAACCACGGTCCTCCTGGGCGATGTCACCTTCCTCCACGACGCCGGGGGGTTGCTCCTCGGCCACCGTGAACCTGTGCCGGACCTGCGCATCGTGGTGCTCAACGACGCCGGCGGTGCCATCTTCAGCCTCCTCGAGCACGGCGCCGTCGAGGACTCAGGCGCCTACGGCACCGCCGTCGAACGTCTCTTCGGCACCCCGCACTCAGTGGACATCGCGGCACTCGCGGCGGCGTACGGCGTCGGACACCAAGCGGTAAGTACGACGGCGGAACTTGCCTCGGCGCTCAAGGCGCCGCTCAAGGGGCGCAGCATTGTGGAGGTGCGCGTGGACCGGACAGGCCTGCGGGCGCTCCATGGTCGAATTAAGGAAGCCATCTCCGCCGCCGTGGGCCAGGTCCTGACCGCAGGCTAGGCCCGGCCAGGGATGGCTAAACCCGTCCGCTACCGTTACCGCCGTTCTACCTTGCGCCTGTCATCCAGCCTGTGCCACCTAAATTCGTGCACGCTACCCTGCCGAGCTCGGGCCACGCAAACGGGCTGGCGCCGCCCGGATCCAAGTGTCGTCAGCGCATATGCATGTCGTCCGACGAAGAGTTTGTCGTGAACCGGACCGCGCGGCGTCCGAATTCGAGTGTCGGTGGTCCACCTGTGCGGCGGCGGTGGATCGGGAGTTTCCACATAGAGTGAAGAGCGCCTACTGAAGGCGGTGGCCAGGCCGAATGCTGGTGCTATGCGAACGCTACCCAAACTGATTCTGGCCAGGGACTTGTCACTCATCGGCGCGGATTCCCGGAAATTGTCTGAGGCGGCCAAGGCCGGGAAGCTCATGAGAATTCGGCACGGGGTGTACGTCGATGCACAAAAGTGGACGGTACTGGATAGCTGGGAACGTTATGCCTTGAGGGTCGAAGCAGCGTCGGAGACATTCACGTCGCCCACCACTTTTTCTCATCACTCCGCGGCGAGTATTCACGGCATTCCAACCATCCTCGGGCGACAACCCATTCACGCGCTCAGCTCTTACGCCGGCGGAGGAAGGTCCAGGGCAGGCGTTCGACGGCACTTCATCGCTAGTGAACTTCAAGAAGCAGAGGAAATGAACGGCTTTCTGGTGACAGGCCGGGTCAGGACAGTACTGGACATCGCAGCCTTAGTGCCATTTGCCGAGGCTGTTGTTCCCCTGGATTTCCTCTTATGCCCTGAACGTCACCGGAAACCTGTACTGAGGGATGAGTTGCTGGACGCCATTGATGCCCGGTATTCGAAGGCCGCCGGCAAACGCATCGCTGCGGCTGTCCAGTTCGCTGTCATCAATTCGGGATCGCCCGGGGAGTCCTACTGCAGGGGACTCATGCACGTGGCCGGTTTCGCTGCTCCAGAACTACAGTACGAACTTCGAACGAGGCGAGGGACTGTCTACACGGATTTCTACTGGAAAGACGTCCGACTGGTGGGAGAGTTCGACGGCAGGGAGAAGTACTTGAAACCCGAGTTTCTCAAGGGCCGGACGCCCTCTCAGGTTGTGATCGAGGAGAAGAACCGTGAAGACGCCATACGTGCCACAGGCCGAGGAGTGTTCCGGCTGGTCTGGAGCGACCTGACGGTGGGCAAGTTGGAACGTGCGCTCGTAGCAGCAGGGGTTCCCCGCCGTCGTCGTGCTTCTGCAGGCCAGCCACCTTCATAGATGACACAGAAAAGGGAGGTCGACACGCAAATGCGGGTGTCGACCTCCCGTTCCTGTGGCGCTCACGGATATGCGCGGCCTAGGTGCCGGAGAGCGTTTAGGCTTCCTCCACACCAATGTGCGTGGGGTCCAGGACGCGGCGCAGGAATTCCTTGGTGCGAGGCTGGGTGGGGGCGCTGATGACGTTTTCCGCCGGCCCTTCTTCCACCACTACACCGGCGTCCATGAAGACCACGCGGTCGGCCACTTCCCGGGCGAAGCCCATCTCGTGGGTAACCACCAGCATGGTCATGCCTTCCTGTGCCAGCTTGCGCATGACGGCCAGGACATCGCCCACGGTTTCGGGGTCGAGGGCAGAGGTGGGCTCATCGAAAAGCATGAGCTGCGGGTCCATGGACAAGGCGCGGGCAATAGCCACGCGCTGCTGCTGGCCACCGGAGAGCTGGTCCGGGAAGCGGTCGGCGAGGTGTCCCAAGCCAACGCGCTCCAGGTTGTGGCGCGCAACGTCAGAAGCTTCGGACTTGGAACGCTTGAGGACCTTGGTCTGCGAGATGGTGCAGTTGTCCAGGACGCTGAGGTGCGGGAACAGGTTGAAGTGCTGGAACACCATTCCAACGCTTTGGCGCATTTTGTTGAGGTCTACGTCGGGGTCGGTGGCCTCGAACTTGCCCACGTTGATGGTGCCGGCGTTGGGCTGCTCGAGCAGGTTGACGCAGCGAAGGAGGGTGGACTTGCCGGAACCCGAGGGCCCGATCAGGCAAACTACCTGACCAGGTTCAACGGTCAGGGAGATACCTTTGAGGACCTCGTTGCTGCCGTAGGACTTGCGGAGGTCCTTGATGTCGACGCCCGCAGCGCGAACGCTGGACGTGCTCCCAGTGGAGTTATTCATGACTGTCCTGCCTATCGCTTCGTCCGCGCGGAGCGGCTTTCGAACTTCCGTGCCAGGAGGCTCAAGGGGATGGTGATGACCAGGTAGAAGGCGCCGGCCACGAGCAGCGGCGTCAGGCCGGCTCCGAGGCTGGAAATGCCGTCGCGCCCGAACTTGGTGAGCTCGTACTGGGACGCAGTGAGACCCAGGACGTAAATCAGCGAGGAGTCCTTGGTGAGCAGGATGATCTCGTTGGTGAGCGGCGGCAGGACGATCTTGAAAGCCTGCGGGATGACGATGGAAACCATGGCCCGCCACTGCGGCATGCCCAGCGAACGGGCTGCTTCCATTTGGCCCTTGGGCACGGCCTGGAGGCCTGCGCGGAGGGTTTCAGCGATGTACGCAGCTGCGACCATACCCAGCGAGACCATCACGATGATGTTCACGTCCCACTGGATTCCGAAGGCCAGCGGAACGCCGTAGCCGAAGGCGATGAAGACCAGCAATGCGGGAACACCCCGGAAGAACTCGATGTATCCCGTCGCGAGCCAGCGGTACAGCGGGAAGGACGAGAGCTTCATCAGGGCCAGCAGAAGGCCTCCGGACAAGCCCACCACGAAGCCGAGGAACGTGTAGATCAGGGTGTTTTTGAGGCCCACCAGGAAGATGTCCGGGAACATCGGCCCGATTTTGGAGAAGTTGAAGACGCTGGTGCCGATCGTCTTCCAGTCCACAGCGAGGATCACTGCGGCCACGGCCACCACGAAGATTCCGGCCTGGACGTACAAACTGACTTTGGCTCGTTGACGTGCAGTCATTGCCATGGGGTTCTCACATTCATGTTGCGCAGGTGGGGCCCCGAAACAACGTGTCGTTTCGGGGCCCGCCTGCGTGGATCTGGGGGAGCCGGGGCTCGGACTACTTGGTGGCTTCGCCGAACCAGGTGGTCTCGAACTTCTTGAGGGAGCCGTCGTCGGTGATGCGCTTCAGCGTGGCGTTCACGGCGTCCGTCATGGCGGTGTTGCCCTTCTTGATGGAGATGCCCAGCTTCTCGCCCGTTGCGTAGTCTTCAACGCGCTTGAGGTTGGAGTCGTCCTTGATGGCGTAGCCCAGGACGGACTGGTTGCCGATTGCGGCGTCGATGGTGCCGGCCTTGAGGGCCTGGACCAGGAGGCCGGAGTCTTCGAACTGCTGTGCGTCGATTCCCTTGTCCTTGGCGTACTGGGCGCCGGTGGTGGCCTGCTGGACGCCCACCTTCTTGCCCTTGGCGCCGTCGATGTTGCTGATGCCGGAGGACGAGGTGGCCACGAGGGTCAGGTCGTCATCCAGGTACGGGGTGGAGAAGTCCATGACGCTCTTGCGGACGTCGGTGATGGAGATCGAGGAGATGGAGACGTCGCAACCGGTCAGTGCAGTGCCGGTCTCGATTGCTTCGAAGGAGCTGTCCACCACGTTGAGTTCGGCCTTGACGTCCTTGGCGAGCTCGGCGGCGATGTCCATGTCGAAGCCGACAATCTTGCCGTCCTTCTGGAATTCGAACGGCTCGTAGGGAACGTCCGAGCACACCGTGAGCTTGCCGGCGTTGATGAGCTTGAGGCCGGAGGCGTCCGTGGCAGCCGGGGTGGACGAGCCACCGCAGGCGGTGAGGGCCAGTGCGCCGGCTGCGAGCACGGCGGCAATCTTGGTGCCGGACAGAACCGAACGGGAGATCTGCATGTTGTTTACCTTTTGTTGCGGTGGATGCTGAACTGAGTCGGTTTTAGTGTAGCGCCGAACGTGAGATGTGCATCACAGGAAACGAAGTTTCACTATTGGATAACAAGTTTACGCACTTATCAACCGCATCTGAGGGGCCTCTGTCTGGAATCCCAGATTCAGCGGCGGATACCCAGGGCTTCGAGCATCGGCCGGAATTTCGCCCATGTTTCCGCCAGTTCGGCTTCCGGCTGGGAGCCCTCGACGATGCCGCACCCGGCATACAGGCGCACCGTGTTGGCGTCCTCGATCACCGCACCGCGAAGCGCGATGCCCCACTCACCGTTGCCGGCGGCGTCGAGCCAACCGACAGGTCCGGCGTACGGGCCCCGGTCCAAGTGTTCGAGTTTGCGGATCAACGCACCGGCAACCAGCGTCGGGGTTCCGCACACGGCTGCCGTGGGATGCAGCGCGTTGATCAGGGCCAAACACGTGGGCACGTGCCCCTCGATGTCCGCCAACTCTGCCTTCACGTCCGAGGCCAGGTGCCACACATTGGGCAGCTCAAGAATGAAAGGTTCGCTGTGCGAGTTCATCGCTTCCGAGAAGGGAGCCAGCTGACGCGTCAGGGAATCGATCGCAATCTCGTGCTCATGCCGCTGCTTCTCCGATCCAGCCAGGACGCGCTCCGCATATTCCATGGGGGAGCCGTCCATGCCGTCAGCATCACGTCGATCCAGGGTTCCTGCCAGTACACGGGCCTGTGCGGTGCGACCCTCCACCTGAATCAGCATCTCGGGCGTTGCGCCCACCAGGCCGTCCACGCCGTACGTCCAGCATTCGCGGTACCTTGCGGCGAGCTGGCGAAGAACCTCCGCAGCGTTGACGCCCTCCGGAAGGTTTGCGACGACGTCGCGCGCCAACACCAGCTTCTCCAGTTTCCCGGCGCGGATCTCCTCCACTCCGTTGGCCACTGCCTGCATCCAGGCGGCCTCGCTGAGGGAACCATGGCTGAGGTGACCGGCGGAACCGTCGGCGGCAATCAGCTCAGCTGAGGGTGCGACGCCGGATCCGCCTGCCGCCGAATCCTCACCGTTCGGTTCCGGTTCAGTCAGCCAGCGGTGCACGGAGGCGAGGACGCCCGCTTCGGTGAGGGCGGCGTCGTCGAACGTTAATTGGGTTGCCCAGGCGCGGCCATCGCGGATCCCCACCACCAGCTCCGGCAGGATCAAGCGGGACACATGCGGGGAGGTTTTGGAGAAGGCGAACGAGCCGAAAGCCACAGGACCGGTGCCCGGAAGCTCCACGTGATCAGTGATTTCGGCCTCAAGAATGAGATGCCGCCACCAGATATCGGCCTCAAGGAAACGCTCGGGCCCGGTGGCGTTGAAGCGGGTCAGCTCGCCGTAACCCACCAGCCCGGCCTCACGGCGGGACCAGCAAAGAACGTCGTCCCGCACCAGAAACGACGGCAGCCCCCCGGAGGATGATTCAACATCGAGGGGGACTGTCAAGGTGCGGAGCGTGCTCGTCATGATGGAACAACAGTACTCCCGAGGACAACCAGAATCTGAGCCGACTTCTACAGCGCAGCAAAGTCGGCTGAATGTCTGAGACAATTACAGGGTGAACCGAGCATCCTTGGAAAAGCGTCCGGACGAAGTTGCGACGATGTTTGATGATGTCGCCCCAAAATACGACGTCGTCAATGATGTCCTGTCCATGGGGCAGACCCGGCGTTGGCGCCGGATCGTGGTTGATGCCGTGGATGTGAAGGTTGGCCAGAAGGTCCTGGACCTCGCCGCCGGCACCGGAACCTCCAGCGAACCCTACGCAGACGCCGGCGTGGACGTTGTGGCCTGCGACTTCTCCTTGGGGATGCTGAAAGTGGGCAAGCGCCGCCGCCCGGACATCGACTTCATCGCCGGTGACGCCACCAACCTGCCGTTCGCGGACAACAGCTTCGACGCTTCGACCATCTCCTTCGGCCTGCGCAACGTCGTAGAACCCCGCAAGGCCCTGGAGGAAATGCTGCGGGTCACCAAGCCCGGCGGCCGCCTGGTCATTGCCGAGTTCTCGCACCCCGTAGTGCCGCTGTGGCGCAACCTCTACACCGAGTACCTCATGCGTGCACTCCCGGCCATCGCCACCAAGGTGTCCTCCAACCCGGACGCCTATGTGTACCTCGCCGAGTCCATCCGTGCCTGGCCGGATCAGGACCACCTGGCGCAGTGGCTCAGCGACGCCGGCTGGACCGACATTACTTACCGCAACCTCAGCGGCGGCATCGTCGCCGTGCACCGAGCACAGAAGCCCGCCGAGCACCGCGAAAGTGTTCCCGTGGCCAAGCTTCGCCGCCAGATCAAGCCGCGCCAACAGGCCGGCTGACCCCGTACCGCCTGCTGATTTAGGACGACGTGAAAGTACTGATTGTTGGCGCGGGCCCGGCCGGGTCCACCGCCGCGTATTACCTCGCCCAGGCGGGCATCGACGTCACGGTGCTGGAAAAGACCTCTTTCCCGCGTGAGAAAGTGTGCGGTGACGGCCTCACCCCGCGTGCCGTCCGCGAGATCCAGAAGCTTGGGCTGTCACACGCTGTGGAGGACGGGTGGCGCCGGAACAAGGGCCTCCGCCTCATCGCCGGCGGTCGCACCATTGAGCTGCCTTGGCCCGAGGTTTCCGACTTTCCCACGTATGGCCTGATCCGCACGCGGCTTGGCTTCGACGAATCGTTGGCCCGGCACTCCGAGGCCGCGGGCGCCGTCGTTCTTGAACGCCACAGCGTCACCTCCGCTTTGACCGCCGACGACGGCCGCGTTATCGGCGCACGGGCGTCCATCCTTGACGAGTCCGGACGCAAGACGGGCGAAACGCGCGACTTCCATGCCGACGTCGTGCTCGCTGCGGATGGCAACTCGACACGAACCGCCGTGTCGCTGGGGATGCACAAGCGCGACGACCGTCCGCTGGGCGTCGCCGTGCGTACCTACTTCACGTCCCCTCGTCATGACGACGACTGGATGGAAGGCTGGTTGGAACTTCCCGGCAAGTCCGGCAAGCCGCTGCCCGGTTACGGCTGGGTCTTCGGTGTTGGCGACGGCACCTCCAACGTGGGCCTGGGCATCCTGAACTCCTCCAAGGAGTTCGGCAAGCTCGACTACAAGCAGGTCCTGCGCGAATGGACCGCCGGCATGCCCACCGAGTGGGGCTTCACCCCTGAAAACCAAGTGGGAGAGATCCGCGGCGCCGCGCTGCCCATGGGCTTCAACCGCACCCCGCACTACTCACCCGGGCTGCTCCTGCTGGGCGACGCCGGCGGCATGGTGTCCCCGTTCAACGGCGAAGGCATCTCCTACGCCATGGAGTCCGCGCGGTTCGCGGCAGAGTTCCTGATCGACGGTGCGGCGCGTTCGGCTTCAGCCGGTTGGTCAACGCACGACGCCGACGCGCACCTTTCGCGGTACGCGGACTATGTGCGGGACCAGTGGGGATCGCACTTCACGCTGGGTCGCGCCTTCGCATTCTTGATCGGCAAGCCTGCCGTAATGAAGCTCGCCTTGCGAACCGGGATGCCGATTCCTGTGCTGATGCGCTTTGTGGTCCGGATGCTCGCCAACCTCACCGACCCCGCCGCGAAGGGCTTCGAAGACCGTGTCATCCGGGTCCTCGAGATGCTGGTTCCGGCCACGTCCAACACTTCCTCTGCCCGTGCCCTGACGCCGGCAGGCACCGACACCGCGGTTTCCGCACCAACTAGTTAGGGTTAACCCGTGACGAACTCTGCCGAACACAGCTGGACGCATGCCGGGCACGGCTTGCCGCAGGCTGTTGAGCCTGCTCCCAACACCACCGCGATCGCAACTGGACTCCAGCTGCCCGCCGGTTTCGCTGCCATTGCCGGTGATCCGGAGCTGGGTCCTGCCATCACCACCAACCTCGCCCGGGTGGAGAAGAAGCTCCGCGAAGCCATCTCCAACTCGGACCCCCTGGCTGATGCAACGTCGCGTCACCTGGTGGAAGCCGGTGGCAAGCGGATCCGCCCCCTGCTCACCCTGCTGTGCGCCCACCTTGGCGATGCTTCACGTCCCGAGGTTGTCCAGGCTGCAGTAGTTGTGGAGCTTACGCACCTCGCCACGCTCTACCACGACGACGTAATGGACTCCGCTCCCTTCCGCCGTGGCGCTCCTACGGCCCATGAAGTGTGGGGCAACTCGGTGGCCATCCTCACCGGTGACCTCATTTTCGCCCGCGCATCCATCCTGGTGTCCGAGCTCGGCTCCCGCGCTTTGGGCATCCAGGCACGAACCTTCGAACGTCTGTGCCTCGGCCAGCTTCACGAAACCGTGGGACCGCGCGAAGACGAAGATCCAGTGGAGCACTACCTCTCCGTCATCGCGGATAAGACTGGCTCTTTGGTGGCCGCATCCGGGCAGCTCGGTGCGATCTTTGCCGGCGCCGATGAAGCCTTCGAAGACCTGCTGGTTGAATACGGCGAGAAGGTGGGCGTTGCCTTCCAGCTGGCGGACGACGTCATCGATGTCACCGGTGTGAAGGTCAAGTCCGGCAAGTCCCCGGGCACCGACCTCCGCGAAGGCGTGCCCACGTTGCCTGTGCTGCTGCTGCGCCGCGACGCCGCTGCAGGAGATGCCTCGGCCACTGCTCTCCTGGAATTGATCGACGGCGACCTGTCTTCCGACGCCGCCCTGGCTGAGGCCGTGGCCGGCCTGCGCGAGCACCCGGTGACCAACGAGTCCTGGAAGATCGCCCGCCAGTGGTCCGCGGAAGCCGTCGCTGCCCTGGCCCCGCTGCCCGAGGGAGTGGTGAAAGCCTCGCTGACCAACTTCGCGCATGCCGTGGTGGACCGCAGCAGCTAGGTTTTTCTTTGCCTTCGCAGGCGTCCGGTCTTTTGTAGGCCGGGCGCCTGTTTTTTGTTGTCTGGATTCCGGATGCAGGCCCTTCGCCGTCGGGGAACCGGTACCGTCACCACCTACTTTGAGTGTTCGCGCGTGATGACTCGCCTGTGGTGGCGGCGTGTTGGGCTGCTGGTGGAATCAAAGTGGGTGGTGGCCGCGCGCGCCCAAACTTGAAGTTTCCGGAAAAACGGAATGGCCCCGGTTCGTTGCAACGTTACGAGTCATACGCTGCACCGAACCGGGACCACAATCTCCGTTCGCATCAGACCCACCGGAGGCATTTAGTGGATCCGTGAAAAGCTTATGACAATCCTGTCACATATGCAACTTTCTGGGTCAACGGTTTTTTCTTATCTGCCGTGCGATTTACAGCGAAGCGCCGAGCCTCCATCACCCACTTTGAATCACGGAACGAGGGGACTCGCCGTACATGGGGTGTGTCGCAAGGTTCCGGGCCGGCAAACAAGGTGGTGGAGGTACCCATAGTTGTCCACATACGGAAGTTCCCGGCAACCGCAGGATGCTCCCCGAACCCAGCATGGCTGAATGGATATCAATGATTTCCTCCGCAGCCGGCACGGAGCAGCCAGAACGGAAACCCTTAGGAAGGTCGGCTTTACCAAGCGGGCACTGGCGAAGGCTGTCAATGACGGGGCTGTCGCTCGCCTACACCGAGGTGTTTATACCTCGGCCGATGCGGATCCCGACGTTGTTGCAGCGTTCCGCGCCGATGGCCTACTCACCTGCGTCTCGGCAGCCCGGTTTTATGGTCTGTGGACTCTTGGGGGAGCAGAGGAAGTCCATCTGAGCTGCAGCACTGGCCTTGCGCGGCGGCGCGTGGTGCATCACGGGGCCTGCACGCACCCTGTGCATCCCTATCTTCCGGTGGCAGGTGTTGGCGACGTCCTCCTGCACGCTATGCGATGCCTGCCTGAATTGGAGGCTTTGGTCATGGTGCAGAGCGCCGTAAGCCAAGCGCTCCTGACCACCGGTTTCCTGCGGCGGAAACTCCCCGGAAACCGGAACGGCAAGGTTCGTGCAATCTTGGATGCGGTTCTGCCCAGGTCCGACTCACTCTTGGAAGTGCTCGCGCACACCCACTTCACCAGGGCTGGACTTAAGGTCCAGATGCACGCGGACGTCCCGGATGTAGGTGAAGTGGACTGCTTGGTCAACGAATGCCTGATTGTTGAACTCGACGGCGGCACACACCTTGAGGGGAAACAGGTCAAGAAGGACCAATACAGGAACAACGCAGCCATGCGCAGAGGGCTGTTGAGCCTTCGCTATTACTACGCGGACGTCGTTCATCACCCGGAGAGGATGGTTGCCGAGGTCAAGGCAGTCCTGCGCAACAGGGAAGTTGGCCGCTATGCGCCGGCGAGGTACGCACCAGGGTGGGTTCCGCCGTCGTGAGTTCGCGTCTCCGTTGTACCGCCACCACCCACTTTGACCGCAACTTTCCAGCGACACACCACCTCGACGGCGTGTCAGAGCCATTTCAAAATCAAAGTGGGTGGTGGAGGCACACGGGCCACAACGAAAACAGCCCCTTTCCTGACCAGGAAGTCAGGAAAGGGGCTGCTGCAAATGGGGAATTAGTCTTCGTCGTCGTTGAAGGCCCACTCGAACATGTCGAACGCGAACTCGGAGAACGTGCCTTCCTCGCTCTTCCACTGGCCGCGGGCGTTGTTGCGTCGCCAGACGATGGGGTCCGGGATGCCGAGATCGGCGGTGCGGAAGCCCCAGGTGAACTGCTCTTCCTCGTCCTCAAGGAACATGAGGAAGCCTTCGTCGTCCACTTCGAGTTCCTCGGGATCCCAGAAGTAGTGGTAGGCCTCCATGAGGTCTTCGCAGCCACCGATTGCGAGGTAGAACTCGCGCAGGACCAGCGGGATGGTGAAGGTGTGATCGGAGAGGGCGTCGTCCAGTTCGTCGGGCGTGAGGCCGTCTTCTTCCTGCCATTCATCCTCGAGATACTTTGGGACCAGCGCGCGGAACTTCTCGAGGAACATGTCAGTCATGTTCTTATCCTAGCTAATCCCGGGCACCCGAAATTGCGCCTGGGCCGGCGCCGGGGCGGTGCCAGCCACGAACGGCCAGCGGGACGTGCCAGCTGCGTCGCCAGGCCGTCACGCGGAAGGCGAAAACGACCGCTGCCACAACGCACGCTGTGAGCCCGGTGAAGGTACCCAGATGCCAGAGGAGCGTGGTGAGGCCCGCCCCCACAAACGCCGGGAGCGCATAGAGATCGCGGGCATTAAACAGCGTAGGAATTTCGTTCGCCGTAATGTCGCGCAGCAGGCCGCCGCCCACAGCCGTGGTGACACCGAGCAGGATCGCGGCCACGGGGTTCATCCCGGCAGTCAGGGCCTTGAGCGTTCCGGTGATGCAGAACAGGGCCAGCCCACCGGCGTCGAACAGTGTTAACAGGGACGTGAAGCGCTGGACCGAGGAGAACAGGAAGTAAACCAGCATCGCAGCGAGCAGCGGGGGAGCCAGGTAGGCCGGATTTGTGAAAGCAATCGGGGGACCGGCGTTGATGACGATGTCGCGGATCACGCCGCCGCCAAGGGCAACAATGGAGCCGAGGAGCACAGAGCCAACGATGTCGAACTGTTTGCGGGCGGCCAGCAGGGATCCCGAGACCGCGAAGAAGAACACGCCAACCAGGTCAAGCCAAAGGAGGACGATGTCGATGGAAATCAAGTGGACGGGTTCTTTCTGGATACGACTCTCAATAGATGCTGGCTCAACGTTACGCTAGCTCCCATGAACAGCCCCGTTTTGATCGCTTGCGCCCACGGAACCCGGAACGCCGAAGGGCAGGCTGCCATCCGTCGTGTGATGGCGGAAATTGAAGCCCTCCGTCCCGGTTTGCGCGTGGTTGAGGCGTACGTCGACGTCCAGGAGCCCGAGCTGGGCGGCGTGGTGGAGGGCCTGCCGAAGGGGACTGCCGCCGTCGTCGTACCGCTTTTGCTTTCCACCGGCTTCCACATCAAGGTGGACGTGCCCAAGGCCATCAAGACCCGCCCTGAGGTAGTGGCCGCCCGGCCGTTGGGTCCGGACCCGCGGCTCGCTGAGTTGTTGGCCACACACTTGCGCGCGGCGGGGCTGCAGGAGCACGACGGCGTCCTGCTGGCTGCCGCGGGATCGTCCCTTCCGGACGGCTCGGTTGATTCGGAAGAGCAGGCGCGACTGCTCGCCGAGCTGCTGCCGAACAAGGTACGGGTGGCCTATGGTGCCAGCGCCCAGCCAACAGTGCCCGACGGCGTCGCCTCCTTGCGTGCCGAACTCGCGGCCGAACTCGCCTCCGAACCGAGCGGACCAGCAGGCAGGGTCTTCATTGCCTCGTACCTGCTGGCGACAGGCTATTTCCACGACCAGTTGGCGAAGGCCGGCGCGGACGTCGTTGCGGCGCCGTTGCTGCCGTCCAAGGTGCTCGCGGAGATCGCGCTGGAACGGTACGACGCAGTGTTGGAAAGGCTCTCCTAACCTTTATTCACGCGGAAAAGGGGCCCAAATCGACCTGCACAAAACACGTCCTCCGGACAAGGCCGCTGGCGTGTTCGTGACGAAATGTTTCCCTAGGTGACTTAGCATTTCCGGACCTTTGCTGGCGAAATCTGGCCAGACCTACAGTCGATGTATGACAGATACAGCTGTAGCCGGTGCGTCCTCGGACACCGCAGTTCCCTCGCGCCCGGCGCGCACCCGCCCTGCCGCCAAGCCCCACGGCCAGTGGAAGGTTGACGGCACCGCGCCACTGAATGCCAACGAAACCTGGAAGCAGGAAGACAACGGACTGAACGTCCGTGAGCGCATTGAGTCTGTCTACTCCAAAGAGGGCTTCGATTCGATCGACGGTACTGACCTCCACGGCCGCTTCCGGTGGTGGGGCCTCTACACCCAGCGCAAGCCCGGGATCGACGGCGGCAAGACCGCAACGCTGGAACCGCACGAGCTCGAAGACAAGTACTTCATGCTGCGCGTGCGCATCGACGGTGGGGCACTGACCACCGAGCAGCTGCGAGTCATCGGACAGATTTCCGTGGACTTCGCCCGCGGCTCGGCCGACCTCACGGACCGCCAGAACATTCAGCTGCACTGGATCCGTGTCGAAGACGTGCCGGAGATCTGGCGCCGCCTCGAGGGCATCGGGTTGTCCACCACGGAAGCCTGCGGCGACGTTCCGCGTGTCATCCTTGGCTCCCCGGTTGCCGGGATCGCCAAGGACGAGATCATCGATCCCACTCCGCTGATTCACGAGCTCGCCGAACGATTCATCGGCGACCCCGAGCTGGCCAACCTGCCGCGCAAGTACAAGACCGCCATCACGGGCCACCCGTCGCAGGACGTGGTGCACGAGATCAACGACTTCGCTTTGGTTGGCGTCGTCCACCCTGAGCTTGGCGTCGGCTACGACCTCTGGGTTGGTGGCGGCCTCTCCACCAACCCGCGCCTTGCCGAACGCCTCGGTGTGTTCGTCTCGGCCGACGTCGCCGCTGAAGTATGGCTGGGCGTCACCAGCATCTTCCGCGACTACGGTTACCGCCGCATGCGCACCAAGGCCCGTCTGAAGTTCCTCATGAACGACTGGGGTCCGGCCAAGTTCCGCCAGATCCTGGAGGACGAGTACCTCGGCTTCAAGCTTCCCGACGGCCCTGCCGCTCCCAAGCCCACGGCTCCCGGGGATCACATTGGCGTCCACGAGCAGAAGGATGGCAAGTTCTTCATCGGCGTGACCCCCACTGTGGGCCGCACCTCCGGCGAGGCACTTGTCACGCTGGCGGACACTCTGGAGAAGCACGGCAGCTACCGTTTGCGTACTACTCCTCACCAGAAGCTGGTCATCCTGGATGTGGTCAAGGAGCAGGTGGAGCCGCTCATCGCCGAACTGGACACCTTGGGCCTCTCCGCCCGTCCGTCCGTGTTCCGCCGCGGCACCATAGCCTGCACGGGCATCGAGTATTGCAAGCTGGCCATCGTGGAAACCAAGGTCACGGCTGCTACGGCCATCGCTGAACTGGAACGCCGCCTGGCCGACCTCGTGGAGTCCAAGCAACTGCCTTCAGCACTGTCCCTCCACATCAACGGCTGCCCCAACTCCTGCGCACGTATCCAGACGGCCGATATCGGCTTGAAGGGCATGATGCTGCCAACGCCCGACGGCGACCCCACCCCGGGTTTCCAGGTCCACCTCGGTGGCGGGCTGGCGAACAACGAGCGCGAGGAAGCCGGTCTGGGACGTACGGTCCGCGGCCTCAAGGTCACTGTGGAAGACCTGCCCGACTACGTGGAGCGTGTGGTCCGTAAGTTCGTCGCCGTTGGCGCCGAGGGCCAGACCTTCGCTGAGTGGGCACACTCCGCCGATGAAGGAGATCTCCAATGACAGATCCCGTCACCATCACCAACCTCGCCAGCGCAGCAGCCCGTCCGGCGCTGCGGTCCCATGAGGAGCTCAAGGCCCTGGCCGAGGCCGGTGCGGTAGAGCTCGGCTGGAACGCCTCCGCCACCGAAGCCATCGCCTGGGTGGCCCGCAACTTCGAGCTGCCTACGGTGACGGTGGCCTGCTCCATGGCCGACGCCGTCCTGCCGGCTTTGGTCGCGGACCAGCTTCCCGGCGTCGACGTCTTGTTCCTGGAAACCGGCTACCACTTCAAGGAAACGTACGAGACGCGCGACGAAGTCGCAGCGAATCTCCGCGTCAACGTGGTGGACGTCCTTCCGGAAAACACCGTGGAGCAGCAGGACCGCCTCCTGGGCAAGGATCTGTTCGCCCGCGACCCAGCCCAGTGCTGCGCACTGCGCAAGGTCCAGCCCCTGCGCCGGTCGCTGGCCGGCTACGAGGTGTGGTTCACCGGTGTTCGCCGCGACGAGGGACCCACACGTACCAACACGCCGGTGGTCACCTGGGATGAAGGCTTCGGCCTGGTCAAGGTGAACCCGATGGTCGACTGGACCTTCGATCAGCTGATCGAGTACTCCGAGGACAACATCCTTCCCGTCAACCCCCTCCTGAGCCAGGGCTACCCGTCCATCGGCTGCCAGCCCTGCACCCGCAAAGTGGCCCCGGGTGAAGACCCCCGCGCAGGCCGCTGGGCAGGTTCCGACAAGACAGAATGCGGACTACACACATGAGCACCCAAACAACAACGGACGCCTACGCAGCAGATGCCGCCCCCGCCCCTTCGGCTCTGGAATCGACTCGTCTTTCGTCGCTGGACACCCTTGAGTCCGAAGCCATTCACATCATCCGTGAGGTCGTCGCCGAGTTCGAGAAGCCTGCGCTGCTGTTCTCCGGCGGCAAGGACTCCGTGGTCATGCTTCACCTGGCCACGAAGGCGTTCTGGCCGGGCAAGGTTCCCTTCCCGGTCCTGCACGTGGACACAGGCCACAACTTCCCGGAGGTCATCGACTTCCGGGACCGCACTGTTGAGCGCCTCGGCTTGAAGCTGGTTGTCGGCTCGGTCCAGGAATTCATCGACCGAGGTGAACTGGCTGAGCGTGCCGACGGCACGCGCAACCCGCTGCAGACCGTGCCGCTCTTGGACGCCATCCAGCGCAACAAGTTCGACGCCGTGTTCGGCGGCGGCCGCCGTGACGAGGACAAGGCCCGCGCCAAGGAGCGCATCTTGAGCCTCCGTGACGAATTCGGCCAGTGGGATCCGCGCAACCAGCGCCCCGAGCTGTGGAACCTGTACAACGGCCGCCACACGGTGGGCCAGCACGTCCGCGCGTTCCCCATCAGCAACTGGACCGAGCTGGACATCTGGCGCTACATCGAGCGCGAGAACATCGAGCTCCCCGGCCTGTACTACGCCCACGAGCGCGAAGTTTTCGCCCGCGATGGAATGTGGCGCGCGGTGGGCGAAGTCTCCCAGCCGCTGCCCACCGAGGAAGTCATCACCAAACTGGTGCGCTACCGCACGGTGGGGGACATGTCCTGCACAGGTGCTGTGGAATCCGATGCCCGCACCGTGGCCGACGTCGTTGTTGAAGTCGCTGCCTCCACCCTGACCGAACGTGGCGCCACCCGAGCAGATGACCGCATCTCCGAGGCAGCCATGGAAGACCGCAAGAAGGACGGCTACTTCTAAATGAGCACCGAAACACTGGCTGCCGGGCTGGAAACAGCCCTGCCCACAACATTGTTCCGTTTCGCTACTGCCGGCTCGGTGGACGACGGCAAGTCCACTCTGGTGGGCCGCCTCCTTCACGATTCCAAGGCGATTCTTGCTGACACGCTCGACGCCGTTGCCCGCACCTCTGCGGACCGCGGTTTCGGCGGCGAGAAGGGCGGGATCGACCTCGCCCTCCTGACCGACGGCCTGCGTGCCGAGCGCGAGCAGGGCATCACCATCGATGTGGCCTACCGCTACTTCGCTACGGACCGCCGCAGCTTCATCCTGGCGGACTGCCCCGGCCACGTTCAGTACACCAAGAACACGGTGACCGGCGCGTCCACTGCGGATGCCGTCGTCGTACTGATTGACGCCCGCAAGGGTGTGCTGGAGCAGACCCGCCGGCACCTGTCCGTTTTGCAGTTGTTGCGCGTTGCCCACGTGATTGTGGCCGTGAACAAGATTGACCTGGTGGAGTTCAGCGAGCAGGTGTTCCGCGACATCGAGACCGATGTGCAGAAGGTTGCACGCGAGCTCGGACTGGGTTCCGATGGTGTTGCTGACTTGCTGGTGGTCCCCGTTTCCGCCCTTGATGGCGATAACGTGGTGGACCGCTCCGAGCGCACCCCTTGGTACACCGGTCCTGCTCTGTTGGAGGTCCTCGAAACCCTCCCGGCCGCTGACGAGCTCGAGGCCGAACTGGAGAGCTTCCGCTTCCCTGTCCAGCTGGTGATCCGTCCGCAGGGTGCCTTGGCTCCGGATGCTGTTGCTGCCGGGCTCGATGTGGAGGCGTATCGCGATTACCGTGCCTACGCCGGCCAGATCACCGAAGGGTCGGTCAAGGTTGGCGACGAAGTGAGTGTCATCAGCCCGGGCCACGAACCGCGCACCACCACGGTGATCGGCATCGACTTCGCCGGCCAGTCGTTGGACGAGGCCGCAGCACCGCAGTCGGTGGCTGTTCGCCTGGCTGACGAGATCGACATCGCCCGTGGCGACACCATCGCCGCTGCCGGTACGGTCCGCGAAAGCACTGCAGACCTGTATGCGTCGTTGGCTTGGCTCTCGCCGAAGCCGTTGCGTGAGGGCCAGAAGGTCCTGGTGAAACACGGTACGCGCACGGTCCAGGCACTGGTCCGGAACGTCACCGGCAAGCTGGACCTCGCCACGTTCAACGTTGAGCCGGCGACCAACCTGGAACTTAACGACATCGGACACGCACAGCTTCGGCTCTCTGCTCCGTTGCCGTTGGAGAACTACCTGCACCACCGCCGCACCGGCGCTTTCCTGGTGATCGACCCCATCGACGGCAACACCCTTGCCGCCGGCTTGGTCAAGGACCACCCGGGCGACCACGAAGACGAACGTTACGTCATCTAGGGTCACACGTAGTCACAAAACCGCAGCTTGTTCGCGACTCCTCACGTTGTACGGCGGGAATTTCGGACAAGCTGCGGTTTTCTTTTTGGGGAAGGACCCATGCCACAAAACACCACGCTCAGCACGTACTTGGCCGCCGGCAAGGACTTGGTCCTGGACGGCGCCCTGGCCACTGAACTCGAGGCGCATGGCTGCGACCTGGAGGATTCGTTATGGTCCGCTAAGGTCCTCCTGGAGAAGCCGCACCTGATCAAGCAAGTCCACCGCGACTACTTCGACGCCGGTGCCTCCGTGGCCATCACGGCCAGCTACCAGGCCACTCCGCAAGGTTTTGCACGGCGCGGCTTGTCCGTTGATGAGTCGTTGGAGTTGGTGGCGTTGAGCGTCCGGCTGGCCGACGAAGCCCGCCAGGAAGCCTTGGCGGAGGGTTCTGCGAACGGCCCTTTGCTGGTGGCCGGATCGGTGGGCCCCTACGGCGCCTACCTTGCCGACGGCTCCGAGTACCGCGGTGATTACACACTTTCTGCCGCGGAATTCCGGGACTTCCACCGCCCGCGTATCGCGGCGCTGGTGGAGGCCGGCGCGGATTTCCTGGCGTGCGAGACGCTGCCGTCTTTCGCCGAAGCGGAGGCGCTGTTGGCGCTCGTGGCAGAGTTCGACGTCGAATCCTGGTTTACGTTTACGCTGCGGGACAGCGGCCACATCAGTGACGGAACGCCCCTTGCGGACGTGGCTGCGCTGCTCAGCGCGGAACCGCGGGTGGCCGCCGTCGGAGTCAATTGTGTGCCGCTGGAACTGGTGACGGACGCGCTGGGCACTCTCCAGCAGTCCTCCGACAAGCCGCTGGTGGCTTACCCGAATTCCGGTGAAACGTACGATGCCGTGACCAAAACGTGGGGTCCGTCGGAGGGCGTTCAGGGCACCGGAACCTTGGCTGGAAACGCAGCCGTTTGGCAGGACCGGGGCGCCCATCTCATAGGTGGCTGCTGCCGCACAACTCCGCGCGACATTGAAGCCCTCGCGGCGAATATGACGCCACGTGAACCTGCGTGAACCTTGATTTCTACGGGATTGAAGCCGAAATATGACAGTCCCTACTGTGAAGGCATGACCTCTCCGGAATGGTCCTTGCTTGCCCTCGACGGGCGATGTCACGGGGCCTGATCTTCGCCCCCACTTCGCATCCCACATTCATAAGGACCCACCCTCATGTCAAACACTCCCGAGTCACAGAAACCGGATTCCGGTACCACCCGCATCGTTGCCGGTGAGACCGCGTCCAAGCCCAAGCGCCGCCGCACTGTGGAGATCGCGCTGGCCGTCGGCCTGGTGCTGCTGATCGGTGCAGGCGCCGCGGTTGCTTCCGCTGTTTCGCAGAACAACCAGGCCGCGCCGGCACCCACCACGTCCCCGGCTGCTGAGCTGAAGCTCGGCTACTTCAGCAACGTCACGCACGGCCCGGCGCTGGTAGGCACCAGCAAGGGCCTGATCGCCAAGGAGCTCGGCGACACCAAACTCAGCACGCAGGTCTTCAACGCCGGCCCCGCCGCGATCGAAGCCCTGAACGCCGGCGCCATCGACGCCACGTACATTGGCCCGAACCCGGCCATCAACTCCTTCGTCAAGAGCAAGGGCGAGTCCATCAGCATCATCGCCGGTGCAGCTTCCGGCGGTGCGCAGTTGGTGGTCAAGCCGGAGATCAACTCCGCGGCCGATCTCAAGGGCAAGATCCTCAGCTCCCCGCAGCTCGGTGGAACCCAGGACGTGGCCCTTCGCGCCTGGCTCGGTGACCAGGGATTCAAGACCAACACCGATGGCAGCGGCGACGTCAACATCAACCCCACCGAAAACGCCCAGTCGCTGAAGCTCTTCCAGGATGGAAAGCTCGACGGCGCGTGGCTGCCTGAGCCGTGGGCCTCCCGCCTGGTGCTCGAAGCCGGGGCGAAGGTCCTGGTGGATGAGAAGGACCTGTGGGAGAACGGCGACTTCACCACCACCATCCTGATCGTGAACAAGAAGTTCGCTGCGGAACACCCGGAAACCGTGAAGGCTCTTTTGAAGGGCCACGTGGAATCCGTGAACTGGCTCAACTCCGCCTCGGCTGAGGAGAAGGCGACCACCATCAACGCGGTCCTCAAGGACACGGCAGGCAAGCCGCTGCCGGCCAACGTGATTGAGCGGGCGCTCCAGAACATCAAGTTCACTACAGACCCCTTGGCCGGAACGTACAACAAGCTGCTGAAAGACGGTGTCAAGGCCGGAACCACCCAGCAGGCCGACATCAACGGCATCTTCGACCTCCGCACCTTGAACGAGGTTGAAGGCAAGAAAACCTCAGCCGCAGGTCTTGGCCAGGACTAAGCAGTAACGGGCTGGTCCGCTTCCCCTCTCATCGGGCGGGGATGCGGGCCGGCTTTTGGCCGCATCAGCTCTACCAATCAACACGAAGGACGGGACCATGCCAGTCGTACTCGAGAACCTGGGCAAGCGCTTCGGCGACGGCGCCCCGGTGCTGGACGACGTCAACGCCACCATCGCGCAAGGCGAGTTCGTCGCCCTCCTCGGTGCGTCCGGCTGCGGTAAGTCCACCTTGCTGAACATCATGGCGGGACTGGAACCGCCGACGTCGGGCGCTCTTGAAGTACCCAGCGACGGCGCTGCCTTCATGTTCCAGGACGCGGCCCTGTTCCCGTGGCTGACCGCGCGCGGCAACATTGAGTTGGCGTTGCAGTTGGCTGACAAGTCCAGCACCAAGGCGAGCCGGCGTGCCCGTGCCACCGAACTGTTGGAACTGGTCCACTTGGGCGGCGCGGGGGATAAGCGTCCCCACGAACTGTCCGGCGGCATGAGGCAGCGCGTTGCGTTGGCCCGTTCCCTGGCCCAGGACCGGCAGCTGCTGCTGATGGATGAGCCGTTTGCTGCCCTTGACGCGATCACCCGCGATCTTCTGCATGACGAGCTTGAGCGGATCTGGAAGGAAACGGGCCGGACCATCGTGTTCGTCACCCATAACGTGCGCGAAGCTGTTCGACTGGGTCAGCGCGTGCTGCTGCTGTCCTCGCGTCCCGGCCGTGTGGTGGCCGAATGGGATGTCACCGAGGAACACCGTACCGATGCCGGCCGTGCCGGGGAGCTGACCGGAGTCATTACCCGCCGTCTTCGCGAGGAGATCCGCCGCCATGCCAAGTAATCCCATCACCACCGAAGAGCGGACCCTTCCCGTGACTGAATCCAAAGAGCACATCACCTCGCCGTCGCTGAAGGGCAACGCCTCGGAACTCCGGGACCTTGAAGCCGGTCTGGACAACCTCCAGTCGGACACGGGCCGCAAGCGCGGTATCGAATGGAAGCGTGTCCTGCTGCCCGTCGCTGCGCTTGTGGTGCTTATCCTCGCGTGGCAGTTCTACGTTTCGCTTGGATTCAAACGGCGCGACCTCGTTCCCGGGCCCCTTGACGTCCTCACCCAGTTCGTGACCATGTGGGGCGAAGGCAAAGTCCAGGAAGCGGTGTGGACTTCGCTGCAGCGTGGTGTGATCGGGTTCCTGATTTCGGTGGTCATCGCGACGCCCGTGGGTCTGATTCTGGCTCAGGTAGCCCCCTTGCGCCGTGCGTTTGGACCTCTGATCTCCGGCCTGCAGGTACTCCCCTCCGTGGCGTGGGTTCCTGCCGCCATCATCTGGTTCGGCCTGACCGACGCCACCGTCTACTTCGTGGTGTTCATGGGCGCCATCCCGTCCATCATCAACGGACTCATCTCCGGTGTGGACCAGATCCCGCCGCAGTACCGCAGCGTGGGCACAGTCCTTGGCGCGAACCGGCTCCAGATGGCCTTGCAGATTGTCCTGCCCGCCGCGCTTCCCGGGTACATCGGTGGGCTGAAGCAGGGCTGGGCTTTCTCCTGGCGCTCCCTCATGGCCGCCGAAATCATCGCAGTGGGCGGCACCATCGGCTTCGGGCTGGGCTCGCTGCTGGATCAGGGTCGACTGCTCTCCGATATGACCATTGTGATGTCCGCGATCCTGCTGATCCTGTTCGTAGGCATCTTGATCGAGCTCCTGGTGTTCGGGCCGATCGAGAAGCGACTTCTCCAGCGCCGGGGTTTGCTGGCCGGTAGCAGCCGCTAACCATTGGAGTTTTTGTACACGTAATGCCCTTAAGAGTGCTTCTTAGGGGCATTACGTGTACAAAAACTCGCCCTTCCCGGCCGGATCTGGTTTCGACCCGGACGAAATGCTACGTTGCCACCAGCCTTTGCATGTGGGGGAGGCGATTCCCGGGAGTCGTGTGAAGGGTGGCAGGTCATGACCATGCAGCAAAGAACACTGGTGTCGGTTGCTGTAGCTGCACTGCTTTCCATGACGTCGTGTGCAGCGGCGGCCCCGCAGCCCGACGCGGAAGCGAAGGCCGCTGTTCAGACTCTTATCGAGCGGGCAATCGACCGTAGGAATCATCAAGTTATCCCCGGTTTCTCCTCCACTCAGGAGGAGATCAGTCAGGATTTCGTGCCGGACGCAGTTGAGCGTATTGAGCTGGAGTACGGACAGCTCCACCAACGCAGGGACGCGATTGCTCCCCATGGCGTCCTTTTGACGGACAGCGGCTCGGAGATCTCCATCAAGAAATTCACCATCACCGATGCCGGCGCCAACATAGAGATTTCGGAGCAGACACAGCTGGAACACGGTCCGGTGAACGGCGTGCAAGGCCCCAGCGAAGGCTACGTCTACGACCAAAAAGTTGAACTGGCAAAATCCGGGGAAGGCTGGAAGATCGTCAGTATCTCCCCTCTCAGGCCGGGCAAGCCTTACCCGACGACAATTGTTGATCCAGACACGCTTTAGGCGATCGGCACTTCGCGTCGGCCGCTGCATAACAGTCGACTTCCGGACGGCGCGCAAAGGCTCGACGGCGACCTCCCGCCGTCGAGCCCTTGCGTCACCAGACGGTGAGGTTAGAGTCCGGTCAGCAGATCCCGCATTTCCCGAATCTCTGCTTCCTGCGCCGTGACGATGTCCTTGCCTAGCTGGACAGCCTCCGGGTTCTTGCCCTGGGCTATCTCGGTTTTGGCCATGGTCACAGCACCTTCGTGATGCGCGATCATCTGCGTGAGGAAGAGCTTGGCCGCTTCAACACCCTGGGCATCCCTAAGCTTCTGCAGGTCCGCCTCGCTCAGCATGCCGTCCATGCCGTGGCCGCCATGCCCCGAGGATCCCATGACAGGCATGTTCCAGCTCCTCAGCCAACCGGTCATCTTCTCGATTTCGGGTGCCTGCGCGTCTTTGATCTTCACGGCCAAGTTGGTAATCGAGGCCGGGATGTCAGCCTTTGCCAGCATGACGTCGGACATCTCCACCGCTTGGGAGTGATGGGGGATCATCATCTGGGCGAACATGGTGTCTGCGGCGTTGTGCCCGGCGTCGCTGCTGTTCGCAGAGGGGCTGATGGAGGTGCCGGAACTTCCATGGTCCATGCCCGGCATGGAACCGGAGCCGGGGTTGGAAGCGCAACCAGCCAGGGCCAGCAGAGTTGCGAGAGCCGCTCCGGTCACAGTGAAGTGAGTTCTGTTCATGAGTAAAAGTCCTTTGCATTTCGGGCGGCGGTGATAGTCAGCCGCCCGGTAGTCAGCAGATGGTGAATGGATGTGCGGTCCCGGCTGTTACCGGACCATCCAGTGCTCACGTACGGCTGATGCAGAGTTGCCCGGGTGTAGGACCGTGGGGTTGGTAGGACCAGGACGGAAGAATGGTGGGCAGTTCCCACGATGCAGGGGTGACTTCGCCTGTCGTGCCGGGTGGGGGAGCGCTCAGAGAAGCTGTTGTGAGGGATGGGATGCAACCGGCAGCCTGAGTGCAGGAGCAGCTTCCAAATTCCGTGCCGTGATCGTCGCCAGCCGATGCACCGCTCACCTCATGAGAAGGGCCGTGCGCGTGGTGGGATGAGGAGGTGCTCACTACAGGTGATGCCGCATGAGACGCATGCGTTCCCCCTGCCCCATGCGGACCGCTGATGATGTGCATTCCGAATATGCCTGCAATAACGGCCGTTACCAGAAGTAGAAGCAACGCCCGCACGAGGGAGGCGGCAAGAGCTTGAGGGGACAGCAGTTTGCTCACGATGCTTCACCACCTTCGTCTATTTCCGATGCCGACAGTATACCCCGGTAGGGTATAAATGAGCGATTCATTTTCTGCTGGCGCTGCCTGCCCTTGGCATTCCTCCGTTGTCCGCTGCGCCATTGCGATTCGCGGCCTAGAATCGTCGAATGGGCCTTCTAACGTTCAGCATCAACGTCACGCTCGATGGTTGCGTGGACCATCAGGAGGGCATCGCCGACGACGAGACGCACGCCCACTTCACGCGTCTCCTGGATCAGAGCGGCGCAATGCTCTGGGGCCGGACTACCTACGAAATGATGGAGGTTTACTGGCCCTTGGTTGCCCGTGGCGAAGTAGAAGCGCCGCCAGCCCTACGCGAGTGGGCGATCACCTTGGAGGGAAAACCCAAGTACGTCGTTTCCACAACGCGGAGCGACTTCCCCTGGACCAACAGTCATCGGCTGGTTGGCCAACTGGGTACGGCCGTTCAGGAGCTTAAGGACAGGACTCCCAAAGGGGTGCTTGTTGGCAGCGGGAAACTAGCAACAGAGTTGGACCGATTGGGCCTGATCGACGAGTACAAATTCCTCATCCACCCCATGATCACAGGCCACGGACCCACCCTTTACCAAGGCGGACTGCCCAGCACCCGGCATCTTGAGCTGATCTCAGCAGAGCCGCTCAGTAACGGAGCGGTGGCGATGCATTATCGCCGGGCTGTCTGACGAATGTGCAGGCAACATGACAACACCAACCATCCCCATGAACTCCGGTTTTAGAAATCTCCACCGGGATATATGCCCTCGGGCAATGTGAAGCACGGCGAACCGGAATCAATGCGAATCTGATGTGGGGCTAACCCTTCGGCGACAATATAGTTTTCATCGCTTGTGTTGTGAGGGCTTACTTGGACTTCGTAGGATCCTCTGATATCAAGCCTGTTCCCGACTTCGTATTGTCCAATTTGATAGTGGGTTTCGACTTCTTTCAGGATCGGCTCGATTTTGGTTTTTCCGGTGACCGTGATTGTCGTTGAACCATTCCAGCTGTGCTGGGTCTTGTTGCAGGACAAGAGCACGCCCTTCTTCTTCTGATCGATCGAGATAACAGCTTCTTTTGGGATCAGGGCGGCGATCTCCAGTTCCATTGCTTGTGTATGAGCTTTCGCTTGCTGCCATGTCAGCTCAGCATTCATCGTTGCCTCCTGTGTTTTGGCCGCAGTTGGCACAGTCGACTCCGTCGAACTCCCGGTGGGTGGCCCGGCGCAACCGGCAAGCCCGATTGAAACGACCAGCATCAACGCCATGGCGCCGCTCCGAACCCTCATCGAATCGCACTTCCCAGCATGTCCATGAGCGCCTGTTCGTTGTCCTCGCTATTAGAGGAGATGAGGTTACGGTTGTTCATGAGGACCTAAAAATCCCCACCCGGGTAGATGCCCTCGGGCAAGGTGAAGCACTCAGATCCTGATGCAATACGGATTTCGTTTGGAGACAATCCTTCGGAGACGATGTAACTCTCCCCTGGAGCAGGCGGGTCGATTTGGATTCGATAGTTTTCGTTTACATTTCTATCTACGGACACATTTAAGCCATTCGCACGGTAGTGGGCTTCGATGTCCTTCACGACCGACTGGATTTTGGTTCCTTCAGCTACCGTGACCGTGGTTGAAGCATTCCAGTTGTGCTGCGTCTTGTCGCAGGACAGAAGCACGCCCTTCTTCTTCTGATCAATCGAGATGACAGCATCTTTTGGGATCAGCGCGACGATCTCCAGTTGTATGGCTTGTGCGTGGGCTTTAGCTTCCTGCCAGGTTAGTTCAGCTTTCATCGGTTCCTCTTGTGTTTTAGCAGGCGTTGGCACGGTCGACTGGATTGAACCCGTGTTGGGGTTTCCAGCACAAGCGGCGAGCCCGATCGAACCTGCCACCAGCCACAACGCCATGGCACGGCGACGCGCCCTCATCTAGCCACAATTCCAAGCATGTCTTTGAGTACTTGCTCGTTGTTTTCGTTGTTTGAGTCGATGAGGTTGTGGTTGTTCATGAGGACCTAAAAATCCCCGCCCGGGTAGATGCCCTCGGGCAAAATGAAGCACTCAGATCCCGAGGCGATACGGATTTCATTTGGGGCCAAGCCTTCTGCGACGATGTAGTTCTCCCCGCCTCCCAGATCGATTTGGATTCGATAGTCTTCGTCGACATTCCTGTCGGCGGATACTTTCGTTCCTTTCGCCCGGTAGTGGGCTTCGATGTCCTTCACGATCGGCTCGATGTTGGTTCCTCCAACGACCGTGATGGTAGTGGAACCTTTCCATTTGTGTTGGGTGCTGTTGCAGGACAGAAGCATGCCCTTCTTTTTCTGATCAATGGAGTAATCAGCATTTTTTGGGATCAGGGCGGCGATCTCCAGTTCCATTGCTTGTGTATGAGCTTTCGCTTGCTGCCATGTCAGCTCAGCATTCATCGTTGCCTCCTGTGTTTTGGCCGCAGTTGGCACAGTCGACTCCGTCGAACTCCCGATGGGTGGCCCGGCGCAACCGGCAAGCCCGATCGAAACGACCAGCATGAACGCCATGGCGCCGCTCCGAACCCTCATCGAATCGCACTTCCCAGCATGCACTTGGGCACTTGCCCGTTGTCCACGCTGTACGAGGCGATGAGGTTCTGGTTGTTCATGAGAATCTAGAAATCCCCACCCGGGTAGATGCCCTCGGGCAATGTGAAGCACGGCGAACCTGAATCGATGTCTATCTGATTTGGGGCCAATCCTTCGGAGACGATGTAGTTCTCCCCAGGCGCAGGCGGGTCGATCTGAATTCGATAGTCTTCGTTTAGATTCCTATCGGCGGATACTTTGGTTCCTTTCGCCCGGTAGTGGGCCTCGATGGCTCTCACGATCGGCTCGATTTCGGTTCCTTCGGCAACGGTGATGGTCGTGAAACCCTTCCAGTTGTGCTGGGTCTTGTTGCAGGACAGAAGCATGCCCTTCTTTTTCTGATCAATGGAGATATCAGCATTTTTTGGGATCAGGGCGGCGATCTCCAATTCCATTGCTTGGGTGTGGGCTTTCGCCTCCTGCCAGGTCAGTTCAGCTTTCATCGGTTCCTCTTGTGTTTTAGTAGGTGTTGGCACAGTCGACTGGATTGAACCCGTGTTGGGGTTTCCAGCACAAGCGGCGAGCCCGATCGAACCTGCCGCGAGCAACAACGCCATGGCACCGCGACGCGCCCTCATCGAGCCACAATGCCAAGCCTGTCTTTGAGTACTTGCTTGCTTGTCTTCGCTTGTGGAGGCGATGAGGTTCTGGTTGCTCATGAGGATCTAGAAATCCCCACCCGGGTAGATGCCCTCGGGCAAAGTGAAGCAAGGCGAACCTGATGCAATGCGAATGACGCCGGGATCGTCCTCCCTGATGAGATACATTTCCGAGGTGGCCGGATCGCTTATCTCAACACGAAAGGTGCCTTGTATGGTCCGGTCGCTTGAGACCTCAAAACGATGATCCGTGTAGTGTGCCCGAGCAGCCGTCTCAAGTTCTTTCACGACAGATTCAGCTTCGCTTTCCTGAGTCAGCGTGATCGAAGTCGAACCGTTCCAGTTGTGTTCGGTATTGCTGCAGGATAGGAGAACGCCCGTCTCTTTCTGGACTATGGAAGTAATCTTGTCCTTTGGGATCAAGGCCGCGATCTCCAGCGCTTCCTTTTCCGTGCTTGCTTTAGCTTCCTGCCACCTCACTTGCGTAACCACGTTATGTTCCTCTCTTGGAATGTCCGAAGTTGCGCAGCTTGAGACGCCACCAATGGTCACGATCGCGGCGATGTAGGCTGCAAAGTTGGAAATTTTCATCGTTTCAACACCTCAGACACTTCATCCAAAACCCTCCGGTTGTCCTTGCTGTTTGAGGCAATGAGGTTGTGGTTTTCCATGAGGATGTTCCCTTCTTCGACGGTGTTAATCGCCCTGAGTTGGTCGTCGTGGGGGCCGCGGTAATAGTGCTGTTCGAACTCATCCCGATGAATGGGGTTATTTCCATCCCACACCACCCCTCTCTTCGTGATGAGGTTGGGAACTCCCTGACCATGGACGAGCAGATCATAGTAGTACAGGTTCGAGTATTCCGTGGTTGGCTGTGGTTTCCAGTCCGGGAGCATTCCGGCCCCGGCGAGGGATATTACTTTGTCATATCGGGCTCCGGCGACTTCGGAGCTGGTGAGGTTCGCCAGGCCCCAGCTGTGTCCGATGCCGGTTTGTTCGGCACCGTTCAGGTAGGGGTCAGTGCGCATCCCGGTCTCGAAACCTGCCAGTTGCTGCCCCGAGGTGCGTGCGAGTTTCTCATCGTTCGCCTCACCAATTCTCGCCAGGTTGGGGCCGCCGGCGGTGTCCGCCTCTCCGGGGAACCGCCCATCCTTGTAGACGAATGCCACCGTCCCCGGCACGTTGTTATTGAGGTATCTCGAGACCTGCTGTACGCCGCCTGTGTAGAAAATGTTCATTCCGGTGAAGGTTCCTGGAACGTAGGTGATCACGTGCCGTGTGTCGGGGCCCGGGGTGCCGATCATTTCCACGATCCGGGACTGGTCCCGGTCATAGAGGTAAAGCTGAACTTGCCCAGCTTCCACCTGCTTCAGATAGGCGACCTCATTTTCCAGCATTTTTGTTCGGTTCGGGTCGTGGTGTGCTTGCCCGATCCCCGACAATTTCCGGGCTGTTTCCAGGTCTTTCTCCGCCGCGCGGAGCAGGCTTGGCGCGTTCAACTGGTTCGCCCGGACCCTAGCCAGTGCGGGCATCCCGTCCAAAGCGCCGAACATGGCCGGAGCCGCAGCCAGCAGCAGCTCCTGTACCTGCGTGAACCCGGACTCGTTCACTGCAGTGTGGGCTCCCGTTTTCATGCCCGCCCACCAAGCCCCGATTTTCGATGGGTCCATGCCTCGCAGGGTCTGCTGCCATCCGGGTATTGTGGCCAATGCCTTCACGTCAGCCTCGGAGGCAGTGGACAAGTAGCCCAGCAGCGCCGAGCCCGATAAGGTCATCGGCGCCGTTGCAAGCACAAGAACGCCGTTCGATACCGTTATCTGCCCGAGGTCACCGCTCCCACCGGCAGCACGGAACGTCGACGCGATGTCGGAAAGCCGGGTCGCGTCCTGATGGTTGTCTTCCAGGAACCGTCGCAGCCCGCCACGGACAGCGTCGAGATCAGAGTGCACCCAGGAGCACTTGTCCTCGAACTCGGACACAGCTGCACTGACTCTGTTGGCCGCGCCTCGGTCTGAGTCGTCCTGGATCCTGAAGGTTGACACTGCGGAGTCCAAGGTGTCCGGATCAGCGGAACTCGCCCCACCAGTGCTTCCACTCGCCCAGACACGAAACCCCTGCCGTGCAGTCTCCACGCTCACCACCGGACGGTCAGTCGCCTCCATCGACGGGCGCGGCCCCACATCCACTGCAAAACCGCCGCCAGCACGCGCCCAACCGGAGGCAAGCGCCCACTCCGTCACCTGATCCAAGCGACGCTGCTCAACCTCCGCGGCGCTCTTCGCTTGCTGTACCCGACGGGCAACGTCTTCCAACATATGGACCAGCTCCGTACGGGCCGCCCGTTCAGCGGCAACGTTCTCCCGGAAACAGTCAGCGAACACGCCCCGGAATTCCGTAAGAGCAGCAGTCGAGATCGCTTCCCGCCCGCCGCGTTGATCCTGCAACGTACGCGCTGCGTCTCGACATGCACCGATCAGACGATCGGCAACCCCCGTGTCGAAATTCATTTTACTCCATCAAATAGATAAACCCCCGACGGCTCCACTATACCTAACGCGCTCGACGGATTCTGAATCACTTTCGGAAAGCGCTGAACGCTGGACGAGCGGCTCCGTGGAATTCTCCGGGCCCCCGCGGAGTTGTCCCGAACATGCACAACAAACGGATCGGTTTCCTCTCCTTCGGTCACTGGGCCCGCGTCCCGGGTTCCCTCGTGCCAACGGCTGGGGAGGCCCTGAAACAGGGCATCGAACTCGCTGTGGCCGCTGAGGAACTGGGCATCGACGGGGCCTTCTTCCGAGTGCACCACTTCGCCCGGCAGCAAGCATCGCCCTTTCCACTGCTGAGCGCTATTGCGGCACGGACCAGCCGGATCGAAATGGGCACCGGCGTGATCGACATGAGATACGAAAACAGCCTCTACATGGCCGAGGAAGCAGCAGCCACAGACCTCATCAGTGATGGGCGGTTGCAGCTCGGAGTGAGCCGTGGTTCACCCGAACCCGCACGGAACGGAGCAGCGAACTTCGGCTACGTCCCCGAGGACGGTGAGGACGGCGGCGACATGGCCCGCCGCCACACCGCATTGTTCCGCAAAGCCATCGCCGGGCACGGGGTGGCCGAAGCGGACCCGCACTACGCCGGTGGGGCCACAGGTCTGCTGCCCATCCAACCCCAGTCACCCGGCCTCCCGCAGAGAATCTGGTGGGGCGCCGGAACCCGGAAGACTGCAGTCTGGGCAGCAGAGCAAGGCATGAACCTCATGAGTTCAACCCTCCTCACCGAGGACACCGGTGTTCCTTTCGACGAACTGCAGGCAGAGCAGATCCGAATGTTCCGCGAAGCCTGGGCCGCCGCAGGGCACGACTTTGAACCAAGGATTTCCGTCAGCCGCAGCGTCATCCCCATCGTGGACGACGTCGACAATCATTACTTCGGTCTCCGAGCCCAAGCGGACAGCCAAGACCAAGTGGGAATTCTCGACGGCGCGTTGTCCCGTTTCGGGAAGAGCTACATCGGCGAGCCGGATCAACTAGCAGACGAACTGGCGAACGACGCAGCCGTGCAAGCAGCCGACACGGTCCTGCTCACAGTGCCCAACCAGCTTGGCGTCGACTACAACGCCAAGCTGCTGGGCAACGTCGCCAAGCACGTCGCCCCTGCTTTCGGTTGGAGCGCCAAAGCCTAGGACGCCACCGCCACCAGCTCGAGAACAGAAGACGAAGCAGGCTCCACGAAAACCCGGTACCCCCGTTCGTGATCGAACCCGTGTATTTCACGCGTATCCAAAGCAGCCATGAACTCGAGAGTCTGCCGGGTGATCACCTGCCCCGGGACCAGGATGGGGAACCCGGGCGGATACGGCGTAACGAACCCTGCCGAGACCACTTCCTGTCCCTTGGCCACCGCCGCAGCCACCTCAGACGCGGACAAGTACACCGTGGAATCGGGTTTGTAACTCTCAAAGTAGGCGGCCCGGATATCACCGTCCTCGCAGGAATCATCCGTACGGAAGCGCGCGGCGAAGGTGCTGAAGTCCGGGAGCGGGGGAGTCGGGCGGGAAGCGTCGGAGGCGGCAGGTAGCGTCCGAGCCCGCGCCGAAGGATGTGGATTCTCAAAGCCTTCAGCGAGTTTCACCAGGACCTCGATCAGGTACGCCACGGAGCTTCGTGACGTGCCGATGTTGGTCATGAACAGCACCGTGTTCCGTGACGTCTTGTTCACCTGGATGCCGTGATCGTCCATGAGGTAGCTGTGGCGGAAAGTATCGCCGTCGATCCCTGTTTTACTGATGTCCAGCGTGAGGCGGCTGGGATCGATAACGAATTCGTCCCGCTGCCAGGCGTCCTCCAGCTCCGACAGCCCATCCCGCAGCGGCATGCTGGAGCCGGTTTCCCTATAGCGCGGACCGATGAGGTCCCGCGAGGTCAGCACACGGAAGTACTTCTTCAGCAGGGGATGCCGGGCCACGGCTTGGGCCACGGATACGGCAAGGTCGGATTGCCGTTGCACCAGGCCGAAACCTTCCAGTTCCACCTGTCGTCTGCCAATGTCCAGGGAAGCCAGAATTTGGTAGTTGGGGGAGGTGGACGTGTGGGTCATGTACGCCTCGCGGAAGGACTCCCGGTTGGAGTCGGCGAAGTCTTGGTCATACACGTGGATCATGGAACCCTGCCGCAACGAGGTCAACGTTTTGTGGGTTGACTGCGTTGCGTAGACCCGGAGGCGTGCCTTGGCAGGATCCGGAATCAGCCTGGTGTTGAGCCAGGCTTCGTCATCAACGGGTTCGCCGGTGACCGGGTCATGAAGGGCGGCGGCCTGTTCCGCGTACCGGGCGGCGTAGGCAGGATCGCTGAAGGAAGCTTCCAGGGCGGCTGCAGCCGCCATACCGGTTCGACGGCGGTACACCGGATGGGAGCGGGCGAAGGCAAACCACGCCTCATCCCACAGGAAAACCAGATCCGGTTTGATGGCCAGGCATTCCTCCATGACCCTTTCGACGTCGTAGACGACACCATCAAACGTGCAGTTGGTGAGGGTCACCATTTTCACCTCGTGAAGCCTGCCTGCCCGCCGGTACTCCAGAAGCCTGCGCTTCAGGCTGGCCAGAGGGACGGCCCCATAAAAGGCGTACTTGTCCAGGGGATAGGCATCCAAGTAGGACACACGGGCACCGGCAAGCACAAAGGCGTAGTGGTGCGATTTGTGGCAGTTGCGGTCCACCAGCACAACATCGCCCGGGGCAAGCAGGGACTGGTGCACGATCTTGTTGGCCGTGGATGTGCCGTTGGTGACAAAGTAGGTTCGTTGCGCCCCAAAGGCCCGGGCAGCGAGTTCCTGTGCGCGTTTGATGGACCCGTGCGGATCCAGCAAAGAGTCCAGACCGCCCGAGGTGGCGGACGTTTCGGCCAACAGCAGGTTTGTCCCGTAGAAATCGGCCATGTCCCGGATCCACGGTGAAGTCCCTACAGACGCACCCCGGGAAATCGGCAGGGCGTGGAAGACGCTGGCCGGGCGGCGGCTGTAGTCCTGCAACGCCGTGAAGAACGGTGTTTCGTAGCGTTCGGCCACCCCGGACAGCAGTGACAGATGCAGGTCCAGATGATCCTGTCGCCGGAAAATCCGCCGGAACTTCCTGGTGAGGGATCCCGCCAGGGACTCGATGGAAACCCCTGCCACCAAGTAGACGTCCAGTTCCGGCCGCAGCCCGGAAATTGCATCGGCCAGCGCAAGGATCCGTCTGATGGGTCGCGAGTCCTGCAAGTCTGCGGAGGTATGCCGGGCCAGGAACCTCCGGAGGTCGCTGCCCAAGAGATGGGAGCTGCGGAGGGAAAAGCCCGGGCGAAGAACAACGGACTGGATATCGGGGTTCAGCATGATGGCCACCAAGGCATCCTCATAGCTGGGAACCACGTTGACCGTGTACGTGAACGCATCCGAAGGGCGGCGCTGCGCAGCCATGGTGTTCTTGAGCGCCTCGGCTTCTTCAGGCTCCATGGTGTCCACCACCAGGACCTCAAAGCGTGGCCGCTCCGCCGGCTCGGACTGGTCAACAACTTCCTCGTCCGGGAGCTCAGCGCGCGGCACCGCAGCTGTTTCCCCGGACGAAGCGAGCGGGAGGTGGGACAAACCGCCCAGAAGCTGGAGCGCGGCCTGGGGTTCGCCGTCGTCGATTAATTGGCGCAACTGGGCCACGGCGTCGACTCCAGGCTCGGCCCAATACGGTTCCACCGCCGCCAAGAGGGCAAAAGTCCGGTCGATCTGGGACAGCAAACCGGACTCCTGGTAGGTGGCCGAGGCGAGCTGTCTGAGGGCGTATCCCAGGAACTCCCACGCATCGGCTCGGGACCGCCAGGCCCTGCTGGGGGTGCCGATTTTGGGGGACGGGGAAGGGGTGCTCATGTGTTTCACTTTCAAACTGAAAAGGGGTCTAGGACGTCAGGGCTGTGCGGATGCGGCCGCGATACGCGTACCAGCCGGCGATCAGCAGCGGAGCCAACACCAGCAACGAGGCCAGCACCCAGCGACCTGTTTCCGAGAACCCCATCGTGACCAGGACAAAGGCCAGGAACCCGAGCGTGAGGTAGGAGGTAAAAGGAGCTCCGAACAGCCGAAAGGCCGGGCGTACCACCTTGCCGCTGCGAACCCAGTGCTGGAGTTTGATGTGACAGAGCATGATGGTGGCCCAGCCGCCGATGATTCCCACGGCCGAGATTTCCAGCACGATCTCAAAGACCTGCGAAGGGACAACGGCGTTCAATCCAACGCCCACCAGGGTGATGACCGCTGTCAGCAGGATGCCACCGTAGGGCACTCCGGACGCGCTGATCCGTCCGGTGAATTGTGGAGCGGAGCCGTTCACTGCCATGGAGCGGAGGATGCGGCCGGTGGAATAGAGGCCGGCATTGAGGCTGGAGAGCGCAGCGGTGAGAACCACGAAGTTCATCACGGACGCCGAGATGGCGCCGGCCTGCGGATCGCCGAGGTGCGAGAAGAAGGTGACAAAGGGGGATTCGCCGGCCTTGTAGGACGTGAAGGGAAGAAGGAGCGAGAGCAGCAGGACGGAGCCCACGTAGAACACTCCGATGCGGATCACCACGGTGTTTACCGCTTTTGGCATTACCTTGTGGGGGTCGGCGGTTTCGCCGGCCGCGGTGCCCACGAGTTCCACCGCGGCGTAGGCGAATACCACGCCGCTGATGGCCAGGAGCGGTGCCACGGAGCCCATGGGGAACATGCCGCCGTTCTCAGCGATGACGTTGAAGCCCGGAACGCCAACGTCCGTCCGTCCGCCGAAAACAATGAAGCAGATTCCCACCACGAGGAACGTCACCAAGGCGCCCACCTTGATCATGGCGAACCAGAACTCCATCTCGCCAAAGATCTTCACGGACACCAGGTTCAGGGAGAGCACCACTACCAAAGCAATCAACGCGATCAACCACTGCGGGATGTCGTTGATGGGTGCCCAATATTGGCCCCAGAACTTCACATACAGGGCTACGGCGGTGACGTCCACGATGGAGGTCATGGCCCAGTTCAGGAAGTAGAGCCAGCCCGCGGTGTAGGCCATTTTCTCGCCGTAGAACTCGCGGGCATAGGAAACGAACGAGCCGGAGGTGGGGCGGTACAGCACCAACTCGCCCAGTGCCCGCAGGATCAGGAACGCGAAGAATCCGCAGACGGCATAGACCAGGACCAGCGCAGGTCCGGATCCGTTCAGGCGGCCTCCGGCACCCATGAAGAGCCCGGTACCGATCGCACCGCCGATGGCGATCATCTGGATCTGCCGGGGCTTGAGGGTCTTGCGGTAGCCGGCTTCCTCTTGGGCGAAAGCGTTCGACGGCGGACTGGCAGCCAGGTCTGTTGGGGAAGGAAGGGTTTGTGTGGACGCAGGGGTGGGTATCACTTCGGGGGTCTCCTTTGACTCCGTTGCCACCACAGGTGGCTCAATACTCCACAACGTGGGGCTGGCTGCCTCGCAGTTGCGCCTGAAAATGGCCGCGCTGCAGTCAGTCTTTGTGGTGTGGGACAGTCACCAACTCTAGGTCGCTGCCGTCGACAACAAATTGGCTGGCGAACCAAATTAGGGGCCCGACTCTTGTGCCGGGGGGACAACACTGGTGTTCTGGAGGGCCGGTAATGTTTCTCGCTGTGCGTGCTTGCGTACATGTACCGGCGACGCCCCTCAATGGCGAGGAAGCGTACTGCTGAAGGAACTGATGTGGAGAGGAAGCGATAGCTTCGTTGAAAGCCCTGGAAATTGACGACGACGGCGTCGTCACCGTATTGAGCGACGTCCTGGAAGACCTGGGTGTCGGCAACGCCCGGTTGCTGCTGGCCCCCGCAGAGGACAACAGAACCGTTCGCGAAACTGTCATTGTTGATGCTGAAGACGACGACGAGATCCGCCCAGGGGCCCTGGTCATGTTGATCGGCGTTCGAGGGCGTGCGGCGCTCCCTGCACTCCGCCGCATCATGGCGGGCCGTCCCACGGCAATTGCGGTCAAGGGCAGTGAACGCGAGTTGGAAGCCGCAGCAGAGTTGCTCCAACCGACCGGCATTGGACTGGTGGCTGTTGCCCCGGGGCTCCGCTGGGATAAGTTCGAGAGCATCGCGTTGGACCGGGTCCGTGAGAACGATGTGCCAGGCGAAACCCCCACGTCAGTTCACCGCGACTTGTTCGCGATCGCCCAAACCACGGCCACACTGACCAATGGCCACGTGGTGATCGAAGATCCGGGCAACAGGGTGCTTGCGTACTCACCGGCATCCAATGACGTTGACGAGCTCCGCCGTCTGTCCATCCTGGCGAGGCGAGGCCCTGAAAAGTACCAAAAACTCCTGAAGGAATCAGGGGTCTATAAGCACCTGCAGGCCACTGAAGCGCCTGTCCATGTGGAAGCCAACCTTGATGCGGGTCTTCGTGAACGTGTGGCAATCGGCATTCACGCGGGCAGCCGTGTCATGGGTTACATCTGGTTGCAGGAAGGTGCTGAACCCTTGGCGGCCAACACGGACCGCATCATGGTGGGTGCGGCCCGGCACGCCGCCATCGAGTTGGTACGCCACCGCAATGAGCAGTCCCAGTCGATGCGCGAGGACCGGGTGTCCAGCCTGCTCAGTGGCACGGCCCAAGTCCATTCGCAGGCCCAATCGGCAGGCATCGATCCGTCGAAGCCAGCGGCTTTAGTGCTGATCTCGGCGGGCGGGCTGAGCCAGAGCGCGGCGGGGCTTCAGCTCCGCAGGGGAGAGCTCTCCAAGGTGGCATCAATCCATGCAGCAGCCTACCGACCGGGCGCGGTGGTAGGGGCCCTCGGAATGGAAACGGCCATCATCCTGCCCGACGTGGACCCACTGAAATCCGTCCCCGCCATCAACCGCCTGGTCAACACCATTGTTCGTGATGCCACCACCCACCTTCACTTCCAGGTGCAGGCAGCAGTTGGTCCCATCGTTCCGCGCCTGGACGCCCTGCATGCCACCCTTGATCACGTGCGCAGCGTCCTCAAAGTCATGGAGGCAACGCCGGACGTTCGCGTGGCCTCGTACAGCGACGTGGAAACAACCGTCCTGACCAGGGAATTGTTGGATTTGATGGAATCCCGGACCACCTTGCGTCATGGAGGAATTACCCGGCTGTGCAGCCGCTATCCGGAATTCGCGCTGACCCTCCTGACTTATCTGGAGTTCTTTGGCGACGTGAACCGGTGCGCCGAGGAATTGGCTGTCCACCGCAACACCGTTCATTACAGGCTCCGCCGCGCCTGCGAGGTGGCTGGCCTGGACCTGCACTCCGCGGATGAACGCCTGCTGGCACACCTCCAGATCAGGCTCTGGACCTACGCAGGGACCAAGGTCTAGAAACCATGGATATCCAGAATCTCCTCGACGACATCGTCGGGGCCGTGCAGCCGCATGTCGGCCAGGGAAACGTGGCTGACTACATCCCCCAGCTTGGGGCCGTGGATGCCCAACAATTCGGCATTTCGGTGGCCACCCGTGACGGCGAAGTTTATTCAGCCGGAGATGCCCACGTGGACTTTTCCATCCAAAGCATCTCCAAGGTCTTTGCGCTCGCCTTGGTGCTGGCCTTCGACGGGGACAGCATTTGGAAACGGGTGTTCCGGGAGCCGTCGGGCAACCCCTTCAATTCGTTGGTCCAGTTGGAAAGCGAAGACGGCATTCCCCGAAATCCGTTCATCAACGCCGGTGCAATAGTTGTGACGGACCGGCTCCTGAGCCTGACAGGAAACGCCGCCCACGCCGTGCGGGATTTGATGCGCCAGGAGACCAGCAAGGACAGCATCGATACCGATCACCACGTGGCTGGCTCGGAACTGGCCAACAGCCACCGCAATGCTTCCTTGGCCCACTTCCTGGCAAGCTGCGGCAACCTGGAGAACCCTGTGGAGGATGTCCTGGACTCTTATGCGAAGCAATGCGCAGTGGCCATGACGTGCGAAGACCTTGCGCTCGCAACCCGGTTCCTCGCCTCCAACGGCCTGGGCGCAGACGGGACACTGCTGTTGTCACCGGCGCAGACCAAGAGGATCAACGCCGTCATGCTCACGTGTGGAACGTACGACGCCGCGGGCGAATTCGCGTACCGCGTGGGCCTTCCGGGCAAGAGCGGCGTGGGCGGCGGCATCGTGGCTGTGGTTCCGAACAAGTGCTCCATCAGCGTGTGGAGCCCCGGTCTGGGAAGGTCCGGGAATTCGGTGGCGGGTGTCGCAGCGCTGGACGAATTCACCACACGTACTGGCTGGTCGGTGTTTTAGGCGCATGATGGAGGGATGACCCCCAAGGCAGGGAAGGCACCCAAAGCGGCGTTGGCGCCGGGAACCGAGCCCACCGCCGTCGAGTTCCTCGCGCGGCTCCAAGCCCGGCAGTCCGACGTCGAGCAAGCCAAATACCAGCGCTATTTCAAGACCGGCAAGGGTAACTACGCCGAGGGCGACTTCTTCCTTGGCGTCCGCATGGGCGAGGTTTTCACACTGGCCAAGGAATTTGCAGCCATGCCACCGGAGGAGATCGAGAAGCTCCTGGAGCAGGACATCCACGAGGCCAGGGCTGGAGCCGTGAAGATCATGGCACTCCAAACGCAGAAAAAGAAGACCACGGAACAGCGGCGCCGCAACCTCTACGAGATGTACCTGCGCCGCCACGATCGCATCAACAACTGGGACCTGGTGGACCTGGGAGCGGGAAACGTGGTGGGTGGCTGGCTTATGGATAAACCGCGGGACCCGCTGTATGGCTTGGCCCGATCAGCCAGTATGTGGGAGCGCCGGACGTCCATCGTCGCGACGTCGGCATTCATTCGTGAAGGCCAACTGGACGACACCTTTGCCATCGCCGAAATCCTGCTCGGCGACAAAGAGGACCTGATCCACAAAGCAGTAGGCGGCTGGGTCCGCGACGCAGGGCGCAGCAGCCGCGAACGCCTGCTGGCGTTCCTGGACGAGCACGCCGCCACCATGCCCCGAACCACCCTTCGTTACGCCATCGAGCATCTGGGCAAAGAGCAGCGGGCCTACTATCTGACGCTTAAAGACAGGGTTTCTCCGGGCTGACCGCGGAGATATGTGACGCAGGATTACCCAGCGTTACCGGGTGTTTCTGAGCCTTTGAAGCATGTTACGGAGCCGCCCTACAGTTTTTTCATGGCAATACAGGACATTTACCCCACCGCGCTGCGGCTGCTCGGCCGCCCGGTGCTGGTGGTGGGCGGCGGCCCCGTTGCGGAACGCCGTGCCAAGGGACTGCTCGACGCCGGCGCGAAAGTCACCGTGGTAGCTCCCGTTGCCACCGATAACCTTCGCGGACTCGCAGCTTCCGGCCTCCTCACCTGGGAGCCGCGCGAGTACCGCACGTCAGACCTCGACGGCGTCTGGTTCGTCCAGACCGCCACTGGCACTGCCGCTGTGGACACCCAGGTATCGGCCGACGCCGAGGCGCAGCGCATCTGGTGCGTCAATGCATCCGACCACGAAGCATCAGCCGCGTGGACACCCGCCGTCGCCGTGGTTGATGACGTCAAGATCGCCATCAACGCCGGGGGAGACCCGCGCCGTGCCATGGCTCTCCGCAATGCAGTTGCCACTGCCCTGGAAACAGGTGACCTTCCGCTGCGACGCCACCGCAAGCCGGACGCGGCCGGTAAGACTCCGGCTGGTTCTGTCGCCTTGGTGGGCGGCGGACCTGGCGACTCGGGCCTCATCACCGTCCGTGGCAGACGCCTGCTGGGCCAGGCCGACGTCGTGGTTGCTGACCGTCTTGGCCCGCGCGAGCTGCTTAAGGAACTGGCTCCGGATGTCCGCGTGATCGAGGTTGGCAAGACGCCCGGCCACCATCCCGTGCCGCAACTGGAGATCAACCGGATCCTGGTGGACGAAGCCCTGCAGGGCAACCGGGTGGTCCGCCTCAAAGGCGGCGACCCCTACGTACTGGGTCGTGGCGGCGAGGAAGCAGAGTTCTGCCGGCAGAACGGCGTCGAGGTTGAAGTGGTGCCCGGCGTGACATCGGCAATCTCTGTTCCGGCCGCTGCCGGTATTCCCGTGACGCACCGTGGCTTGGCCAAGGGCTTCAGCGTGGTGACCGGCCACGAAGAGCTGTCCGAAGTCCCCGCACGCCCCGATCACACTGTGGTGTTGCTCATGGGAGTAGCGCAATTGCGGGATTCCGCGGCTGCGCTGGCGGGCTCGGGTCTGCCTTTGGACACGCCAGTAGGTATCGTAGAGAACGGGTATTTGCCGGACCAACGCGTCACCATCGGCACTCTGGGAACCATCGCGGACCAGGCGGAAGCCGTCGGCGTGGCCAACCCGGCGGTCATTGTGATCGGCGATGTTGTCCGTGTCAGCCCCTTTGCACCGCAGCACTTCAAGACCGCTGACTACAGCACTATTACCCCAAATCGTCCCCGCGTCCGCAGTAACTGAGAAGAAGAAGGAACACAGCCGTGTCAATTAGCACCCCCGTAGGTTCTGCGGACCGTCCGCTTCGCATCGCCGTCATCGGCTCCGGCCCGGCCGGCGTGTACGCAGCGGACATCCTGACCAAGAGCGAGGCCGTCAAGAGCGGCGAACTTAACGTCAGCATCGACCTCTTCGACCGTTACCCGGCACCGTACGGCCTGATTCGCTACGGCGTGGCACCGGACCACCCCCGCATCAAGGGCATCGTCAATGCCCTGCACAAGGTGCTGGACCGCGGCGACATCCGCTTCTTCGGCAACGTGGACTACGGCACGGACATCTCCATCGAGGACCTCCGCAAGCACTACGACGCCGTCATTTTCGCCACTGGCGCTATCAAGGACGCGGACCTGAACATCCCGGGCATCGAACTTGAAGGCTCCTTTGGCGGCGCCGACTTCGTCTCCTGGTACGACGGCCACCCGGACGTTTCCCGCGAATGGCCACTGGACGCCAAGGAAATCGCTGTCCTCGGCAACGGCAACGTAGCCCTCGACGTCGCACGCGTCCTGTCCAAGCACGCCGATGACCTCCTGGTCACCGAAATCCCGGACAACGTCTACGCCGGCCTGAAGAACTCCCCGGTCACCGACGTCCACGTCTTCGGCCGCCGTGGCCCGGCACAGGTGAAGTTCACCCCGCTGGAACTCCGCGAACTCTCGCACTCCAAGGACGTAGACATCATCCTCTACGCCGAGGACTTCGAATTCGACGAAGAGTCCGACCGCCAGGTCCAGACCAACAACCAGACCAAGACCATGGTTGGCACGCTGACCAACTGGATCGCCGAGCAGCCAGAGGACCTCTCCGAGCTCACCGCTTCCCGCCGCCTGCACCTGCACTTCCTGCACAGCCCGGTGGAAATCGTGGACTCCCCGGAAACCCCGGGCAAGGTTGCCGGCATCAAGTTCGAGCGCACCGAGCTTGACGGCACGGGCAATGCCCGCGGCACCGGCGAGTTCATCGACTACCCGGTCCAGGCCGTATACCGCTCCATCGGCTACTTCGGTTCGGCCCTGCCGGACGTCGAATTCGACCACAAGAAGGGCGTCGTCACCAACGACGGCGGCCGCGTCCTGGACGCCGACGGCCAGCATGTTCCGGGTCTCTACGCAACGGGTTGGATCAAGCGCGGTCCGGTGGGCCTCATCGGCCACACCAAGGGCGATGCCCTCGAAACTGTCACGTACCTGCTGGAGGACCGCGAGAACCTTCCCGTTGCCGAGGTTCCCGCAGCGGACGCCGTCGTGGATCTGCTCGACGCCCGCGGTGTGAAGTTCACCAGCTGGGAAGGCTGGCTGGCACTGGATGCCCACGAGCTCGCGCTCGGCGCAGCAGCCACCGAGGCCGGCACCTCCCACGGTGTTGAGGTCAAGCGTGAGCGCATCAAGGTGGTGCCGCGCGAGGACATGGTCAACATCTCCCGTGATGGCGTAGCCGCACAGGTCTAAAACTACGCGGGGGTCATCCCATCTAACTGCTCCCCGAAAGGCAGAACTGAGAAATCAGTTCTGCCTTTCGGGGAGTAGCTATATCTGGAGCTAGTTCGTTATCCGAGCAGTTGCCCGTAGAGGCCGCTCAAGTATGTGTTCGCTACGCCTACCAATCTGTTCAGCATCAATCGAAGACCCAGCCTGGACCAACCAGGATGGGTCGTTTTGCATGGATCAGCATCGGTTTCCAAGACCAGAGCTGCCACATCATGCGGCACGAAGATCGCAATGCGCGAAACGGCTTTTGCTGTTTCGTGACGCGGAAATCCAGATATTTCTCCGAATTCGGGATTATTAACACTCCAGAAATGATTAACTGGTGCAATGATCAGAAAGATGTAAACATTCCCTCATGATGGCGACATCGTAGTCGCCGCTTTCTGCCTGCCGCTTTGACTCACGGCGACTGCTGGTGGGGCTACGGGCTTCAAATTCAAGGGACAACAGGGGTTGACTGTGCCAGGTCACGACAATAAGCCGTCTTGCACTTAAGACCTGGCTTTCGATCCCTCTTCCTTCAGGAGTAGCAAATGACTTTTTCATCAAAGCACTTACGCTCGACCGCCGCTGCCGCACTCGCGATCTCCAGCGTAGCGTTGGCCATCTTCGCGTCCCCGGCCCTCGCGACCAAAGAGGGTTCGCTGGATCCGGACGTTTTGGTCCCTGCGCTAGGCCAAGAACAGCGGGCAATAGACCTGCCCCCTTCAGCTGTAACCGCAAGCCATGCCTTATCGGACCTGGCGACAGATTCCATGCGCCTGCTAAAGAAGACAGAAAGCGCGTCGTACTATGCGGCTGTGAGCTCTGATCGGTCAGAAGTCTGCATGGTCGTATCCCTCGAGGCGCCGGCAGGAAACATCGGAACGGCTTGCATGACACGGGCCCACTTCAATGAGAGTGGTCTTTCACTCCATCTCTGGGGCGATCAGTCAGCCGCTAACGCGAAGGGAGTTACCGCTTATCTGGTGCCCGCTGATGTCGAACTGGAAGCCAACCCCACATCGAAGTCCCTGCGGGCAGATTCGGTTAAGAGTAATCGGGCAAGCGGCCTGCTCCTGGTTGAAGGCCTCGAAGACTTGCCTCTCACGGTCGAACTGCCGCGAAGCACATCAAAGCGTGCGTTCGTTCTTAACCGATTGGACTAGGCAACGTGCCCAGCACCAGCGTTATTCGAACGCTCGGGTCGATGATGGTTACAGTTGCTTGGATACTTGCCCTTGGTTTCCTTTCGATCCAAATTCGAAACGCCCAGGACGGGATCATTACGGATTTTCTAGGCAACCCTATTCAAGCCATGGTTCCGAGGGCGGCATGGGAATACCAGCTAGCAGCAGTGATTCTCAGTGCAGTCACAATGGGGGTTTTCCGCGACCGTTTCTCGCCTCAAAAATCGAATGGCTCGGTGGCCCCACTTTGGGGAGCAACCATCACATTGGGCATGACGATGATTATCGCCATCATTATTGGGCAACCAGAAACTGAGCTGGGCCAGCGCACTAACTCAATTTTCTTGCAGTGGCTGGTAGAGGGGGCATTTTCACTAGCATCTGCAACAGTTCTCGGTATTCTCATTTCTTGGAACATCGCAATTTCGAGGAACCGGTTTCTGGGCTCAGGAGACCCCGAGCGATGAAGAGAATCAGGATTCCATAACCTGAGGTAAAGAGGGGCTGACTCAAGAGGCCTGTAGCCATGGGGATTCCTGGTAGCTGCAGGGATCACCATAGTAGGCTCCTCTGCTTCCGTTACAAGCTCCGGCTGTACCCTGAACCATGGACGTCGTCGTCATCGAAACTCCCCAGTTGGGGGACCGCAGCTACCTGGTGCATGACGGCACTGTGGCGGTGGTGATAGACCCCCAACGGGACATTGACCGGGTTGAAAAGGCTGCCCGTGAAGCCGGCGTCCGGATCACGCATGTGGCCGAAACGCACCTGCACAATGACTACGTCACCGGTGGTTTGGTTCTGGCGGAGAAGCACGGTGCCGCGTACTTGGTGAACGCGGCCGATGAGGTTTCGTTTGTGAGGGTTCCCGTCACTGACGGCCAGGTCCTGCGCGTCGGCAGGCTCTCGGTTTCGGTCGTTGCGACGCCGGGCCACACGCACACGCACCTCTCTTACGTGGTGAGGGATGACACCTACGACGGCGGGTTGGAGGCTGTGTTTTCCGGCGGCAGCTTGCTCTATGGTTCGGTAGGGCGGACGGACTTGGTTTCCCCTCATGACACGGCAAAGCTGGCCCATGACCAGTATTCCTCCGTGCGGCGCCTGGTGGACGCGGCCCGTCCGGAGGCAGCGCTGTACCCGACCCATGGATTTGGTTCGTTCTGTTCCATAGGTCCCGCGAGCCGCCAGGAATCGTCCACAATTGCTGAGCAGGCAAAGTCCAACCACGCCCTGACGGATCCCCACGAGGACCACTTCGTTGCAGAGTTGCTGGAGAATATCTCCGCCTATCCTGCCTACTACGCCCACATGAGCCCACTGAATGCGGCCGGACCGGGCCGCCCGGACCTGACAGTTCCGGACTCCGTTGATCCCGTGGAGCTGAGCCGGCGGTTGAGGGCAGGGGAGTGGGTGGTGGATCTGCGCCACCGCGTGGCTTTCGCTGATACCCACCTTCAAGGCAGCGTGAGCTTCGAATACGGTCGCGGGGACAACTTCACCAGTTACCTCGGCTGGGTGATCCCGTGGAACCAGCAGCTCACGTTGCTGGGCCCACGCGGCGAGGTTGATAAGGCGATCCGCGACCTGGCGAGGATCGGCATCGACAGCCCGGATGCCGCCGTCGGGCCTGACTCAACGGGTCTGGACATCGGAGCCCTGGCACCGCAATCTCCCCGGGTGAGCTATGAGCACGGAGATTGGAACCTCTTTGCAAGCGAGCGGAAGCCGGAGGACGTGGTGTTGGACGTCCGGCGTCCGGACGAGTTCAACACATCCCATATCAAGGGTGCGCTGAACGTGCCCGTCTACGAGCTCCTCGGGAGGATCACCGAACTGCCGGATCAGAGGATTTGGGTGCACTGTGCCACGGGATACCGGGCGAGTGTTGCCGCGAGCCTGCTGGATCGGGCCGGGCGCGAGGTGGTCCTGATCAATGCCAGGTTCAGGGACGCCGCCGGAGCCGGAATCGAGACAGTGCCGTAAACAGCAAAAGCTACCGCGGCGCCTGGTCCGAGCAGTAGTCGAGGTTCCGGTAGACGCTGCTGACGGCCGCGTCGGGATCGTGGGCTTCGAGGGCATCAACCAATTCGTCGTGGCCCTCGCGGGGGATGCCGTTGAAGCCGCCCTTGCGCTGCTGCCGGAGGAGGTCGTTGTGGAACACGCCACCGAACGAAACGTACAACTGGTGCAGCAGGGGATTCCCTGACGCCAAGGCAACGCGCTCGTGGAATTCCCAGTCGGCGCTGGCCCACGTGGGATAGTCCTCGGCCTGCCAAGCATCGTGGCGTAGCGCCAGGAGACGTCGCATTTCGGCCAGGTCTTCGGCGGTGGCGTGCTTGGTGGCCAGGCGGGCAGCCTGGGTGTCCAGGCCGAGCCGGACTTCCACAATGTGTTCCTGGGTGTGCTCCAAGTACATCCGCTGGGCCGCGCCGGACATCTCACTGTTGGCCCGGACATAGGTGCCGTCGCCGCGTCGGACCTCCAGCATGCCGGAGTGGGCCAGCGCCTTGATGGCCTCCCGCAGGGTTCCCCGCGAAACACCCAAGGTGGACATCAGCTCGGGCTCCGCAGGGATGCGCTCCTGGAGCGGCCATTCGCCGGACTTGATCATGTCCCGCAGCTTGGAAGTAATCTCCTCGGCCAGAGCCGGGCGATGCGATGGAGTCAGGGTCATGCAGTCCTCGGTCCGGTCTTGGTGGCAGTGCGCTTGCTGGTGAGCAGGTGGCAGGTGACCATGAGCGCTACGGCCACAATGGACAACAGGCTCAGCGGCAGCACCCAGCCGCCCGTGGCGCTGTGGAGCAGGCCCATGCCAAAGGGGCCGATTGCCGCAATCAAGTATCCCAGCGATTGGGCGATGGTGGAGAGCGCGGTGGTTTCCGCCGTCGACCGTCCGCTGCGGCTGATGATCACCAAAACCAGCGGGAAGATGCCCAAGCCGAAGCCGAACAACACGGCCGGAACAACGGCCAACGACGTCGGCAGCCAGATCATGGCGGCAATGGCCAGCAACGTTGAGCTGCTGGCGAGATACAGCGCGGGGCGGAGCATGCCGGGCCGGGAGCCGAAGGCGAGAAGGATCATGCCGGCAGCTACGGAGACCAGCTGCATGACACCAAACTGCAGGCCGCTCTCTGAAGCGCTGAGGCCCTGGGAAGTGAGGATGTAAGCGAACCAGCTCATCACGGCGTAGGCCAGGAAGGCCTGGAACGTAAAGATCGCGGTGATCAGAATGCCCAGCCGGGTGCGGAGCAGCGGCCACATGGAGACCCGCGGCCGATCAGTCTTGGTGGAGTTCCGGTGGGTGTGCAGGACTATCGGCAGGAAGCCGAGGAGGGCTGCGACACCCAGCAGGCCCCAGGCAGCCAGACCCATGGAGGGTGAGCCGAGTTCCTGCGCCAAGGGAACGCTGACGACTGCGGCGAAGGTGGCGCCGCCGGACATGGTGAACGTGTAAAGGCCGGTCATCATTGAGGTGCGCTCGGAGTAGTGCTCGCGGATGAACGACGGCATGGCCACATTGCAAACCGCCAGTCCGGACATGGCCAGGACGGTGCCACCAAGGAGGGCGCCGGTCACCGGAACGCCACGCACCAGCAAGCCGCCGGCCAGCAGCGCCAAAGCGATGGCAATGGCTTTCTCGACACCCACACGCCGGGTCAACCACGAGGTTCCCATGCCTGCGACAGCAAAGCACAGCAGCGGGATGGACGGCAGGATGGACGCGACCAGAGCGCCGTAGCCCAGCACCTGCTGCAGTTCGTGGAACAGTGCGGCGGCGCTGGTGATGCCCGCCCGAAGGTTCAGACCGATAAGAACCACGGCAATAATGCCGACGACGGCGACGACACGCGTCTTAGGGACCGCTTGCGCGGGGGAGACCAGAGGGATGTTTCCTGTAGTTGTCGTCAGAGAAGTCGTCACCATATTTAAAGGTTAGACGTTTGACGTCTAATGTCCAGAGTTTTGTGGCGAAGCTCTCCGCCAGGGACTGTGGGCTAGCCGAAGCAGGCCCGCTCAGCGAGGGTTGCGTGAACCCAGGCGCTGCACCGCCAAGGCTAGCCACAGCTGCACCCGGTCCGGCGTCTGGGAGGGGTCGTAGCCCGTCAACTCGGTGATCTGTGCAAGACGGTACCGCACCGTATTCCGGTGCAACGTCAGGGCTTCCGCCACTGCAGCCACTGACCCGTTGTGGTTCAAGTAGCTTTCCAGCGTGGCCACCAGTTCGGCCCCGTGCGCGGCGTCGAATTTCCGCAGCGGCGTGAGGGACTCGCTGGCCATGTCGGCGAGAGGAACGTCCTCGCTGGCGAGCAACAGGGACGTCAGGCTCAGGCGTTCAGGCTCGTTGACCGGCAAGCCGTGCGCCACGGCGTCGCGCGCTTCAAAGTAGCTCCAGCGCAAACCGTTCGGCTTCGTGTAGGCGCCGCCGATGCCGATCACGGCATGGATGCCGGCCTCCTGAAGGTGATCACTGAGGCTCTTGGCCAAGGCAGTGGCGGAACTGCCGTCGTCGCTGATGACAGTGACCAGGTCCTTCCCGACGACGGCGCTGATGCCGGCTTCCATTGCTTGGGGCAGGGAAATGCTGACCAGTTGCTTATGGTGTGCCGCGGACTCCGCAACCAGCACTACGTTCTTCCTCGTGCTGTTGATTCCAACGCCGGCCAAACGCCGGGCGGCTTCGATGGTTTCGAGGGTGCCGTGGATGACGTCGTCCAATACCTGGCCCGCCATGGCCCGCTGGGACTGACGCTGCTTGACCATGTTGTTGAGCTCCACGCTGATGAGGTTCTGCGCGTAACTGACAATTCCCGAGTCCACAAACGGTTGCCGGAGCCAGAGGGTGCAGGCATCCCTGCGGCCGGTGGGAATCGGATACGACGCCCAACCATCCGCCGTCGGCGCCGGCTTCCCGGCCACGCTGTTGTAGAGCTGCGCGCTGAACTGGGTGAGCACCACGTCAGTGCGGAGCATGCTGCCCAGTTGCTTGAGGAGTTCGTTCAGGCCGCCGCCGGTGAGGAGTGAGCGGGCCAGGATCTGGTGCCCGGCGAGGAGCCGTTCCAGATTGGAATAGTGGTCCGCTGAGTGCGACTCTGCCACCAGTTTTCCAATGGCGATGAAGGGGATTTCGTAGGGCACTTGCACCAGCGGAAGGCCCCAACGGTTGGCTTCTGCAATCAGCGCCTCAGGAACGGCCTCATGCGTCAGGCCAATGCCGAAGCCAATGCCCACGGCGCCTGCGCGCTGGACCTGGCGGACAAAGCGCCGCTGGTCCGCAGCGCTCTTGAGGCGCAACCCCGTGGTGAGAACCAGTTCCCCGCCGCTGAGGAAGCGCTGCGGGTCCTCCAGTTCCGTCACGGCAACCCAGCTGATGTCCTGGTTCCACGTCGTTTCGGCGAGGCCGGCCTGGCGGAGTTTCAGGGAGGGGACAGCGACGAGGGAAGCGAGGGACATTGCCATGCTTAAAAGCGTAACCCGGCGCTGGTCAAGCGCACTAAGCGAGGGCTTCTTGTGTGTGCAGCTGACTATTCCTTGCACCCCCTCCCTGGCATAGGCTCTGATCAGCTAAAACCCATGCCCAGACACCGAAAGAGGTTGCACACCGTGGTTCAAACCTTGCAGAACTTCATCAACGGCGAATTCGTTACGCCGGCAGGTACGGGTCTCCTGGACATCGTGAACCCCACCAACGGGGAAATCGTTGCCAAGTCGCCCATTTCGGTGCAGGCCGACGTCGATGCTGCCATGACCGCAGCGGCCGACGCGTTCAAGACCTGGAAGCACGTTACCCCCGGCCAGCGCCAGCTCATGCTGCTCAAGCTTGCCGACGCCGTGGAGGCCAACAGCGACGAACTCGTTGACGCCCAGCACCGTAACACCGGACAGGTGCGCTCCCTGATCGCCTCCGAGGAAGTTGCCGCCGGCGCCGACCAGCTCCGCTTCTTCGCCGGTGCAGCACGCATCATGGAAGGCAAGTCCGCAGGCGAATACTTCGAGGGCCACACCTCCTACGTGCGCCGCGAACCAATCGGCGTCGTCGCCCAGGTTGCGCCGTGGAACTACCCGTTCCTCATGGCCATCTGGAAGATCGGCCCCGCCCTGGCAGCCGGCAACACCGTTGTCCTCAAGCCCTCCGACACCACCCCGGAATCCACCCTGGTGCTGGCACGCCTCGCCGGGGAGATCTTCCCGGCCGGCGTCCTCAACGTAGTCCTCGGCACCGGTGAAACCGGCGCCATGATGGTGGACCACAAGGCCCCCGGCCTGGTCTCCATCACCGGTTCCGTCCGCGCCGGCATCGCCGTGGCAAGCGGCGCAGCCAAGGGCCTCAAGCGCGCACACCTGGAACTTGGGGGCAAGGCTCCGGCCATCGTCTTCAAGGACGCCGACATCAAGAAGAGCGCCGCGGCCATCGCCGAGTTCGCCTTCTTCAACGCCGGCCAGGACTGCACCGCCATCACCCGCGTGCTGGTGGAGGACTCCGTTCACGACGACGTCGTGGCAGCCATGGTGGAACACACCAAGACGCTGCACACCGGTTCGCAGAACGACGAAGACAACTACTTCGGCCCGCTCAACAACGTGAACCACTTCAACGCCGTCACCTCGGTAGTGGAACACCTCCCGGCCAACTGCAAGATCGAAACCGGCGGCCACCGTGCAGGCGAGAAGGGCTTCTTCTTCGAGCCCACCATCATCTCCGGCGCCAAGCAGACCGACGACATCGTGCAGAAGGAAACCTTCGGTCCGGTCATCACCGTCCAGAAGTTCAGCACGGAAGCCGAAGCGCTCGAGCTGGCCAACGACGTCGAATACGCCCTGGCCTCCAGCGTCTGGACCACCGACCACGGCACAGCCATGCGCATGAGCCGCGACCTGGACTTCGGCGCGGTCTGGATCAACACCCACATCCTCCTGACGGCAGAGATGCCGCACGGCGGCTTCAAGCAGTCCGGCTACGGCAAGGACCTCTCCATGTACGGCGTGGAAGACTACACGCGCATCAAGCACGTGATGAGTGCACTCGACGCGTAGCGCGTTCGCCCCACCCGTACGAATTTCCCAGAAAGGCAACCACCCCATGACCACCACCGCGAACGAACTCTCGTACCGCATCGAGCAGAAGCGCAACATCAACGGCGCCTTCCCCGGCCCCAAGTCGCAGGCACTGGCCGAGCGTCGCGCCGCCGTCGTTGCTGCCGGCGTCGCCTCAGGCGTCCCCGTCTACGTTGAAGACGCCGACGGCGGCATCATCCGCGACGTCGACGGCAACTCCTTTATTGACCTGGGCTCCGGCATCGCCGTGACCAGCGTCGGCGCGTCCGACCCCGCCGTCGTCGCCGCTGTCCAGGAAGCTGCTGCACACTTCACGCACACCTGCTTCATGGTCACCCCGTACGAGGGCTACGTTGCAGTTGCCGAGCAGCTCAACCGCCTCACCCCGGGCGACCACGCCAAGCGCACCGTGCTGTTCAACTCCGGCGCTGAAGCCGTGGAGAACGCCGTCAAGGTTGCACGCCTGGCCACCGGCCGTGACGCCGTCGTAGCTTTCGACCACGCCTACCACGGCCGCACCAACCTGACCATGGCACTCACCGCCAAGGCCATGCCGTACAAGACCAACTTCGGCCCGTTCGCGCCCGAGGTCTACCGCATGCCCATGAGCTACCCGTTCCGTGAAGAAAACCCGGAGATCACCGGTGCCGAGGCCGCCAAGCGCGCCATCACCATGATCGAGAAGCAGATCGGTGGCGACCAGGTGGCCGCCATCATCATCGAACCCATCCAAGGCGAGGGCGGCTTCATCGTCCCGGCCGAAGGCTTCCTCCCGGCACTGTCCGAGTGGGCCAAGGAAAAGGGCATCGTCTTCATCGCAGACGAGGTCCAGTCCGGCTTCTGCCGCACGGGCGAATGGTTCGCCGTTGACCACGAAGGTGTTGTCCCGGACATCATCACCATGGCCAAGGGCATCGCCGGTGGCCTCCCGCTGTCCGCGATCACCGGCCGCGCCGACCTGCTCGACGCCGTCCACCCGGGCGGCCTCGGCGGCACCTACGGTGGCAACCCGGTTGCTTGCGCAGCAGCACTGGCAGCCATCGACACCATGGAACAGCACGACCTCAACGGCCGCGCCCGCCACATCGAAGAGCTCGCCCTGGGCAAGCTCCGCGAACTGTCTGAAGAAGTTTCCGTGGTTGGCGACATCCGCGGCCGCGGCGCCATGCTGGCCATCGAGCTCGTTCAGCCCGGCTCCAAGGA